>CAYRDE010000064.1:0-10863 GCA_964422935.1 uncultured Oscillospiraceae bacterium | reverse complement strand
TGGGGCAAAAGATTCGCTGCTCAGCCGCAGACGATTTATTCAGAGGTTCCTTAGCAAAAGAAATGGGGACAGCCCTCTGTGCCCATTGTGGGCATTTGCCCTCTCAGTTGCCCTGGCGGAGAGGGCGAAAGGAATTACATTGCTTTGAAAGGAGGAAGTGTGCATGGAAGGCTTTTTTGAAAGCGTGGCGGAAATCCAAAACGCGGCGGCAGGCGACTATATCGCCTTCCTTCGGTATGCCGTTCCCGTTCTGGCACTGCTGATCCTGCTTCGATGCGCCCTGCCTCTGATGACTTTCCGGCGGGAGCCGGAAATCTGGGGCTGGCTGAATATGCCGGGCGGGGAGCAGGTTCCCGTCACCCACTGGGAAACGGTCATTGGCAGAAGCAAAAGCTGTGATGTGACCGTGGCCCTCTCCACGGTATCCCGGAACCATGCGGTTCTGACCCGGTACGACGACGGAAGCTGGACCATTTCCGATGCCGGTTCCAAGGGGGGCACCTGGGTCAATGACCGGCAGGTGGAAATCTGCGCTTTGGAGCCTACGGACCGAATCTCCATCGGCGGCGTGGAAATGCAGCTCCAGCCCATCACGAAGCGGCAGGAGGTCCGGCAGGCGGAGCTTCGGACCAAGGCAGCCAGCGGATGGGACAGCGTGACCAACCTGATGCTGCTGACCATTTTTCAGTGTCTGATGCTGCTGGGCTATCTGCTGAACGGGAACCGGGAGGACTTTTTAAGTATTTTGCAGGGCTTCGGAGGGATCATCTTGTGCCAGTGGCTGCTGTATATCTTCTACTGCATGATCCGGCGGAAGTCCTTTGAGGTGGAGACCCTGGCCTTCTTCCTGTGTACCATTGGCATGGCGGCGCTGGCAACGGTCAAGCCCGAGGAGACGGTGAAGCAGCTGTGCGCCATGCTGCTGGGTGTGGGGCTGTTCCTGGTGATCGGATGGTCCCTGCGGGATCTGGAACGGGCCAAGGTCTTCCGGTACTGGGCTGTGGCGGCGGGCATCGGCTTCCTGGCGGTGACGCTGGTGTTCGGTACGGAATACTACGGCGCGAAAAACTGGCTCATCATCGGCGGTCTTTCCCTACAGCCCTCGGAACTGAGTAAGGTCTGCTTCGTCTTCGCGGGGACCTCCACCATGGACCGGATCATGCACAAGCGGAACCTGATTTTGTTTATTCTCTATTCCATCGTGATCTGCGGATGTCTGGCTCTGATGAATGACTTTGGTACGGCCCTCATTTTCTTCTGCGCCTTCCTGGTCATTGCTTACCTCCGTTCCGGCAGCGTGGGCACCATCGCCCTTGCCATTACCGCCCTGGGCTTTGCGGGGGTCATCGCCCTTCAAATCGCCCCCCATGCCCTCCAGCGCTTTACCACCTGGCGGCATGTGTGGGAGGACCCGCTGGTCAGCGGCTATCAGCAGACTCGGGCATTGATGTGCATTGCCTCCGGGGGCCTGTTCGGCCTGGGACCGGAGGAGGGACTGCTGCAATATGTATTCGCGGCGGACTCCGACATTGTCTTTGCCACCATTTCCGAGGAGTGGGGGCTGCTGCTGAGTGTGATGGCGGTAGTGTGCATTGTGGTGTTCAGCCTCTTTGCCATTCGGACCACCCGGGTGGCAAGAAGCAGCTTTTACTCCATCGGCGCCTGCACCGCAGCCAGCATCCTGGTGATTCAGACCATCTTAAACTGCCTGGGCACGGTGGATGTGCTGCCCTTTACCGGCGTGACCTTCCCCTTCGTCAGTAACGGCGGCACCAGCATGATCGGCGCCTGGGGGCTGCTGGCCTTCGTCAAGGCAGGGGATACCCGGCAGAACGCCAGCTTTGCCGTGCGGCTGAGCAAGGAAAGGAGCTCCGGCACATGAACAGAATTACAAAGCGAACCTGGCTCATGTCCCTGTTTGCGCTGGTGCTGCTGGGCGGAATGCTGTTTTTCCTGGGGGAGTACGCCGTAAAGGCGGGAGACTGGGTGGTTTTCCAGGGCTCGCCCCACATCTATAACGGCACAAATATCGGCTTTGGAACCATCACGGACCGGAGCGGGGAGCGGCTGCTGGATCTGAACAATGGAAGAACCTATTCGGATAACCCTTCCACCCGGAAATCCACCCTCCACTGGCTGGGGGACCGGACAGGCTATATCAGCGCCGGGGCGGTGGCAAGCCACGCCGCGGAAATGGCGGGCTTCGACCGGGTCAACGGCATCTACAATGCCGGGGGAGAGGGCGGAACCATCCATCTGACATTGTCCGCAAAGGTCCAGAACGCCGCCCTCCAGGCCATGGCAGGACGAAAGGGAACCATCGCCGTCTATAACTACCAGACCGGAGAAATCCTCTGCGCCTTATCTGCGCCTACCTATGACCCGGACAATGTGCCCGACATCGAAGGGGATGAAACCGGGGCCTACGGCGGCGTCTATCTGAACCGGTTTTTACAGTCGGCCTACCCGCCCGGCTCCATTTATAAGATTGTCACCACCGCTGCCGCCCTGGACTGCGTCCCGGGAATCGAAAACCAGAGCTTTACCTGCACCGGTAAGGTGGAATACGGCACGGAGGCTGTGACCTGTGAACGGGCCCACGGCACCCAAAGCCTGAAGCAGGCCCTGGCAAACTCCTGCAACTGCGCCTTTGCCCAGGTGGCAGAGCAGGTGGGCCGGGAGAATATGAAAAAGTATGTGGAAAAATTCCAGGTGGCGGAAAGCATCGGCTTCGACGGTGTCACCAGCGTACCGGGGAATTACGACATCTCCCAGGCAGGGGCGGTATCCTTCGCCTGGAGCTGCATCGGTCAGCACTCGGACCTGATTAACCCCGCCCGGTATATGACCTTTATGGGGGCCATCGCCGGAGGCGGGGCAGGGGCGGAGCCATATATCGTCTCCCGGGTGGAAAGCGGTGAGGAAATCACCTATCGGGCGAAGACCCACAAGACGGACAGAATTATGTCGCAGGATGTGGCCCAAACCCTTCAGGAGTATCTGCGAAACAACGTTTCCACCATCTACGGAGACTGGAACTTCCCGGGGCTGACGGTCTGCGCCAAATCCGGCACCAGCCAGCTGGGCGGCGGACAGACCTCCAACGCCATGTTTACAGGCTTTGTCACGGATGAAGCCTATCCTCTGGCCTTTATTGTGGTGGTGGAAAACGGCGGCTACGGAAGCCACACCTGTGTCCCGGTTCTGAGTCCTGTCCTGGCTGCCTGCAAAAACGTCCTGGACGGAGAATAAACATTTGAAAAAGCTTCGGTTATCTCTGCAAAGCACGGATCATCGAGGCTTTTTTCTGCTGTTTGGGGAAGGCCAAAATCGAAAGCCACCGGTTCCAGGAACGGGCCGAAGGGTGTGGGGACAGGCGGCGGGAAAGGGGAGAAAATGAAGGGAAAAGAACCCTTTGTATATTGCGTACAAAAAATGCGGGAAATCCCTATGCTTTCTGTGGTATTTGCCACGTTGACAAATGTCCTTGTGCGAGATACAATACACCCAAGATAAATCACGAGTAAGGAGGAACACACCATGACAGCTTACACTTCCAAGATGTCTGCTGCTACCCGCTGCGCATCCGCAGTGGCATGTTCCTCTGCCCGAATTATCCCCCTGCTGGACACTGCTCTATTGCTGGCAGTGTCCATTTGCGTACTAGGCCGGATTATTCTGCTGTGACCTAAGTAACCGGGGATTCATGTTGTATGAAGAGGCGGTTACGAAAACGTGACCGCTTTTTTATAATTTCAGGTATCCGCCGAAAAAACCTCCCGGGGGATTTTCGGAGGCTGCCAGTAAATGAGAAAAGGAGAAAATGTACCATGAAAAAAGTTTTTGCTCTGATGATGGCTGCTATGCTGGTTATGTCCATGCTGGCTGGCTGCGGCTCCTCCAGCGCTCCCGCTGAGACCAAGGCGCCCGCTGACAATGCTGCCGCCGCTCCCGCTGACAACGCTTCCGGTGACGCGACTGCCCTGAAGTTCGGCCTGACCGGCCCTCTGACCGGTTCCGCTTCCGCTTACGGCCTGGCTGTCCGTGCAGGCATGGAAGTCGCCGTGGAAGAGATCAACGCCAAGGGTGGCCTGCAGATCGAGTTCAAGGCTGAGGACGACGAGGCCGACGGCTCCGATAAGGCTGTTTCCGCTTACAACACCCTGAAGGACTGGGGCATGCAGGTTATGTCAGGCCCTGTCACCACCGGCTCCTCCCTGGCCATTGCCGCTGAGTGCGCAAACGACAGCATCTTCATGCTGACCCCCTCCGCTTCCGCCATGGAGGTTGCCACCACCGGCGACAACGTCTACCAGATGTGCTTCACCGACCCCAACCAGGGCGCTTCCGCCGCTGAGCTGATGAAGGAAAAGTGGCCTGACGCCACCATCGGTGTGATTTATGACTCCTCCGACGCTTACTCCGCAGGCATTAAGGACGGCTTCATTGCGAAGGCTGCTGAGCTGAACCTGAACGTCGCTGTGGAAGACGCTGCCTTCAACGCCGACAACAAGGCCGACCTGAGCAGCCAGGTTATGATGTGCAAGGACGCCGGCTGCGACCTGCTGTTCCTGCCCTTCTACTACACCGAGGCTTCCCAGGTTCTGACCTACGCCAACACCATCGGCTATAAGCCCACCTTCTTTGGCTGCGACGGTATGGACGGCATCCTGACCGTGGAGGGCTTTGACGCCGCCCTGGCTGAGGGCCTGGTCCTGATGACCCCCTTCGATGCCAACGCTACCGACGAGCTGACCACCTCCTTTGTCGCCAAGTTCAAGGAGAAGATGGACGGCCTGGTTCCCAACCAGTTCGCTGCTGACGGCTATGATGTTATCTACGCTCTGTATGATGCCTGCGTGGCTGCCGGTGTGGACGGAAGCACCCCCGCTGCTGACGTGTGCGAGGCTCTGAAGGGCCAGTTCTCCGGCGGCCTGACCGTTGACGGTCTGACCGGCAAGGGCATGACCTGGGACGAGAACGGTATGATCTCCAAGGCTCCTGCGGCTGTTGTGGTCACCGACGGCGTTTACGTTCCCATGGCCTGAGTTACATTCACTTTGTAAATCATGGGATGGGGGAGAAGCTTCTCTCCCATCCCACAAGCTATGTATGCGACAGTCCATGAGAGAGGCCAATACGCTCCGGCAGCGGCAGATCCGTTTGACCGCTGTCATAGACTGTCGGACAGTTTATATGAGTGAGAAAGAGAGGTTTCCTATGCAGATTCTCCAATACCTGATCAACGGCATCAGCATTGGCTCGGTGTATGCCATTATCGCCCTGGGCTATACCATGGTCTACGGCATTGCCAAAATGCTGAACTTCGCTCACGGTGATGTGATTATGGTGGGCGCTTACATTTCCTTCTGCGTGACCAATTACTTAGGGCTGCCCGCCATTGTGTCCGTCCTGGCTGCCATGGTGGTGTGCACCCTGCTGGGTGTGATCATTGAGGGCCTGGCCTATCGTCCTCTCCGGGGAACGCCCAGCCTCGCGGTGCTGATCACCGCCATCGGCGTCAGCTACTTTCTCCAGAACGCCGCCCAGCTGATCTGGTCCTCCAGTCCCAAGAACTTTACCAGCATCATTTCCGCCGACTCCATCGCCCTGTTTGACGGGCAGATTGTGATCACTGCCGAGGTGCTGCTGACGGTTGTCATTTCCGTGCTGGTGATGATCGGGCTGACCCTGTTCACCAGCAAGACCCGGACCGGCAAGGCCATGCGGGCGGTTTCCGAGGACCGGGACGCGGCTCAGCTCATGGGCATCAACGTCAACCGCACCATTTCCACCACCTTCGCCATTGGCTCCGCCCTGGCTGCCGTGGCAGGTGTGCTGCTGTGCTCCACCGTTCCCACCCTCCAGCCCACCACCGGCGCCATGCCCGGTATCCGGGCCTTTACCGCCGCGGTCTTTGGCGGCATCGGCTCCATCCCCGGGGCCATGCTAGGCGGTATCCTGCTGGGCATCATTGAGACTTACTCCAAGGTATATCTCTCCACCCAGTTTTCCGATGCCATTGTGTTTAGCGTGCTGATTATCATTCTGCTGGTGAAGCCCGCCGGTCTGCTGGGCAAGCAGATTCAGGAGAAAGTGTAAGGTGACGGGTATGAAATTAGGACTGCGTAACAAAGTAACCCGTATGAACCTCATCACCTATGGCGTGGTCATCGGGGCATTCCTGCTGATGCAGGGTATGTATGGTTCTCTGGGCAGCTCTGTGAAGGGCTATCTGGTGCCCATCTGTGTCTATATCTCTTTGACGGTTTCCCTGAACCTGCTGGTGGGCATCTGCGGTGAGCTGAGCCTGGGCCATGCCGGCTTCATGGGACTGGGGGCCTTTACCGGCGTTGTGGTCGCGGCTCTGCTGAAGGATGCGGTGAGTGCCGATGCCCTGCGGCTGCTGTGCGCCATGGGCGCAGGCGCTTTGGTTGCCGGCTTCGTTGGCTTTTTGATCGGCATTCCGGTGCTGCGGCTTCGGGGTGACTACCTGGCAATTGTCACTCTGGCCTTTGGCGAGATTATGAAGAACATCGTAGGCAACCTCTATGTGGGTACTGACAGCGAGGGCTTCCATATGGCAATCTCCACCTCCAAAATGAAGCTGGCGGCGGGGGGCAATATGATTGTCAGTGGGCCTCTGGGGGCTACCGGCATTCAGAAGCTTGCCACCTTCCCCATGGGCTTTGTGCTGGTGCTGATTACCCTGTTTGTGGTGCAGAACCTGGTCAATTCCAAGGAAGGCCGGGCCATCAAGGCCGTCCGGGACAACCGGATTGCCGCCGAATCCGTTGGCATTAACGTGACGGCATTCCGGATGAAGGCCTTTGTGGTCTCTGCCATGCTGGCAGGTATGGCGGGGGCGCTGTTCGGACTGAACTATTCCTCCATCACCGCTACGAAGTTTAACTTCAACACCTCCATTAACATCCTGGTCTTTGTGGTCCTGGGCGGCATGGGCAATATTCTGGGCAGCGTGATTTCCGCTACCATCCTGTATGTCCTGCCGGAGGCTATGCGTTCCCTCCAGGATTACCGGATGATTCTGTACGCGGTGGTGCTGATCCTGGTGATGCTCTTTACCTGGTCGCCCAAGTTCAAGGAAGTGGAGTCCATCGTCACCGATAAGATTGCAAGCTTCCTGAAAAGGCTGCTGAAAAAGCTTTTCCGGAAAAAGGAGGTAGGGAAAAATGAATGAATACTCCCGTAAAATGCTGAAAATTCCTTCCTATACCCTGCTTCGGGAACAGGACAAGGATAAAATGCCCGTACTGGATGTCCGGAACCTGGGCATTGACTTCGGTGGCCTGACCGCCGTGGACGGCTTCAATATTTCCATCGGTCCTACGGAGATTTCCGGCCTGATCGGCCCCAACGGCGCGGGCAAGACCACCATTTTTAACCTGCTCACCGGCGTGTATCAGCCCACCCGGGGCTCCGTCCTGATTAACGGCATCGATATCAAGGGAATGCCCACCAGCAAGGTCAATCGCCTGGGCATTGCCCGTACCTTCCAGAACATCCGCCTGTTTACGGATATGACCGCTCTGGACAACGTGAAGGTGGGTATGCACAACAGCATTAAGTGCTCCTTTGCCTCCTCGCTGCTGCACCTGCCCTCCTACTACAGAATGGAGAGGGCGGCAAATGAGCGGGCCATGGAGCTTCTGGAGTTTATGAGTTTGCAGGATGTGGCGAACCAGAAGGCGGGAAGCCTGCCCTACGGCGTCCAGCGCCGTCTGGAGATTGTCCGGGCTTTGGCGACGAATCCCTCCATCATCCTGCTGGACGAGCCTGCCGCCGGTATGAACCCCAGTGAGACGGCGGAGCTGATGCACCAGATCCGCAGAATCCGGGACACCTTCCACATTGCCATTTTCCTCATTGAGCATGACATGAACCTGGTGATGAATGTCTGTGAGGCCATTGCCGTGGTGAACTACGGTCGGGTGATCGCAAAGGGTACCCCGGAGGAGATCCGTTCGGACCCCGCTGTGATCGAAGCGTATCTGGGCAAAGAGGAGGGAAGCGTCTGATGCTGAAAATTGACGACATTCATGTGTATTACGGCGCCATCCATGCCATCAAGGGCGTATCCTTTGAGGTAGGCGAGGGGGAAATCGTTGCCCTGATCGGCGCCAACGGCGCGGGCAAGAGTACCATTTTGAAGACCGTCTCCGGCCTGATGCACCCCCGCACCGGCTCCATCCAGTTCTGTGGTCAGGACATTACCCATGTGGACGCCTACAAGCTTCTGCGGACGGGCCTGGCCCATGTGCCGGAGGGACGGCGGATTTTCCTGCAAATGACCGTCCAGGAAAATCTGGAAATGGGCGCTTATATTCGAAAGGATGTGTCCCAGACGGATCTGGAGAAGGTCTTTACCTACTTCCCCCGGCTGAAGGAGCGTCGTAAGCAGATTGCGGGCACCCTCTCCGGCGGCGAGCAGCAGATGCTTGCCATGTCCCGGGCACTGATGAGCCATCCCAAGCTGATGATGCTGGACGAGCCCTCCATGGGTCTTGCGCCGATCCTGGTGGACCAGATTTTTGACATCATCAAGGAGCTGCACAAGGATGGCACCACCATACTGCTCGTGGAGCAGAACGCCAGAAAGGCCTTGCAGGTTGCGGACCGGGCCTACGTTCTGGAGACCGGCAAGATTACCTTAAGCGGCACCGGCGCGGAGCTTGCCAGTTCCGACGCGGTGAAGAAGGCATACCTTGGCGGCTAAGCGCCTGATTCCAATTCCATACCATCATAACCAGGACACCCCCTGCATACCATGTGCAGGGGGTGTTTTTATGTGCCGGAGAAATCGTATGCACGGCTTTTGCATCCTGTGCTTCGGCCTGGGGCTGATTGTGGGACACTGCCTGGAAAGCTGGCTGCTGTGCTGCGGCGGCGGAATCGGGCTGGTGGTATTCGGATTTGTGGTGTCCAGGAGAAGGTAGGGACATATTCCTGTCCCACCGGCAATAGAATATAGGGACGAACAGAAAACAAGCGTAGCTGACCAAAGGAGTGGTGGGAACGTGGAAATGAAACTTGGAAAAACCAGCATTTTCTGTCTGGACACTGCCATTGCGGAAATCCAGAACAGTGAAGCGTCTCAGGAGATCAAGCTGCCCGACGGAATGCCGGACATCGGACAGATTCTGTCCGGCTGGGGACAGGTGATCCTTCGGGGGAAGGAGTGGCGGGGAGACTGCATCGCCTTTTCCGGCGGCATGATGGTGTGGGTTCTCTATGAGGCGGAGGACGGTTCGGGGGAAAAGTGCATCGACGCCTGGATTCCCTTCCAGATGAAGTGGGATCTGCCCGGGGGAACCCCGGAGGGGAGCATCCGTATGGAGTGCCGGACCCGGTTTGTGGACGCCCGGTCCGTGTCCGCCCGGAAGATCATGGTCCGGGCCGGAATCGGCGTCCTGGCAGCTGCCATGACCCCCGGCAGTGTGGAGGTCTATACCCCGGAGGAAGGGGCGGGGGAGGCCCAGCTCCTGCGCAGTGTCTATCCCGTCCGGCTTGCCAGGGAGGCAGGGGAGAAAACCTTCCTCCAGGACGAGGAGCTGAGCCTTCCGGATTCCGCGCCTCAGATCGGGAAGCTGATCTATTATCGGACGGAGCCGAGAATTCAGGATAAAAAGGTCCTGGCAAACAAGGTGGTTTTCCGGGGAAGTACCAGCCTCCATATTCTCTACCGGGCAGATTCAGGGCAGCTGAACAGCTGGGACTTTGAGGTGCCCTTCTCCCAGTACGCGGACCTTACCGGGGAGTACGGCAGCGACGCTCAGGCGGACTTCATGCTCTGTCCCACCAGCCTGGACGCGGAGATGGACGATGCAGGGCATCTTCGGCTCAAGTGCGGCGTAACGGCCCAATACCTGATTACCGATAAGCAGCCGGTGTCCCTCATCGAGGACGCCTACTGTCCGGGCAGGGAGCTGGAGATTCAGCAGGAAATGCTGGAGCTGCCTGCCATCCTGGAAAACCGGCGGGAGACCCTCTACGGGGAGGAAAGCATCCAGGGCCAGGCGGATGTGGCGGCGGATGTGAGCTTTCTGCCGGACTTTCCCCGGCAGAGCCGAACGGAAACTGGAGTGGACATGGAGATTCCCGGCACCTTTCAGGTGCTCTACTACGGCGAGGACGGACATCTCCATGCCGGTTCCGCCCGGTGGGAAGGAAAGCAGACCGTCCCGGCAGACGAACATAGCCGCATCCTGGCGATCCCGTCTCCGGGGGTGGCTCAGGCCATGGTTGGCAACGGGAACATTACCATGAAGGCGGAGCTGCCTGTGGACATGGTGACAACCACCAGCCAGGGAATCCCCATGGTGACGGGCGTGACCCTAGGACAAGCGCGTCCGGCGGACCCCAACCGTCCCTCTCTGATTCTCCGGCGGGCAGGGGAGAAGCGGCTGTGGGATATCGCCAAAAGCTGCGGCTCCACGGTGGATGCCATCCGGAAGGCCAACGGCCTGACCGAGGAACCGGCCCCCAATCAGATGCTCCTGATTCCGGTGTCCTGAAAAGCGAAGGCACAGAAAACGCCGCCATCCCGGGGGGAGCCGGGATGGCGGCAGGGCAGGCTGTCGCTTCTTTGGGGATGGCCTGTCGTGTATCAGTATAGCGGATTTGCTTTGGGGAAAACCAGAGAAGCCTGTCGAAATCCATTGCGCCGGAAAAATATCTTGTAAGAGTTGACAAGTGGTGTTATAATATTCTGTAGAGAATTTTTCTGGAAACCCTGTGTGTTTCCGGGAAAGCAATTGATTACAGAAGGTGTTTTTATGACAAAAATCGATATTTTTTCCGGCTTCCTGGGGGCAGGTAAGACGACCCTCATCAAGAAGCTGA
>CAYRDE010000063.1:0-10969 GCA_964422935.1 uncultured Oscillospiraceae bacterium | reverse complement strand
CCGCCACCACCTGGCAGCGGAGAACGATATTGCTCTTCACCGCGGGGTTGCGCAGGTCCAGGAACCGGTACTTGAGCCGGGTATTCTCGTCGGCTTCCTTACTTTTGTTAATCTCAAAGGGCAGCTGGTTGTGGATGCACTTACCCAGCACCTCGATTTTTTCCGGCACCACTTCAATCTCACCGGTGGGAATCTTATGATTCTTGCTCTCCCGCTCCCGGACGGTGCCGGTGACGGAGATGGTGGATTCCTTATTGATGGGCTTGATGGTCTTCATCATCTCTTCGGTCTCAATGACCACCTGGGTCGTGCCGTAGTAATCCCGCAGGACGCAGAAAGCAAAATTCGCGCCCACCTCCCGGACATTTTCCAGCCAACCTACGATGGTGACCTGCTTGCCTGCATCGCTGAGCCGCAGCTCGCCGCAGTTATGTGTTCTGGATTGCATCATAGATAAAATCCTCTCTCGTTGTCTATAATTTAGCCTATCTATTATTCCACAAACCCACGAAAAAGTCAATGTGTGCCAGGTGAAAATCCCACATTTTCTCAGCAGAAACGCCGGAGCTTATGCCCCGGCCTTTTCCTCTGTTTCTTTTTTACTCTCTGTCAGCTGCTCCTGGGACAGCCATTCCAGGTTCCGTTCCAGGTAAATCTTCTGTACGGACGCCACCACGCTGGTGTACAGCAGCCGCTTTTCCAGAGTAGTCTCCTCGTCCTGGCTGTCGATCATATCGTCCACCTCAAAGGTAAACCGCAGCACATTTTCAAATTCCCCGCAGAACCGGTCATAGGCTCGCTGCACGGGATAGGTCCGCTTTTGAATGGCGAAGAAATCCGCCAATGCGTCCAGGGATAAAATGCTTTTATTCAGGGAAATAAAGAACAGATAGGCAATCTGCTCCCGGCTGTACTGCCTGCGCGTAGGGCTGGCAATCAGCCCCTTCTTCACATAATTGCTGATCATGGAGGGGGTCAGGGTAAACTCCCCCAGAGGAGACAGATATTCACTGATATATTTGCTGGCCTGCTCCAGATACAGCCCCACATTGGGAATCTCATGGAATCGGGGCAAACGAAAATTTTGAAGAGCCTCCAAAAAGGCCCGCTTGCTTTCCTGCTTCATACATATCACCAGGGAATATTATACCAGAAAATTCTTTTTTGTCAATTCAAAAACTCATTTCAAGTTATCCTTGACATTATCTCAAGTTGTTGATACAATAAGAACGGTTATTGAAAAACCGATGAATGGCAATGAATTGGGAGGTACACCATGAATTTCAGAATTGTTACCGACTCTTCCTCCAATGTTTTGCGGCTTGACGGAGAAAACTACGCCAGTGTCCCTATGAAGATCGTAGCCTCCAAGGAATATATCGACACCCCTGACTTAAACATTTCCGAGATGATCGACGGCCTGAAAACCTTTAAGCAGAGATCCGGCTCCTCCTGCCCCAACATTGGGGAATGGCTGGAAGCCTTTGGGGACGCCCCCTATGTTTTCTGCATCACCATTACCAAGCACCTCTCCGGCAGCTTCAGCTCTGCCAGGGAAGCCGCCGCCAGCTATCTTTATGAGCATCCGGACAGGAAGGTCTTTGTCTTCGACTCCCTTTCCGCCGGACCGGAGCTGATGCTCATCGCAAACAAAATCCGCCAATGTGAGGCGGAGGGGGACGACTTTGAGGCCACCACCGCAAAGGTTCTGGATTACCATAACCATCTCCATACCTTGTTCTGCCTGGAATCCATGACGAATCTGGCACGAAACGGGCGGGTCAATCCCATCGTTGCCAAGCTGGCCGGCACGCTGGGCATCCATGTGGCTGGCGACGCCAAGGGCGGCGAGCTGGCCCCGGTTCATAAGCCCCGGGGGATTAAGAAGACCATCCGGGTTCTGGTGGAGATGCTCCGGGAGCGGGGCTTCTACGACGGCGCTATTCTCCGGGTAGCTCACTGTTTTGCCGAGGATGCCGCCTATGTCTTCCGGGACGCCGTTCTTCAGGAGTTCCCCCACACCCGGTTTTTCCTGGAACCCACCACCGCCCTGTGCAGCTTCTATGCTGAAGTCGGCGGCTTGATCATCGCCTTTGAGGGCGGCTTCAATATGGAAAACGACAACACCAAATTCTAAGACAGCTCCTTTTTGTGCGCCGCGGATGTTTCCGCGGCGCTTTCTTGTTGCGCTCCCAGACGGGCAAACCGAAAAAAGCCACAAAAAAGCATGGCTCCCACCGGGGTATATCTTGAATTTTGTTTAAGATTTGAACAACATGTAAATTTTTTGTTGTGTTTTCCGGAGAAATCGAGTATGATTATTTCGGTCGACCTTCCGCCGACTCCTATGTAAAACACTGAATTGAAAGGCAATATATATGACACAGGCTTCTACTTATCATTTAACGTATCCTGAGCTGACCATGTTCCAGATGGTGGAGCGGGTCGCCCAGCATTCCCCCAATGCTCCCGCTTATGAATTCTATGGTCGTCAGGTCAGCTACCAGGCCTTTGTACAGCGCATTGAACGGGCCGCCCGTGCCTTTACTGCCATAGGCATCGGCAAGGGTGACGTGGTCACCATCTGCCTGCCCAACATCCCCCAGGCTTTGGACTGCTTCTATGCCCTGAGCCGCATCGGCGCCATAGCAAATATGGTGCATCCCCTGTCCGCCCAGAACGAGATCACCTTCTACCTGAATTTCTCCGGCAGCAAGGTCATTCTGACTGCGGATATGTTCTGCGAAAAGGTTGAGAACGCCCTGAAAAAGGTGGATCATCCCGTTACCGTTCTGGTTGCCCGGATGCAGGACGAGCTGTCTCCCATCATGGCGGCAGCCTTCACCATCAAGGAGGGCAGAAAGTTCCTCCGCTTCCCCAACACGGACCATGCTATGCTCTGGAAGACCTTCCTGAAAAAGGGCACCAAAGAGATTGAAGTTCCCGATCCCGGCTATGACACCAGCCGAACGGCTGCCATTCTCTACAGCGGCGGTACCAGCGGCACCCCCAAGGGCATCTGCCTGTCCGATCTGAACTTCAACGCCTGCGCCATTCAGGCCAAGGACGCCATCAAGCAGGATCTGGAACCGGGTCTGACCATGCTCAGCTGTATGCCCGTTTTCCACGGCTTCGGCCTGGGCATCAATATCCACACGGTCCTGATCCACGGCGCCTGCTGCATCCTGATGCCCTCCTTTAACGGCAAGAGCTACGCCAAGATGCTGGCTACCCGGAAGCCCAACTTCATCGCCGGTGTACCCACCATTTTTGAGGCCCTGCTCCACATTCCCCAGCTGGACGGTGTGGACCTGAGCTTCCTCAAGGGCATGTTCTGCGGCGGTGACTCTCTGTCCGTGGAGCTGAAAAAGAAGGTGGATACCTTCCTGAAAGACCACAACGCCACCATCCAGGTCCGGGAGGGCTACGGCCTGACGGAGTGTGTTACCGCCAGCTGCCTGACCCCCGCGGACACCTACCGGGAGCGGAGCATTGGCCTGCCCTTTGCCGATACCCAGTACTGCATCGTCCATCCCGGCACCGATGAGGAGGTTCCCGCCGGAACCGAGGGTGAGATCATTCTCACCGGCCCCACCACCATGCTGAAGTATCTGCATAACCCCGAAGAGACCGCTTCCACCCTGCGCACCCTGGCTGATGGGCGGGTCTGGCTCTACACCGGCGACCTGGGTTACATGGATGAAGACGGCTACGTCTATTTCCGTCAGCGGATCAAGCGGATGATCATCACCAATGGCTACAATGTCTATCCCAGCCAGGTGGAAAACGTCATTGACGGCTACCCCGATGTGGCCTACAGCTGCATCATTGGCGTGAAGGACCCCCGGCGGATGCAGCGGATCAAGGCCTACATCGTCCTGAAGGACGGGATCGAACCCAGTGATGCCTGCAAGGAACGGATTATGGAGTACCTGAAGCTTCACATTGCCCTGTATGCCCTGCCCAGGGAGATTGAGTTCCGGAAGGAGCTGCCCAAGACCCTGGTGGGTAAGGTTGCCTACCGGATTTTGGAAGAGGAAGCCAACCGTCTGGAGGAGGAAAAGCAGGAGGCAACGCAAAATGTCTGAGAAACGAAAGAGAAAATGGGGAGACCGGAAGGATGCCCGCTGGGTTCGGGATGTACCGGGTCTGCAGGCCGTCATGGCCCACCTGATGCCCAACCGGACGGACTGCGAGGTCTACCTCCATGACACCTTCGATATCACGGAGCTGATGGCCTATCTGGACCAGCGCAACGCCCAGCACCCGGAATATAAGACCACCTTATTTCATTGTTTCGTTGCCATTCTGGCCCGGATGCTTCGGGAGCGGCCCCTTATGAACCGCTATCTCCAGGGCCGTCGCACCTATGAGCGGTATGAGGTCAGTCTGGCCTTTGTGTGTAAACGCCGGTTTACGGATCATTCTGAAGAATCTCTCATGGTCATGGTCCCCAAGGACACGGATACCATTGAAGAGATCAGCAAAAAAATCATCGGCGACGTGCGGGAGACCCGAAAGAGCGAGCATGCCACCGGCGGCATCGATGGCCTGCTGGACATTTTTGCCAAGATTCCCCGGCCTCTGCTGATGTTTGTGATCTACCTGATTCGGGTCATGGATTTTTGGGGCATCAACCCGGACTTTCTCACTGACGGCGATCCCAACTATGCCTCCGTGTTTTTCAGCAACCTGGGCAGCATCAAGTGTCCCTCTGTGTATCACCACCTGAACAACTACGGCACCAACAGTATTATGATCACCATTGGCACCATCCGCAAGGAACAGCGGGTGATGCCCGACGGCACCAGCCAAGTGCGGGATGTGGTAGACATTGGTGCCACCTTGGACGAGCGGATCGCCGACGGCTTCTATTTCGCCAGGAGCCTGAAGCTGGTGAAATACATCTGCGCTCACCCGGAGCTGCTGGAGCGTCCTCTGAACGAACCCAGCGGATTTGATTACCAATAAAAGCAAAATGCCATTGGCCTGATGAAGGGCCAATGGCATTTTCTGTGAAAGCTATGCATTCACAGAAAACACTTTCTTCTAGTTTCTGCATCTCGCCCCTGCGGGGCAACCGATGCAGATGCACACAAATGTGCATAAAGAAGCCCGGAAATTACAGTTGCATTTATGGTCAGAGTCCATTATAATAATGATATTCTTTTTCATAAATTTGGATACATCTACTATGGAGGCGATATTATGGCATTACATGTCATGGACGAGGCCAACCGATGCCTGGGCTGTAAAAATCCCCAGTGCCAGAAGGGCTGCCCCATCAACACCCCGATTCCTGAGGTTATTAAGCTTCTCAAAGCCAACGAACTGGACAAGGCCGGTTGGATGCTCTTCCAAAATAATCCCCTGACCACTGTGTGCAGCCTGATCTGCAACCACGAAAACCAGTGTGAGGGTCACTGCGTTTTGGGAAGAAAGGGCGCCCCGGTTCATTTCTCCGTCATCGAAAACTATATTTCCAGCACCTATGCCTCCAAAATGGTTCAAGGCCCTGCCCCCTCCAACGGCATGAAGGTCGCCATCGTAGGCTCCGGTCCTGCCGGCATTACCATTGCCATTTTGATGGCCCGGTACGGCTACCAGGTCACCATCTTCGAAAGCCAGGATAAGATCGGCGGCATTCTCCGCTACGGCATTCCGGAATTCCGTCTGCCCAAAACCGTCCTGGACGATATTCAGTACCGGCATCTGGAATTAAAGGGCATCAAGATCCGGCCCAATACCCGCATTGGCGGCGCCATCGGTGTGGACGATCTGTTCCGGGACGGCTATAAGGCAATCTTCATCGGCACCGGCGTCTGGAAGCCCAGAACCCTGGGAATCAAAGGTGAGACCTTCGGAAATGTCCACTATGCCATTAACTACCTGCACAACCCCGATGTCTACAAGCTGGGAGAAAAGGTCATTGTCATCGGCGCTGGCAACGCTGCCATGGATGTGGCCCGTACTGCCCTCCGGCATGGCACCCGTCAGCTGACCTGCTTCTCCCTCAGCAAGACCGTCGCCGCCAGTCAGTACGAATTCAGCTACGCCCAGCTGGAAGGTGTGGACTTTGTCTATAACAAAAAGCCTGTGGAGATTGTGGACGAGGGTGTCATCTTCCGGGATGTGGAAGAGCATGAGGATCACACCTTTACGGAAATCCCCGGCTCGGACCGTCTCTATCCTGCGGACAGTGTGGTCATCTCCATCAGCCAGGGCCCCCAGAACGCCATTGTCAGCACCACCACCGGCCTGGATGCCACCAGCCGTGGCCTGCTGGTGGCCGACGAATGCGGCAGAACCACCCGCCCCGGCATCTTTGCCTCCGGTGATGTGGTGGTAGGTGCCCGTACTGTGGTGGAAGCGGTGGCTTTCAGTAAAAAGGTAGCCCAGGCAATGCACGAATACATTCAAAGTACCCTGAATCCGACCGAAGAAGCTGAGGACAATAAGGAATAATCGTGCGTTTCTGTGACGCTCTGATGAGTCAAAAGGGCAGGCGCTTTCCGAAAATGGAAAGCGCCTGCCTTATTTATATAGGCCGTATTTTGCCCCTGCCTGCTTACCGCTCCACAAAGAACTTTCTTTTCCGGAGGTAGAACACCAGACCAATGGCGCTCCAGGCAATCAGCATGAGATAGGATTCCTTACAAAAATGAACGCCGGAAAGCCCCGGAATGGGGATCAGCTGCAACACAATAAACGTGATGGAGAAGGAGGTGCCCACTCCAGCCATGATTTTCAGGAACCGGGATCCGTCCCCATCCCGTCTGGCTGTGACCAACGTACTGGCACAGGTGAAGAAGTAGCCGATGGATGCGCCAATGGCGCTCATATCCACGAACCAGCCCAATGCCTCCCGTCCCAGAATCGGGCCGGAAAGGCTGACGATGATACAAAAAACCAGGGCATTTTTCGGTGTGTCGTATTTCTGATCCACGACGCCAAAAGCTTCCGGCAGGTATCCGTCCCGGCTCATGGAATACATCAGTCGGGAGGAGGCGAGATAGAAGCCCATAATTCCGGAAAGCACCGCGCAGGATACGCCGACCCCAATGAGTACCTTGCCGAAGGTTCCCAGCAGTTCTTCCGCCGCAATCAGCAGCACCCAGTCCCCTGCCATCACCCGGTCGGGCCAGTTGGCAAGGGCCAGGGCGGAGACCGTATTGTTGGAGGTGTACACAAAGCATCCGAAGAGAATTGCTACCACCATGATGACGCTCACCTTTTTGAAGGAGAAATTAAATTCCTCCGCCGCCTGGGGAATAGAGTCGAAGCCCACATAGGCCCAGGGCGCAATGGCAAAGGTGGCGAGAATCGCGGAAATCACCCCGGCGGTTCCCTTGTGGGCGTACTGCCCAATCTGCGCCGTGGTGGCCCCTGCTGCCATGGCGGCGTTTTTGTCAAAGCCCCAAATCGGCTCCAGATGAATTCCCTTTGCCTTGGAGCTGAGCAGCCCCGCAAGAAACAGGGTGAACACACATAGTACCAGCAGAGAGCTGAGTACGGTCTGTACGATCCCCGCTTTTCGGACCCCCAGAATGTTCAAATAGCCAAGAAGCAGCAGCACCCCAGTGGCAAGGAGCATTTCTCCCGCGTAAATGTCAAACCCTGCCACACGATAGTGGAACCCGAATTTCAGAATATCGGCGTTGCCGTCCAGCCCATCCACAATGAGTCCGATGGCGGTGCTGTTCATCGGCACGTTGGTCAGATACGCCACCACCAGGAACCATCCGCAGAGGAACGCGCAGTTTTTCCCGAAACAGTTTTTCGTAAAGGTAAACTCCCCTCCGGCAGTCGGGTATTTGGGCACCATGTAGGCATAGGAAAAGGCAATGATCATCATTACCAGGGCGCCCAACGCCATCGCAATGGCTGTACCTGCCACACCGGAGTTGGGCAGGAACTTTTTCCCCGGGTTGATGAAGGAGCCCCAGCCCACCACGCAGCCAAAGGCAATGGCCCATACATGCATCGGGGACAGGGTCTTTTTCAGCTTATGCGCGCCTTCCCCCTGTCGGTTTTTCTCACTCATGGGCAGTTTCTTCCTTTCTTTATACGTCATAGGTTCTGTCAATACTCTTCAGTTCCCGGAAGGTATCGATCTCTGCGATATCCTCCTCCCGACACGGGCAAACCTCCACCGCATAGTGATTCTTCCGGTACACCAAGGGCACCTGCTCCCAGTAGCGCTCCTTTCCTCCCGGCTCTGCGTAGACATCGGCAATGTCCTGGGACAGTCTGTGACCGTCCGCCTCATTCCAATAGGAAATGCCCACCATCTGCCAACAGTTCTCGCCGCCCAGCTTCTGCTCGACAATCACCCCATCCTTGACCTGGAAGCACCAGTCGTCGGAACGTTCCTTTGGGATTGCCAGGAAGTCCGAGGTATAGTGGTATTTCTTGATGATCTTCGGATTGGAAATCAGCAGATCCGCCTCGAAAACGTAAGCGTTGGACAGCATATACCTGGCAACCAAAGCGCTGGAAATATTATTGGCCTCATTATAAGCAGGGTTTTCCAGGAACTTGATCATGGGATACTTGTAAAGGAGCTGGTCAAACTGCTCCGCCAAATATCCCCGGACGATATAAATTTCGTGAATCCCCGCTTCCAGGCAAGCGTCAATCAGGCCATCAATGATCCGGCTTCCGTGAACCCGCACCAAAGGTTTGGGCGTATTAAAGGTAATGGGAACCAGTCTTGAACCAAATCCCGCCGCAATGAACACCGCCCGCTTCGCCCGGCAGGGCTCCAGCGCCTCAAAGCCTTCATTGGTAATCTTTCCGAAACTGACGTAGCCCAGTTCGGTAAGTTCCCGAATCACCCGGTTAATTGTGCCAAGAGAATAGCCGCTTTTCTCTTCTATCTGCCGCTGGGATAAAGCATTTTTCTCCTCCGCCAGCAGCGCCAAAATGTCAAACTGTTTTCTGGATAATGTTACCATGTTCATTTTCCTTCTTATATGTTCAATTTATATCTATCTTATCACAAATTTCGAATAATGCAAGTCTTTTTTCACACATTCCCTTTTTCGGAGGCATGCAGGTCAAAGTGAAAAGGGCCGCTTCATAGCACGAGGCGGCCCTTCACTCATTCCTCCAAAGCGCTGCGCAGTTTCCCCAAGGCTTTCTTTTCGATCCGGGAGATGTAGCTGCGGCTGATTCCCAGCGCTTCCGCCACCTCCCGTTGCCGTTTCGGCGGGCTTCCGGACAGTCCATAACGAAGCAGAATGACCTGTCGTTCCTGATTTGTGAGGCATCCGTCAATCGCCTGGCGAAGCAACACCCCCATTTCCTTTGCGGACACCTGCTCCATAAGATCCGCATCCTCGCTGACCACATCCATCAGCGCCAGGGGCGCGCCGTCGGTGCCGGTTTCGATGCTGTCAAACAGGGACACATCCTGGGCGTTCTTCTTCTGGGAGCGAAAGTACATGAGAATTTCATTTTCAATGCAGCGGGCAGCATAAGTAGCCAGTCTCGCCCCTTTGGATGGGTCAAAGGTAGAGATTCCCTTAATCAGTCCAATAGTTCCAATGGATATCAGGTCCTCCTGGTCGGCGGTTTGGGCATAGTACTTCTTAGACGGATGATGCTGGCGGAGGTTTTTGTTGGGGCATAAATGGCTTCATACTGCTGTCCCAACTTTAGGTAGACATCCAGGTGGATTTCCTCCTTGGTACTCCCCTTTTTTACAACAATTTTCTCTAAGATAGAGGCAACCAGGGCGGTATTGATCTCCCCTTCAAAGCTCAGTTCTTTGTCCAGCACCCGGCGGATTTCCGCTATATTCAGCTCTCCCTTCCCGCACTTGGCTTCCTCCTCCCGGATAGCCTCTAACTGGTTTTCCAGCATCCGGATCTGCACATTCATGGCATCGTTCCGCTGCTTAAACTCCTCCACCGTCAGGGCTCCCGCCACACTCAGATCCAACAGGCGGTCTTTTTTGAGGTTGATTTCTTCAATCTCGTCCTCCACCCGCCGCCGCTGAGACCCATAATCCACCTCCTTGGGAACGCTTGTCAGCACCGCCACCAGGGAGTCTATAATGGCCTGCTTATCTTTCATCAGCTCCTGGAAAATCTGACTGAGAATCAAGTCCAATTCGCTGCTGCGGATTTGGGGTGCGGAGCAGGCCGCCCGGCCATGGGTGCGGTAAACCTTGCACTGCCAGACTTCCTTCTTTCCCTTGCTGCTTTCCAGCACCTGCCGATGAAAGGTGGTGCCGTGTTCCTCGCAGATGATTTTTGTGCTGTAGGGGTACCGATTTTGGAAGCTTTCGCCGCTGCTGTGTGACATCATTTCTTCTCTCCTTTTCTTGTAAAGGGCGTTTGCCCGATTCCATAGCTCTTCCGGGACAATGGCGGGGATGGTAGGGTCTGGGTACATGATCCACTCGCTTTCCTCCAGAAAGGCCTTTTTCTTTGTACGGTAATCGATGCTGGTGGTTTTGTTCCCGCAGTACCAACCCTTGTACTTGGGGTTTTCCAGTATGTGCCGGATGGTCAGAGTGTTGAAAGCGTTTCCCTCCCGGCTGGTGTAGCCCATTTCTGTGAGCTTTTTGGAAATACTCCGGGTGCCCAGCTTCTCATTGGCGTAGAGGTCAAAGATCATGCGGACAATCTCCGCTTCCGCTTCGTTGATGGTCAGGACACAGTCCTTCTTGTCATAGCCGTAAAGCTTATCATTGCCCAGCACATGACCGTTTTTGATGGCCTGCCGGAAGCCGAATTTCAGCCGTTCTGAGAGCTTCCGTATTTCATCCTGAGCCACACCCGCCATGACCACCAGCCGAAACTCACTGTCAGAATCCAGGGTGTTGATATTGTCATTCTGAAACAGCACCCCTACGTTGTGTTCCAGCAGCTCCTGGGTGTACTTGATGCTGTCCAGGGTGGAACGGGAAAAGCGGGAGATTTCCTTGGTGATGATGAAGTCAAAGCGTCCGGCCTTGGCA
>CAYRDE010000062.1:0-11025 GCA_964422935.1 uncultured Oscillospiraceae bacterium | reverse complement strand
ACCACCATCTGGATGGATACCATCCGAAATGGGGCCTTCGGCCTGTCCAACACCAACAAGCTGGTTAGGTTTTATAACGGAGCCACAGGCTTGAAGACCGGCTTTACCTCCGGGGCCGGGTATTGTCTGTCCGCCTCCGCCCAGCGGGAGGAGCTGGAGCTGGTCGCCGTGACCATGGGCTGCAAAACAAGCCAGGAGCGAAATGCCGCCTGTAAGTCTATGCTGGACTATGGCTTTGCCAACTTCGCCCTGATCTCCCCGGAGGTCAGCGATATGCCTGCCATCCCCGTAAAGCTGGGAAGGGAAACCCTGGTGGCGGCAAGCCTGGGAAGCAGTGCTTCCCTGCTCATTGACAAGGGACAGAAGGCCTCCGTAACCACGGAGGTTCAGGTGGAGGAATCCCTCACGGCCCCGGTGGCCCAGGGCCAGCGGCTGGGAACCCTGCGTCTCAAATCCGGGGAACAGGTCCTCAGTGAGATTCCCCTGGTGGCGGCCCAGGGTGTGGAGCGGCTGAGCTATGGAGAGTTGTTTGGAAAGGTGCTGCGGAAGGCGGCAATGGCAAAGGATGTATAGCCACTGGGGCAGAGCCAAAGCTCTGCCCCAGAAACAGCCGGAAATACATGACAAGTGACGAAAAACGTGGTATGATACAGGTATCCTTACAGAACAGGCGGTGAAGCCATGCTGACCTATACCCTGAAAAAATCCCCGGGGGTTCCCCTCTATGAAGCCCTGTACCGCTGCATTCGGGAGGACATCCTGTCCGGAACCCTGACTGCCGGAGAAAAGCTGCCCTCCAAACGGGCCCTGGCGGAAAATCTGGAGGTCAGCAAAATCACTGTGGAAGCTGCCTATAACCAGCTTTTGGCGGAGGGGTATATCCGTTCCCGGGAAAAGGTGGGCTATTTCGTGGAGACGGTGGAGCATCGGAAACGCCCTGCGGAAGACAGCCTGCCGCCTTCCCAATCCCAGGAGGCCCCTCCCCTGCTGGACCTGACTGCCAATGGCACGGAGCATTTCCCCTTCTCCATCTGGAGCCGCCTCCAGCGGGAGGTGATGCTGGACTATGGGGAAAGGCTGCTGCTTCCCCTGCCGAACTGGGGGATTCCGGAGCTGCGCCAGGCCATTGCCGACCATCTGGCGGCTTTCCGGGGAATGCGGGTGTCTCCGGACAACATTCTCATCGGCGCGGGGACGGATTTCCTGTGCAATCTGCTGATTCAGCTTCTGGGCAGGGAGAAAACCTATGCCGTAGAGGAACCGGGCTACGGGAAGATCCGGAAGATTTACGATGCCGGAGGGGTCCGCTGTATCAGCGCCCCCATGGATGCCATGGGCGTGGTGCCCGGGGAATTGCGGGAGGCGGATGTGCTCCACTTCTCTCCCTCCCACCATTTCCCTACCGGTCTGGTGACGCCGGTGAGCCGTCGGGCAGAGCTGCTGGGCTGGGCCAAGGAGGATAAATGGATCATCGAAGACGACTATGACAGCGAATTTCGCTTCGATGCCCATCCAAAGCCCGCCATGCAGTCCCTGGATCAATGGGGCCGGGTGATCTATATGAATACCTTCTCCAAAAGCCTGGCGCCTTCCATCCGAATCAGCTATATGGTGCTGCCGGAGGGACTGATGAAACGGTTTCAGGAGACCCTGGGATTTTACAGCTGTACCGTACCCAGCTTTGAACAATATACCCTGGCCCGGTTTTTGAGCCGGGGATATTTCGAGAAGCACATCAACCGAATGCGCAAGTTCTACAAAAACCGGCGGGGAAATTTGGTAGCAATGCTGGAAGGCTGCGCCTTTTCTGACCGGCTCACCATTCTGGAACAGAACGCGGGGCTTCATTTCCTGCTCCGGGTGGATACCGATTTGGAGGATAAGGTCCTGACGGAGAGACTGAAGGCCCTGGGCATCCGGGTCCGTACCCTCAGCGATTACTACCACGGCAATCCGGGAATGCCCCACTGCCTGGTGGTCAACTATTCGGGTCTGCGGGAGAAGGCCCTGGAGGAAGCCCTGACCCGGGTGGAAGGAGCAATGGCGGGGAAATAGACAGCCCATATTCTTCTTGCCTTTTCTCCGGGGAAAAGCTATAATAAAAGGAAAAGCGGGAGAAGGAGGGATCAGGATGGCAGTACAGCGAACGTCCTATCGCGGGTGCCTGCTGGGCCTTGCGGTAGGGGATGCCATGGGCTATACCGTGGATAACCGAAGCTGGCAGGAGATCCGGGAGGACTACGGTCCCAACGGCCTGCTGGGCTATGACCTGGTCAACGGCTATGCCGATGTCACCTCCTATACCCAAATCGCCGCCTTTACCTGCAACGGCCTGCTCTTTGGCCTGACCCGGGGACAGATGCTGGGGAAGATGGCGCCCTTCATTAAATATATTGCCCTGAGCGCCCAGGAATGGGGGGCATCCCAGCGGGCCTGGGGACGGCCCAGTAAGAGCTACTGCTGGCTCCTGCGAAAAAGTGAGCTTTGCGGTCGCCGGTGCATGGATACCCGGATGCTGGATATCCTGAACCGTCAGGAAATGGGAACCCTGGAAACGCCGGTGAACAACTTTGACGGGCCTGCCAGCCTGACCAGCGCCATCGGCGTGGGCCTGTTTTACACACCCGATCGGATGAGCCAGGAGGAGGTGGATCTGCTGGGTGCGGAGGCTGTGGCCCTGACCCATGGCAGTCCCACGGCGTTTTTAAGCGGCGCTGTGCTGGCCCACATCATCAGCAGGCTTCTCTACCATCCCAAGGCTTCCGTGAAGGCTGCGGCCCTGGAAGGAATCCGGGATATGACAGAGCATTTCGGTCATCAGTACAGCCAGGCCTATGAGGTTGCCACAGTGGTTCGCCATGCCATTACCTATGCCCAGTCCCCGGGACTGAATCCGACGGATGTGATGGAGCGTCTGGGCTGCAATGACAGCGCCCGGGTACTGGCAGGCGCGATCTACGCCTGCATGGTGACGAAAGGGGACTTTGACAGCGCCATGATTGTGGCGGTGAACCACTCCGGAAGAAGCGCTGCCGTAGGGGCCATTACCGGAGCGATCCTGGGGCTTCGCCTGGGAGAGGAGGCCCTGCCGGATTTCTATGTGGAATGCCTGGAACCGGCGGAGACTCTGCGGGAGCTGGCGGATGACCTGTATACCGGCTGTCCCATGGAGAAGGGAAACAAGCTGTTTGACCTGGACTGGGATTATAAGTACCTCCATGGGGGAGGCTAATTTCAGAATCATACCCGGAAGGGAAGGCGTCCGTGACCGGGACGAGCCTGTATCAGGCACCCCTTCTTCGGGATGATAATAAAAAAGAAGAAGAAAGGAATCCAAATTATGACTGAAGCAACGCGTACCGCAGTGAATACCCACAAAATGGTTCTTGCCGCAATCTTTGCCGCGATTATGGCAGTGTGCGCCTGGATGACCATTCCCGTGCTGGAAATTGCCTTTACCATGCAGACCTTTGCCATCTTCCTGGCCCTGGGTGTGCTGGGCGGCAAATGGGGCACTGTGAGTATTCTCATTTACATGCTGCTGGGTGCTGTGGGAATGCCCGTATTCTCCGGCTTCCGGGGCGGCCCCGGGGTGCTGTTCGGCGTCACCGGCGGCTATATCATGGGCTTTTTAGGCTCTGGCCTTGTTTACTGGCTGATCACCGCCCTGGCAAAGGAAAGACCCTGGTCGAAACTCCTGGGCATGGTTGTGGGTCTGCTTACCTGCTACGCCTTTGGCTCCGCCTGGTTTATGGTGCTGTACATCCAGAAGGGCAACGCCATCACCCTGGTTGCTGTGCTGATGAAATGCGTGGTGCCCTACCTGATCCCCGACGCCTGCAAGATCGCCCTGGCCTGGATTCTCACCGGGCGGCTGGGAAAGTTCCTGCACCGCTGATAAATCCATAGAACATAGAAACATCCCGTCTGACTTCTCCGGAAATCAGACGGGACGTTTTTTATTTGGGAAGGGCCATTTGGATGGACAGTACTCCATCTTCCAGAGATGCTTCCAGTCTGCCGCCCATCCGCTCCGTCAGGATTCTGGCAATGGACAGGCCCAGGCCGGTGGAGTTACGGCTGTTTTCCACGGTATAAAACCGGTCGAAAAGCCTCGCTACCGTCAGAGCATCCAGACCAGGAGCGTGGTTGGAGAAGGTGATTGTGCCGTCCTCCGTCATGGTCACGGTCAAGTCTCCGTCGGCGTATTTCAGGGCGTTGCTGAGAATGTTGGAAAAGACCCGGTTCAGTGCCCCTGGGTCAAGGTCCCGCCAGAGGGGTGTTTCCGGCAGGGAGATTTGAGGCTGGATGCCCCGCTGCTCCAGGGTGACAAGAAAGGACAGCAGGCTTTCTTCCAGGACGCCTACCACATCCAATCGCTCTGGCCTGAGTTCTTGGGAGGAGGTGACCATGCTGTACCGGAACAGCTCTTCCGTAAGGCTTTTCAGAGCCTCTGTCCGGTTCCGGATGGAGGCAAGGTAACGCTGGGTTTTCTCGCTGTGAGGTTCCCGCTCCATGAGATCCAAATAGCCGCTGATGGCGGTTAAGGGGGTGCGCAGGTCATGGGAGATACCCGTGACGGCTTCCTTTAATTCCCGGTCACCCTGCTGGAAGCGGCGGCGCTCCTGCCGGAGAAGACGCAGCTGGACATTGATCTGGGAGGCCAGTTTTCGAAGATAGGGGTCTGAGGTAGATACGTCAATGAGGGTGTTGGTATCTTCCGCCAATCGGTCACGGAAAGCCTCCGCAATTTCTCTGGTACAGCGGTGCAGGTGGGCAAGCTTGCATCCGAGAATGACGCACGCAAGCAGGGAAAGTCCCAGGAGGATCAGCAGAAGATATTCCATAACATAACCTCATTTCAGATCTTTCTTTTGAAAGAAGCGAATGCCGCCAAGGGTAAGCAGGATAATCACCAGGGTGGCTGTCACAGGAACCTGCCACATGAATCCGAGGTTCTTGTCAAGACTCATCATGGCGGAGCCTGTGGGCAGGATGGTGGCAATCCACTGGGCGATGACCCGGGTCGTTCCGGTCAGGTACTTGCTGTTGGGAATCCCATCCTTGAGTTCAAGACCACTGCCGGGCAGCATTACCACGTTTTGGACATACTCCGGCTCAGAGTAGCGTCCGTAAGCCGATATTCCCAGCAAAATGAGAAGAAGGGCCGTCAGGAGGCAGATCAGCACATTCCGGGCCTTGTTGCTGTCCAGAGTGGAAAGCAGGACGAACAGCGCTCCATATTCTGTCAGATGCAGCAGCCAATTTACAATACGCCAGGGCTGCAGCTCCACACAGGCAATCACGTCTTTTCCCACAAAGGGGAGGCCGACGATAAACACAGGCACATAACAGGCAAGGAGAAACAGACCGATAACGCAGACCGTGGTAAGGAGACTCGCAAGGTATATAGCTTCCCGTCTGTGTCCCACGATCAGCTTGTTCCGGATGGTGCCGTCGGAATATTCGGTTCCGAAAAAGAAGCTGGTGAATATGGCGATTCCCGCAGGCAGGTACATCATTGGCAGGTAAAAATAGGAGTGGGCTTCCCATTGGAGCCAGCCCTGCCCTAAATTTCGGGTATTGTAGACCACCAAAAAGTAGGTTGCGCAGCCTAAGAGGAAGCAGGCTAGTTCCAGCACCCAGAAGATTGTGCTTTTTTGGAGGCGGGCCAGATTGGCGGATAGTAGTTTTCTCATAGCCGCACCTCACTTGATATCCTTCCGGCGAAATGCGGTCATGCCGCCGGTCAGGGTGAGGACGGTCACAAGGATGGAAAACAGAATCTGCCGTACCGGGTGGGTAATGGAGGCGCTGTGCATCAGAATGCTTTGCCCGGAGGGAAGCAGATCCAGAACACACTCGAAGAAGGTTCTTGCCGCTCCCTTCAGGTACAGGGGATTGGGCGTTGCCTCGATCATTTGGAACGCGCCGTCAATATAGGCCATGCCGCCTTTCATTTCCAGCTCGGAGAGACGGTCGTTGACCCCGCTGGCAAGAAAGACCAGAAGCAGCCAGGCACCCAATGTGAAAAGCACCGTTGCGGCCTTATTGGAGGACAGACTGCCAATCCAGGTAAAGATGGCGGCGTAAGCGGCGGTGAAGCCAACCACTACCAAAAGATAGGAAGCAAACCCACCCAGCCCCATCTCAAAGGGGCCGATCAGAAGCAGCCCCGGGGCGCTTCCCAAAAGCCACATGGCGGCTATGACCAGACAGGCGGCAAAGCAGGTGAGGTAGCCCGCGAGGAACACATGGCCCCGGGTGTGGCCCACCATCAGCTTGTTGCGCATGGTGCCGTCGGAATACTCGGTGCCCAGGAACATGCTGATAAACACGGCGTAAACGATACCCATGTAAGGGGCTAGATCAAAATAGTAATCATCCAGGGAATGGATAAACTCGCTGGATTTGGCGTAACCGGCGGCGCTAAAGATGGTCACAAGGGAGAACAGAAACACGCCCACCAGAAGAAGCAAAAAGAGCTTGCTTTCCCGCAGACGGGAGAAATTGGCGGATAACAGTTTTCTCATGACTGCCTCCTCACTTGATATCTTTCTTCCGGAAGGCGGCCATGCCGCCGGTCAGGGTAAAGATGGTCACCAGGGCAGAAAAGCAAAGCTGGCGTATTGGGTGGATTACCTCTTGCTGACTTACCAAGATCACCTGACCGGTAGGTAAAATCTCCAGGATTGCCTGACATATTTTACGAACCAACCCAGACAAATACAGCGGATTCGGTCCTATGTTTTGGTACACAAGCTCACCGTTCTGCATCATGGTCATGCCATCCAGTATTTCGGGTTCACCGAGACGGTCATAAAGTCCGCTGGCAGGTAGAAGGAGAACCAGAAACACGGTAAAAGACAACACCACCGTCAGTGCCTTGTTTGTGCAAAGCATCCCAATGAGTGTATAAACAGAGGCAAAGGATGCCATAACCCCGGTTAAAATTAACATCGATTTTAGGATTCCCCAATATCCCCATTCCAGCGTAGCCTGCGAGTTCAGAAAAAACCCGGAGGTTCCCACTATCCATGACAGCATGATGAGAAGGCTGGCAACGAAACAGGCCAGATAGCTCGCAAGGTAAACCGCATATCTGTTGCTTCCTACGATCAATTTGTTGCGAATGGTTCCATCCGCGTATTCTACGCCAAGAAACATACTGAGACAGACAGAAAGAAACAGTCCCAGCATAGGTGCCAGGTTATAGAGATAAATTTCTGCAAATACCGAGAAACCACGCGCAATTGTTTTATTTGCACTCTCACAGCCATTCAGCGCCATGGCGAAGGAAAAGATGCAGCAGACAAGACATACGATCCATAAGAACTTGTCCTTAAACAGCCGGGAGAAATTGGCGGATAACAGCTTAGTCATGGCTCGGCCCTCCCACCAGGGAAAGGAAGTAGCTTTCCAGACCTTCGTCCCGTTCCTGCATGGAAATCACCTCGCAGTTTTCCTTCGCGAGAGCAGCGGCAAGAGCGGATACGCCCACCTTGGCGAATACGTCGGCGGTAGTAGCGGAGAGAATCTTATACTCTGCCTTCATGCCGTCCAGCACCCTTGCCAGGGCGGCGGTATCGGTAACCTCCATGCGGACGCATTTCCGGCAGGCGGCCTCCAATTCCTGGGCGCTCAGTTCTTTTACCATCCGCCCGCCGCCGATGATGCCATAGTGGGTGGCAAGCCGGGACAGCTCGTCTAAGATGTGGCTGGAAATCAGCACCGTGATCTGGTTTTCCCGGTTCAGCTTCAAAATCAGCTCCCGTATTTCCACAATGCCCTGGGGGTCTAAGCCGTTGGTCGGCTCGTCCAGCACCAGAAAATCCGGGTCACCAGCCAGGGCGACGGCAATGCCCAGACGCTGGCGCATCCCTAAGGAAAAGTCCTTTGCCTTTTTCCTTCCGGTGTCCGGAAGCCCTACCAGGTTTAGCAACTCCGGAATGCCGGTGAAATCGGGAAGGCCCAGGATGCGGTACTGCTGCCTCAGGTTTTCCTCCGCCGTCATATCCAGGTAGATGGAGGGGGTCTCCACCACCGCGCCCATCCGGCGGCGGGCCTTGACGATTCTACTGCTGCTGCCGGGGATGCCGTAGAGAGTAAAATCCCCGGAGGTGGGAGCCTGCAAGCCGCAGATTAAACGGATGAGGGTGGTTTTACCAGCGCCGTTTTTCCCGACAAAGCCGTAAATGGCTCCCTTGGGAACGTGCATGGTCAGGCCCTTCAGGGCGGTAAAATGCTTGTAGGTCTTGGTCAGGCCCTGGGTTTGTAAAACGTAATCCATATATGTACCTCCTTTGGATGAACCTAAGGCTACACCCAAAAGGTCAAGAAACCGGTCAAGAAAATAGTCAAGATTTCGTCAGGATTTTGCCAGCCGGAAGCCGATGCCCCATACCGTTTCAATGGGGTCAACGCCGCTGACATCCTGGATTTTCTTTCGCAGGTTGCTGATATGCTGCTTTAAGGAGCGCTCGGTACAGTCCGGGGTATCCCGGCTGATCCGGTCCAGAAGCACGCTTTTTGCCAGCACCTGGCTGGGGTTTTCCATGAGCAGCTTTAAAATGGCGTACTCTGTTCTGGTCAGCTTGACGGCCTGGCCCTGGACGGTCAGGGTTTGAGACAGCAGGTCCAGGCGCAGAGGCCCTGAGGTAAGGGCAGTGCTGTGTCCCTGCTGCTCTGCCTTGCGAAGCTGGACGGTGATCCGGGCCAGCAGCTCCTTTAAATCGAAGGGCTTGGTCATATAGTCCGCCGCGCCGCCCAGCAGCAAATCCACCTTATCCTGAATATCCACCTTGGCGGAAAGAACGATCACGGGAATATTCCGGATGTGGGAAAGGACCTCCTCTCCGGGAAGCCCCGGCAGCATCAGATCCAGCAGGATTAAATCCGGGGAATTCTGGCCCAGAAGATAGAGGGCCTCCGTGCCGGAATAGGCCCGGAGAACATGGTAGCCCTCCTGGGTCAGAGCCTCTTCCAGCATATCCCCAATGGAGGCGTCGTCGTCGATGACTGCAATGGTTTTCATAGGGTTTCCTCTTTCCTCAAATGGAATTGCCTCCATTATATCATGGGAGCGGCAATAAAAAAACCGCCTTTTTCCCGGCGGCAGGGTATATTTTCTCCCGGACCGATCATAGATTGTCCACAAGGAGGGGATTGATTATGAGGAAACGGGACGTGATTCTGCTGGTGCTGGCGGTGGCGGCAGCGGTTACGGTGGCGCTGAGCGTTTTTGCCTCCAGCGCCCTGCAAACCGGCTCCTGGGGCTTAAGCTTCCGGCAGGAGGGAATGCCGCCCATCGGCAACGCGGGGGTGGATCAGCTGCGGCGCTATGACGCGGCCTACATTGGAGACACTACCAGCAAGACCATCTATCTGACCTTCGACGCGGGCTATGAAAACGGCTGCACCGGAAAGATTCTGGATATCCTGAAAAAGCACAACACGAAGGCTGCCTTCTTCCTGGTGGGCAATTACATAGAGAAGAATGCTGACCTGGTGCGGCGAATGGTGGAGGAAGGGCACACCGTAGGCAACCACACCATGCATCACTACGATATGAGCAAAATTGCCGATAAGGACACCTTTACCAAAGAACTGGGGGATCTGGAAGCCCTATTCAAAGAAGCCACAGGTAAGGCACTCCCCAAATTCTACCGGCCCCCTCAGGGGATTTACAGTGAAGACAATCTGAAAATGGCCCAGGAGCTGGGGTATAAAACCGTCTTCTGGAGCCTTGCCTATGTGGACTGGAACCAGGACGCCCAGCCCTCTAAGGACCAGGCCTTCTCCAAGCTGCTGCCCAGAATCCACAACGGGGCGGTGGTGCTGCTCCACTCCACCTCTCAGACCAACGCCGAGATTTTAGACGAGCTGCTGACCAAATGGGAGCAGCAGGGCTATTCCTTCGGCACGGTGGATCAGTTGTTTGCCTGTCAGCCGCAGACGATTTAATCAGAGCTTCCCTAAAACAGATTCCACAGGGATAGGCCATGGGCCTCCCTTACGGCGTCCACCTTTTCTTTTAGCTGGAGACAGGCGGCGGCAAAATCCGCCGCCTCTTTTTCTGCCTCGTAGGCTTCCAGTCCCCCAAACAGGCTGTCGATATCCTCTGCCGGCGTATGGTCGGCAAAGCAGAGGCGCACATTGCCCCAGCGCTGCCACTTACTTTTCGCCCGCTGGGCAGCGGCAGCTGCGTCTCCCCAGTCCTCAGACAGGGCGGCGTCCGCCGCCTGGCGGAGGTCCCGGGATATGGGACGGTGAATTTCTCCCATGACCCAGGTCACGGCAAGGGCGATGATCAAAAGAACCATCAGAAGGGCAAATCCAAACCAGCTCCGCTTCATTGTGCCGCCTCCTTCCCCAGCCACAATACCCGGTCCCCCGCCTCCAGGGTCAGAAGCAGAGTATCTTTCACCCGGGAGCCGTGAGCGTCCAACTGGGATTGAAGCCAGGCTTCGTCTTTTTGGGCTTTTTCCAGGTTTTCCGTGGAGAGAAAGCCGTCCTCAATGATGGTAATGGGAAGAAATTGGGGCTTCGCCTTGATCCCGGCATCCTTGGCGCTGGCGGGTCGATCCTTGGGATAGGGAAAGACGGAGACCTGACCATCGGTTTCCAGAATGGCGTACTGAACGGCGGTGAAGCTCAAAATGTCCTTTTCCCGGAGCTGCCGGGATAATTCATCCAGGGTTACCCGGGTGCTGCGGAGGCTCTGTACATCCAGAACCCCGTTTTCAATGAGAATCACAGGCTTGCCGCATAGGAACCGGCGGAACCGGACGCTGCTGAATACAATGCCGGACAGGGTAAGCTCCATGCCCAGTACCGTGAGAATGGGCACCAGGCCGGAATACAGGGGGATGGCCCCGTCCTGCATGGGGATGGCGGCAAGATTGGCAATGAGCATGGTAACCACAAATTCCGCCGGTTCCATTTCTCCCACCTGCCGTTTGCCCATCATACGGACAGAGAAAATCAGCACCAGATACAATAAAATGGTGCGGATATAGGATAGAA
>CAYRDE010000061.1:0-11141 GCA_964422935.1 uncultured Oscillospiraceae bacterium | reverse complement strand
CCCTGTGTCTACCGATTCCACCACAGCGGCGTTAACTTATCATAACACAACTTTTTCCCGCCGTCAAGAGGATAAGAATAATCGATCGGGTCCGGAAAATCATACGCGGATTTTTCTGCAGAAGGGGACGAGAATGCTGCATATTTGAGCTTTAGGGGCTTCCATTTTTCCCTCGGATAGGCTATAATAATTACTGTACGTTTTTAAACAAAAAATCTATTCTTCAATCATTCACTGGAGGCGCGACTATGTTGATACCAGAATTGAAAATATCCCGGGAAACTAAGAATGCCCTGGATCAGGGCTTCGCCGCGGCGTTCGGCGGTCAGCCGGAGAGCTACTTTTCCGCACCCGGACGTACCGAGATCGGCGGCAATCATACAGACCATCAGCGGGGCCGGGTCCTGGCTGGCGCGGTGAATCTGGATACCGTGGCTGCTGTTCGGGTGAACGGCACAAAGATGATACGGATTCTTTCCAAAGGGTATCCGCTGTGCCAGGTGGATGTGACAGAGCTGACTCCGGTGGAGGGGGAGATCAATTCTACCCCGGCACTGATCCGGGGGGTTGCGGCTCGCTTCTCTCAGCTTGGCTGTCAGGTGGAGGGCTTTGACGCTTACTGCGAGTCTACGGTGCTTCCCGGTTCCGGTCTCAGCTCCTCTGCCGCTTATGAGGTGCTGATCGGCACCATTATCAACCACCTGTTCTTTCACAAAAAGGTTTCTCAGCCGGAAATTGCCCAGATTGGTCAGTACGCCGAGAATGTGTTCTTCGGAAAGCCCTGCGGTCTGATGGACCAGACGGCTTCCGCTGTGGGCGGCCTGGTGACCATCGACTTCCGGGACAAGGCACACCCGGATATCCGGCCTGTGAACTTTGACTTCTCCACCGCCGGTCATGCTCTGTGCGTCATTGACTCCCGGGCGGACCATGCGGACCTGACGGACGAATATGCTGCCATTACCCAGGAGCTGAAGGCCATTTGCGATCACTTTGGTAAAGAGGTTACCAATGAAATTCCCGAGGAGGAATTCTATGCCGCCATTCCGGAACTGCGGAAGGAATGCGGCGACCGGGCAGTGATGCGGGCCATTCACGAATACAATGAAAATCGCCGGGTGCCAAAGCAGGTTGCCTGTCTGGAACAGGGGGACTTTGAAGGCTTCCTGAAGCTCATCAAGGAATCTGGCTACTCCAGCTGGATGTATCTGCAAAATGTGGTCCCGGCAGGCTATGTGCAGCAGCAGGCCATGGCGGTGGCCCTGGGCCTGTGTGAGCACTACCTCCAGGGCAGAGGCGCTTATCGTGTCCATGGCGGCGGCTTTGCGGGCACGGTACAGGCATTTGTGCCCTTCGATTTGCTGGATTCTTTCCGGGCCGGCATCGACGCCGCCCTGGGAGAGGGCGCCTGTCATGTGCTGTCCATCCGTCCTCAGGGCGGCGTGAAAATGGAGGTATAAGGCTGTGAAGATCGAAACCTACTTAGATTCCCTGATTTCCTATGCCATGAATCGGGGCCTGTGCCAGAGCGAGGATCATCAGGTTCTTTTGAATCGGCTGCTGGATATTCTGCACAAGGACGACTATACCCCTTCCGAGGAGCCTCAGAGTGAGGAATTGGAGGAAATTCTGGGTGGCATTCTGGATTACGCGGTTGAGCAGGGAATTTGTGCCGACGATATTACTTCCCGGGATATCTTTGACACCCGGATTATGGGCGCTCTGACGCCCATGCCCAGAGAGGTGATCCGGACCTTCCGGGAAAAGTACGCGCAAAGCCCGGAAGCGGCTACGGACTGGTATTATGGGTTCAGCTGTGATACCGACTACATCCGCCGTTACCGGATCAAAAAGGACATGCGCTGGAAGTATGTAAGCCCCTATGGGGAAATGGATATTACCATCAACTTGAGCAAGCCGGAAAAGGACCCCAAGGCCATTGCGGCGGCGAAGAACGCCCCCCAGTCCGGCTACCCCAAGTGCCAGCTTTGCCGGGAGAATGAGGGCTACGCCGGAAGAATGAACCATCCTGCCCGGGCAAACCATCGGATCATCCCGATTTCCATCTGCGGGGAGGACTGGTTCCTGCAATACTCGCCCTATGTTTACTATAACGAGCACTGCATTGTGTTCAATTCTCAGCATGTGCCCATGAAGATTGACAAGTCTGCCTTCCGTAAGCTTTTGAGCTTCGTCGGCACCTTCCCGCACTACTTTGTAGGCTCGAACGCCGACCTGCCCATTGTAGGCGGTTCTATCCTGAGCCACGAGCATTTCCAGGGCGGTCATTATACCTTCGCCATGGAAACCGCTGAGGTGGAAAAGGAAGTGACCTTCCGGGGCTTTGAAGAGCTGCGTGCCGGCATTGTCAAGTGGCCCATGAGTGTGATCCGGCTAAACGGAAAGGACCCTGAGCGGCTGGCAGAGCTGGCGGACAAGGTCCTCACCGCCTGGCGTGGCTACAGCGACGAAAGGGTGGGCATTGTGGCCTTCTCCCAGGGAGAGCCTCACAACACCATCACCCCCATTGCCCGCCGCCGGGGAGAGGACTATGAGCTGGATCTGGTTCTTCGCTGCAACATTACATCGGAGGAGCATCCCCTGGGTGTGTTCCATCCCCATGCCGACAAGCACCATATTAAGAAGGAGAACATCGGCCTGATCGAGGTGATGGGTCTGGCAGTGCTGCCCAGCCGGTTAAAGGGAGAGCTGACAGCCCTGGCGGAGGCCGTTGTGGCAGGGAAGGACATCAGCGGAGACGAGATCCTGAGCAAGCACGCCCCCTGGGTGGAGGATCTGAAGAAGCGGTACACATTCACGGAGGAAAATGCTTTGGGTATCATCCTTCAGGAAACCGGCAGGGTGTTTGCCGCCGTATTGGAGGATGCCGGCGTATACAAGAATACGGAGGAGGGCAGAGCCGCCTTCCAGAGATTTGTAGACGCGGTGAACGGTTAAGAGAACATAGCCCGCCCCCGGATAATGATAAAGTCCGGGGGCGGCGTGCTGTTCCCTTGCCGGTCGGAAAAATAATTTTGGGAATCATGCAACCAAACAGAATTTCCTCCGTATATAAGGGTGAACAACCCAAAGAGAAAAGGAGGGCTTCCATTATGGAGGACAGCCAGATTATCAATCTTTACTTTGCCCGGTCAGAGCAGGCCATTCAGGAAACCGATACCAAGTACGGAGGCTATTGCTACTCAATTGCCTACAACATTCTTGCCAGCCCTGAGGATGCGGAGGAAAGTGTCAGCGACACCTATTTGTCTGCGTGGAATGCCATGCCGCCCCGGAGACCGCCGCTGCTCGCGGCGTTTTTGGGAAAAATCACCCGGAACATCTCCATTGACCGCTGGAGAAAGTATCGGGCGTTCAAGCGGGGAGAGGGACAGATGGAAATTGCCCTGGAGGAGCTGAAGGAATGCGTCAGCGGCAGGGAGAGCGCCGAAGACACTGCCATTCGCAGGGAGATTCTGGCAGGTATCAACCGGTTCCTGGATACGCTGGACGATACCCAGCGAAGTGTGTTTCTGTGTCGGTATTGGTATTTGGACTCCACCGAGGAAATTGCGGAAAAGTCCGGCTTTACCGTCAGCAAGGTCAAATCCATGCTTTTTAGAATCCGGAAGCGGCTGTATGCGTTCCTTCAGGAGGAGGGCCTGGCATGACCAACCTGGAATTGATGGACATTCTGGGCAGCGTGCAGGGAAGGTACATATTGCAGGCTCAGGAAATGCGCACAGGTACCGAGAAAGTGCGCCGCTTTCCCTATGGGCGGCAGATAGCGGCAGGGCTTGCGCTGATTCTGATGCTGTCACTCTTCCTGAACACGGCGCCCGGTGCGGCTGCGGTGGAGTATGTGAAGGAAAAGGTTGCCGGCCTGATTGAAACCCTGTTTCCGCCGAAGAAAATGAGTATCCAAATTGAGGGCTTTCCAGCCGAAGGGTACTATGTGGCGGATGGCGTGGAACCGGAGACTGCCGGGGAAGCACCCGAGCCAGGATTCGCGATTTACTATGATGCGGATCATTACACCATGGTAAAGGAAGGGGACGTTACATACATTCGCCCCGATCGGAAGCCGATGACACGGGAGGAAGTGCTGGAAGCCTACGGAGATTCCCTTTCTCTGCTTACCGAAGAAGAACGGGAACGGGAAATTGCTGCTCTGATGACCCAAAAGCCGAATGACTCCCTCCCGGCCTGTGAAATCGAAATCACCCATTTGGATTTCCCTTATGAACAGGCCGCGTCCCGGGAAAGGGAAGAAAGGGAAGGGGAATGGGAAATTCAGGAATTTACGGATACAAACCGGATTACCTTCCATATGCAAAACGGTCAGGAATGGGATTCCCTTGTGGAGGACCGGGACTACCTATCCGATGAACAGGGCGGCTGCTTCCGGATCACCAGGCGGTATTTCCTGGAAGCGGCAGAAGGACACGGAGCACGGTTTGAGGCGATTGTGGATACCTTTACGGTGCTTCCGCCTCAGGAAAGTGTGGGGTAAGCTGATGAAGGAACTGGAATTACTGACAATCCTGAGTAACGTGAAGAGCGAGTATATCTTACAGGCCCAGGCGCTTCGCTCCGGCAGGAAAAAGGTGCCTCGTGCCCATCCCGGAAAGCGGATCTTGCTGATTGCCGCTGTGATTTCCCTGCTGCTTCTGCTGGTGGGCTGCGGCGCTGTGCTGATTGGCCTGCAAAAAATCAGTCTGGGCAGGGTTACGATTCCCCAGTTCAGCCAGCCGGGATGGACGGTGGACCTGGTATCCACCAATGGCTATCTGAATTCGGGAAACTACCAGGCGACCAGGGACTGGATCGCCTTTACATCCGGCTATGACGCGGACAGGAGCCTGGAGCAAAACAGGGACAAAAGCGGCTATACGGCGCCGGAGGATTACCGGATTTATAACTGCTACACGGAGGAAATGCGGGAAGAGGTGGACCGGATCTGCGAAAAATATCGTCTCCAGGTTGCCGGGCCTGTTTACTTCGCCAAGGAGCCGGACCAGGTGTTCTCCGCGGTAGGGATTTCCCCTGCCTGGAAAGAGAACGCGAAGGTTTGGGATTATAGCGGTGCGTATTACCGCAGCGGTTCGTTTTATGTGGCGGGAAAGGTGGAGCACCGCTTTGAAGGGCGGGACCGGGACGACACATTGCTGTTTGTCTATGCCTGTGACCGCAAATCCGTGTTTTTCCCGGACTATGTTATCCTCCAGGATAGGGCGGGTACGGATTCCTGGGAAGCGACAGCCTGGGATGGCACGCCCCTGATTCTTATCCAGAACCAGGATAGGGGAGTGATCGTGGGGGATATTGGGGAGAGCTACGTTTCCGTCACTCTGAATTTCCGCTATTCCTCCTCGGAGGGAGCTGTGGATGCGGAGAACCCATGCTCCCGGCAGGAATTTGAGGCAATTGCCAACCGGTTTGCCTATCAAATCACCCCCCGGGAACCGGATTCCCAATGGCTCCAGCATCCTAACGGCCTAAACGACGGGCAGACGGAGAATCCCACACAGACCTATGGGACGTATTTTGAGGCATGGCTTCCCGGCTCTGTAGGCTCTGAGGCCTACAGCCCGGATTATCAGCAGAAATTCGTGGATCTGGACGGGGACGGCCTGGACGAAATGCTGATCTGGAATGCCCGAACCGGAGTGGTTTACGAGGTGGTGACCCAGGCAGAGGGGCAGCTCCAATGTGTCTATGGCGGCGGTACCTATGGGAGCGATGATCACGAGGTGCAGCTATACCTGTGTGAAGGGAACATCCTGGAAAAGAACAATCCCCATCCAACCCAGGGCGTGCAGATGAACGAATACTACCGGCTGGAAAACCACCGTTTGACTATGGTGGAGTGCGTCATGGAATCCGGAGACGGGAAATTCTACTGGAGTGAGAGCGGCGGGGCCTCCGGCGCAATGTGGCGGGAGATTACTCCGGAAGCATACAAAGAGAGCCGGGGCAAATATACCCGGATCGGCGGGACGTCGGAGACCGGGACCTTGGGGGGGCTTGGAGCGGATGATCCCCTGCTGGCAGTCCTGCGGAATGAATGTACCTTTTACCGTACCGATGACGGCCTGGAATACACCCTGGAGGATTACTGCCGCACAGAAGGGGAGCGGATGGGCTTCCCGGTGTACGTTACCCGCTTCTGCCTGGTAGACCTGGACGCAGATGCAGAGCCAGAGGCGGTGGCGGACTTCCAGTTTGGCGAAAACCGAGAGGTCATGTGCATGGTGCTGAAACACGAGCCGGGGGGCGTATATGGAACGGAGTTTTACTACCGGCAGATGTCACAGCTCAAGGAGAACGGCACCTTCGCCTATTCCGGCGGCGGAGACAACGACGGCTGGGGCAGACTGCGCTGGGAGAACGGTACCTGGGTGACGGAAACCGTTGGCTCCCTGGACTATGGAGACAATCAAACAGATGTCCAGTGGTATGCCTACCAAAGGGAAGAAGGAGAATGACCATGAAGAATCGATTTTGGATGTTACTTCCGCTGCTTTGTCTGCTCACCGCCTGCGGAAGAGAAATTGCTGAGCCGGTGAACGCGGAGACGATAGAGACACAGGTGGTGGAAACCACTGGGCAGCGCCCTGGGGAGCAAAGGACCGGAGAACCCAAAAGCCTGGATTTTCGCACCCTGTACCGGGGCTTTTCACCGGTTTCCCTGGATGGAGACAGAGAAGCCTTCGCATCCTTTGGGGTGAAGGTGATTACGAATGAGGATGACTGGGGCACGTTTATGGGCTCCTTCTGCCCCGGAATTCCCTACGAGGAATCGATTGACTTTGAAAAAGAATACCTGGTTGCGTCCATGATGCAGGGGTCCCGGCCTGGGTATATCGGTGCTGAGCATCTGAACGGCCTGGTATGGAAGGACGGTTATTTCCTGCTGGAATATGATAACGATTCCTCTGACTGCATTTATGCTTTGAATGGGGATTCTGTCACCCACTTCTATGTGGAGGTAATCATTGTCAGCAGGGAGGACGTGCCCTGGGTGGCGGAAGAGCAGCTTTATCATCCGGAGGCCGTCAGCAGCAGTTCCGAAGTGCAAAGCGCCCCTGTTACCTTTGACGGCTATGCCCTCACGCCGGATGGGGACTCTGCGCCTGTCCGGCTGACAATGGAGGTGGAAAATGTCCTGAAGGGTGAGGACGCATTCCAGCGGATGCTTTCCCAGGGAGCCCAGGTTTCCACGCCAGAGGCGGGGAAGGAGTACATCCTCGTTACCCTGAAGGTGACATATGAGGATGGTGACCTGGAAACCCTTAATTTCATGGAGAACTATCCCGCGTCCTGGGAAGCAGCCAGAGTGCATTTTAGCATCTCCAATGACAATAGCGATACCGAAGATGTAACCCATGCGCTTGCCGATTCCATATGGGGAGCAGACCCCTTTGCGGAACAGCCTCTGGGAAAGGGAGAGAGCTTCTCCGGAGATGTGGCGTTTCTGCAAGACGCCGGGAATACACAGCCCCTCTATTTTGAAGGCTATGGACAGGTGGTTGCATTGGAGGTTCAATAGCCAGGTAAAAAATGGCCCCGGACTGTTTCAGTCCGGGGCTATGCGTTTCAGTTTACTTAGCGAAGAAGCTCCACAGGCCGGCGAAGAAGATCACCAGCACAATGACAGGCAGCACATAGGCAACGTAGGGACGAAGCCCCTTTGCCATTTTCAGGCCCTCACCCTCGTTGGCCTCCTTCAGGAAGTTGTCCCAGCCCCAGCCGTAGCGGCTGGTGCAGAAGAAGACGAAGATCAAAGAGCCGAGAGGCAGCAGGATGTTGCTCACAAGGAAGTCCTCGCTCTCCTGTACGTCATGTCCGGCGATGGGGTGGAAATTGCTCCACAGGTTGTAGCCCAGCAGGCAGGGCAGACTCAGCAGGAAGATGCCGATGCAGCAGATGATACTGGCTTTCTTTCGGTTCCAGCCGGTCAGCTCGCTGACGCAGGAGAGGATGTTCTCGAACACCGCCAGGATGGTGGAGTAGGCGGCGAAGGTCATGAACAGGAAGAACAGGCTGCCCCAGAACCGGCCCAGGGGCAGGTTGTTAAAGACATTGGGCAGAGTTACGAAGATCAGGGCAGGGCCGGCATTCACGTCCACATTGTAGGCGGAGCAGGCGGGGAAGATGATCAGGCCCGCGCACAGAGCCACCATGGTGTCCAGCAAACTGACCCGGACGGCCTCACCCGTCAGGCTGTGCTCTCTTCCGATGTAGCTGCCGAAGATGGCCATAGCGCCGATGCCCAGGCTCAGGGTGAAGAAGGCCTGGTTCATAGCGCCCACGATGACATTAAAGTAACCGGCCTCCGCCATTTTGTCCAGGGAGGGGATCAGGTAGAACTTTAAGCCCTCACTGCCGCCCTTCAGGAACAGGGAATTGATGGCCAGCACCCACATGAGGAGAATCAGGGCGGTCATCATCCATTTGGTGACCCGCTCCAGGCCCTTCTGCACGCCCAGGGAGATGATGGCAAAGCCGGACACAACGATGAAGGCCATGTAGGGGATCATCTTTCCGGGGTCGGAGAGCATTTCCGGGAAGGCGTTTTCAATGGCAGCACCGTCCAGCCCCACGAACTTGCCGCAGGCAGTCTCCACAAAATACTGAAGCATCCAGCCTGCCACGGTGGTATAGAACATCATCAGCATAATGTTGCCGATGAGGCACACATAGCCGTGCCAGCCCCATTTGCTGCCGGGCTTTAACGCGCCGTACATCTTCAGTGGGCTTGTCTGAGCGGCCCGGCCCATGGCAAACTCCATGGTCATGACCGGCACGCCGATGATCAAAAGGAATACCAGGTAAACCAGCACGAAAGCGCCGCCGCCGTACTGTCCTGCCATCCAGGGAAATTTCCAGACGTTGCCCACGCCGATGGCACAGCCAGCGCTGAGGAGCAGGAAGCCCAGCCGGCTTCCCAGGTGTTCTCTCTGCATAAGGTGGAACCTCCAAAAATGAATATTCTATGACATTATAAAGAATTCTCCTCTATCTGTCAATTGTTGATTGGGCTTTCTTCCCTGAAAAACCGGATTTTTTCTCCCATGGATGCAGAACGTTTACATTTCCTGACTTTACATTTGGCCCGCGAAATGGTATAATGCCCTGATAGAATGGTTTTACGATGAAAGGAGGCCGATCATGCGTCGATTTCTGGACGAACTGAAGGATTTTATAAAGAAAGGCGATATGGTCCTTTTGATTTTATGCCTGTGTGTGGCGGGCTTTGGGTTGGTGTGCATTGCCAGCGCCACTGCGTATAGAGAACAAACTTTCCGTTACATTGCGGTTCAGGCGGTTTCCATCGGAATTGGTGTTTGCGCTTATGCCTTCGTATCCTCCCTGGATCTGGATTTGCTATCCGAGCACCGTATGAGCATGGTGGTATTCAACTGCTTCCTTCTGCTGATGCTGATTTCTCCCCTGGGAACGGACAACGGCAGCGGTAACCGAAGCTGGATTGACCTGAAGGTAATTGACCTTCAGCCTGCTGAGATCTGTAAAATCACCTATATTATCATTATGGCTTCGGTGATGGCCTCCCATCAGAATAACATTTCCAGCATTCCCTCGGTCATGCACATGGTGCTGCATTTGGGATTGCTGGTGGGACTGAACATGGTGGTCAGCGGAGACGCGGGCGTGTCCCTGATTTTTGTGTTTGTTTTTATTGGCATGGCCTTTGCGGGAGGCGTAAGCCTGTGGTGGTTTGTACTTGCCATTACCGGGATCGGCGTGGCATTGCCTGTGCTGTGGCCCTTCCTCGGCACCTATCAGCAGAACCGAATTCTGATTCTGTTTGACGACTCCATTGACCCTCAGGGTATCAACGAACGTTATCACTACCGGAAGAACCTCCAATCCCTTACCGGCGGCGGCATGACGGGTCAGGGCCTGTTCAACGGCAACCGTACCCAGGGCGGCAACCTGTTCGCTCAGCACACGGACTATATTTTCTCCTCCATGGGTGAGGAGCTGGGATTCTTGGGCTGCGTGCTGATCATGGTGCTGGAGCTTGCCATCATTGGCAGATGCATGTATGTTGGCATAAAGACCCCGGACTATATGCGGCGGCTGGTGTGCTACGGCGCGGCTTCCGCCCTGATGTTCCAGGTGATGATCAACGTGGGCATGTGCATCGGCTCCATGCCGGTTATCGGCCTGACGCTGCCTCTGATCAGCTACGGCGGCTCTTCCGTGGTTACCATCTTCGCTATGCTGGGGTTGGTTTCCGGGGCCCACGCCCGACCACAAAGCCTGAGCCACGAACGATATGTACAGCCCTATCGAGGGTAGAAACTGAACAAAAATGAAGCGCTGCTTCCTGTGACCTTTTGGGTCAGGGAAGCAGCGCCTTTATAATTGCTCAATTATGTATGCACTTGTGACAGCTCAATTTCATAAAGTTTATCATTGAGTTGCCTCTTGTTCCCGGTGCCCTTGAAGCTGTTTCTGGAATAGAAGCAGCGAGCATTTTCGTTTGTACTTAGGATCCATAGCCGCGGATCGCCGCTGCACTGCTGTATGGCGTACTCCAGAAGCTGTGTGCCGTAGCCCTTGCGCTGCTGTGATGGCAGCACATACAGGTTTTCAATCAAATCACCATGTACAGAAACAATACCAACAGGAGATTCATCAATAAGCATATAGAGCCGCTTCCCCATAGCGATCTCACGGCGCAGATAGTGCTCTTGCGCCGAAGGCGTGTGGGTCTCTACAAACGCGGCGGAGCATACACTCTGATGAGATGCCTTCCAGCTTTCGGAATGGATGCGGCCTGCGTCCGCAATATTTTGATCTGTTACTTCTACAAACTGCATGCGACTCTCCTTATAAAGCAACAGGTGCAAGATTTTGCGGTTTCGCAAAAATCCTGCACCTGAGATCAGTTATCTCGTCAAATTACTTCTGAGCACCGGCGATCTGAGCGGCAACTTCAGCAGCGAAGTCGTCAACCTTCTTCTCAATACCTTCGCCCTTCACATAGTGGATGGCGTCCACGAACTTCACGGAGCCGCCCAGCTTCTTGGCAGCGTCAGCCAGGTAACCGGCCACGTCGCCCTTGAAGAGGTCAGAGCGGACGAACTCCTGCTGCAGCAGGCAGTTCT
>CAYRDE010000060.1:0-11155 GCA_964422935.1 uncultured Oscillospiraceae bacterium | reverse complement strand
ATCATAGATAATGGAAAAAGCCCAGCTCTTGCTGGACTTTTTCGACAGGCTGAGGCTCCGAGATAAACTCGGAGCCTGACTCTTTTATTCTGAGCGTGTTTTCTTGTAGAGTCTCTGAATATGGTTGTAGTGAGAAAAAAGCATATCCTTTCTGGATACTTCATAGACAGCAGGGGACAGGCAAATGCCTGTCCCCGTAGTGTTTTCGGTTAGTCCATTTCTACATAGTTCATGGAGATCCAGCCGGCATCAATGCGGCCCCAGCCATTCCGGGTTTCCAGAATGGTGACCCAGTCCCCATACTCAAGTCCGCTGACAACCTCATAGTTGTTGCCGGGGCCGGAGCGAACCCGGAGGCCACCCTCGGCAATGACGGTACCTGTTCCGGTGGAATCGCTGCTGGAGGTATTATCATCGTCATCGTCATCATCGAAGGAAACGTAGTTCAGGCTTACCCAGCCCACATCGGTGCGGCCCCAGCCGTTTCTGGTTTCCAGAATAGTGATTACGTCGCCCTCATCATAGGAGGAAACCACTTCGTAATTTGTGCCTGCGCCGCTACGGACATAGAGACCGGAAGTGACAGTGCCTGTACGGCTGGTGCTGGAAGAACTGCCGGTGTTGCCGGTGCTTCCTTCACCGTTGTCAAGGTCTACGTAGCTCAGGCTGATCCAGCCCTTGCTGGTGCAGCCCCAGGTGGTGTTGCCATAGGTGAACTGTTCCAGAACCTCAATGTGGTCGCCGGAGTTGTAGGAGCCAACAGATGCATAGCCGGTGCCCGGGCCGCTGCGGATATTCAGACCATCAGCGGTGACAGTACCGGTGTCCTGCTTGGAACCTCTGGTGCCGTCCTGATAGATGTAATCCATGTGAATCCAGCCCTTGCTGGTGCGGCCCCAGCTGCCGTCCTTTTCCAGGATCTCTACCCGGTCGCCGTATTTCAGGCTGCCCAGACGATCGCCGTTGGTGCTGGAGGAGGAGCGGAGGTTCAGGTCGTTAACCTTGACGATACCCTTGGCAACCACAGTGGTGCTGCCGTTGCCGGAGATACCGGAGCCGGTGCTGGTATTGTTATTATTATTGTTGGTGGTGCTATTGTTGCTGCCGGAGGTGGAACTGTTCAGGGTCACATAATCCATCTTGACCCAGCCCTTGTCGGTGCGGCCCCAGCCGTCCTTCTGCTCCAGAATGGTAATCACATCGCCCTTATTGTAAGAGCCCTGGATCTTGCTGGAGGTGCTACCCTCACTGCGGATGTTTACGCCATTGCCGTTGATGGTACCCTTGGTGCCGGAGGTGGAGGTTTCATTGCCGGTGGTATTGCTGTCGGAGTTGTTGGTTTCGCTGCCGGAAGCGGGGGTCTGGTTGGAATCAACATTCGTGGAGGGAACATCCATTTCCACATATTCCATGGCAATCCAGCCCTCTTTAGGCTCCTTGATGTAGCCCCATACGGTGCCGACTACGGTATCCTGACGGGTGACTTCCACACGGTCGCCTGCGTACAGGGTGCCCAAGACCACAGCGCTCATGCTGGGAGTACCACGGATGTTCATCTGATGGGTAACCGTGCCCATGTTTTCATTGGGCTCTGTGGGAACGGTGGTTACAGGGGGTACGGTGGGCTGGGAGGTGGGTTCGGTTTCCAGCCCCAGATTCAAACCGGGAATGGTGGGCGTGGTATCGGTAGTGGGTTCCTCTTTCTTACAGCCTGCAAACAGGGTGCATAATAATGTAAGGACCAAAATCAGACTCATGGCCTTACCGAGCTTGCGATAACCGGAGATATTCATAGCGTTACCTCGCTTTCGTCTTTTTTCTCATGCTTATTATAACGGTAGGAAACGTGATTGTCAATAGTGTAACAATAGAGTTACAAATTCTTAATGAAAATTAAAGAATTGTGGAGAAAAATTCCACCGGTTTCCCTTGACAAAAACAGGGCCGGGGTGTTAGAATAACCCAAATGCCATATCGCGTTGAACGGAAAGAGTACCGGATCGTAACCATCAGAGAGCCTGGGTCGTTGGCTGAAAGCCCGGGCGGGGGAGAGAATGGGAAAGTGCGTCCGGGAGCGATGCCATATTCTATATAAGATAAGTGATAAATGAGAGTGGAACCGCGGCTGATCTGCCGCCTCTTGTACCGGAAGATGGTATAAGAGGCGTTTTTATTTTTTTTTATTTTTTTTTTTCGTGAATAATAGAATCGGTATATTAGGAGGAAATGAAAATGTATTTGTACAATTCCCTGTCCCATAAGAAGGAGCTGTTTACGCCAAACAACCCTGACATTGTCAAGATGTACACCTGCGGTCCTACGGTCTATCACTTTGCCCATATCGGCAACCTGCGCACTTATATTATGGAAGACGTGCTGGAAAAGGCTCTGCGCTACACCGGCTACAACGTTAAGCGGGTTATGAATATCACGGATGTGGGCCATCTGTCTTCCGACGCCGATACCGGTGAAGACAAGATGGTCAAGGGCGCCAAGCGTGAGCATAAGACCGTTATGGAGATCGCGAAATACTATACCGATGCCTTCTTTGCTGACTGCGACAAGCTGAACATCAAGCGTCCGGATGTAATTGAGCCTGCCACCAACTGCATTGACGAGTATATTCATATGATTACGGCCCTGCTGGAAAAGGGCAGCGCATATATTGCCGGGGGCAACGTCTACTTCGATACCTCCACATTGGATAAATATTATGTCTTCAACGACCATGACGAGGAAGACCTGGCGGTAGGTGTCCGGGAGGGCGTGGAAGAGGACGAGAACAAGAAGAATAAGAACGACTTTGTTCTCTGGTTTACCAAGAGTAAGTTTGAGGATCAGGCCCTGAAATGGGAATCTCCCTGGGGCGTGGGCTATCCCGGCTGGCATATCGAATGCTCCTGCATTTCTATGAAGCATCTGGGAGATGATCTGGATATCCACTGCGGCGGCATTGACAATGCCTTCCCTCACCATACCAACGAGATTGCCCAGTCGGAAAGCTACCTGGGCCACAAGTGGTGCAACTACTGGTTCCATGTCCACCACCTGAACAACGAAACTGGCAAGATGAGTAAGTCCAAGGGCGAGTTCCTCACCGTCTCCCTGCTGGAAGAGAAGGGCTATGATCCCATGGCCTACCGCCTGTTCTGCCTCCAGAGCCATTACCGCCGGAATCTGGTGTTCTCCTGGGAGAACCTGGACAACGCCGTAGCGGCCTATGACAAGCTGATTGCCAAAATCGCCGCCCTCAAGCAGGATGGAGACGTGGAAGAGGAGGCCTTCAACAAGCTCAGAGAGAAGTTTGTGAACGCACTCAACGGCGATCTGAATACCTCCGTTGCTGTCACGGCCCTGTATGATGTGCTCAAGGCCAAGTGCAATGACGCCACCAAGCTGGCGGCTGTTGCGGATTTTGACCAGGTGCTGTCCCTGAACCTGCTGTCCGCCGCCGAAACCCTCCGCAAAAAACAGGCGGAGGAAGAGGCAGCCGGTGCCGATCCGGAGATTGACGCTCTGGTTGCTGCCCGTACCGCCGCGAAAAAGGCAAAGAACTTTGCCGAAGCGGACCGGATTCGGGATGAACTGAAGGCCAGAGGAATCGAAATCATCGATACCCCCCAGGGCGCAAAGTGGAGAAAATTATGAAGCTTCTGATTCTGGACGGAAACAGCGTAATTAACCGCGCTTATTTTGGAGTAAAGCCCCTCACCACACGGGAGGGGCTTTATACCCATGCCATTTACGGTTTTTTGAATATCCTGGAGCGAATGGAAAAGGAAGAGCAGCCGGAGGCGGTGTGTGTAGCCTTTGATCTCCACGGTCCTACCTTCCGACATCTGAAATACGACGGCTATAAAGCTAACCGTCATGGTATGCCAGAGGAGCTTGCCCAGCAGATGCCCATTATGAAGGATGTACTCCGGGCAATGAACATTCCCATTTATGAGTGCCAGGGCTGGGAGGCCGATGACATCATCGGAACAGTAGGAAAAATCTGTTCCAATAACGACTGGGAATGTGTCATTGTTACCGGCGACCGGGACAGCCTGCAATTGATTGATGAGAATGTTCATGTAAAGCTGGTGATTTCCAAGCCGGGGCAGACGACGGCAACTCTGTATACGCAGGAGACGTTCCGGGAGGAATATGGCTTTGAGCCGAAGAAGCTCATTGACCTGAAAGCCCTCATGGGAGATTCCTCAGACAACATTCCGGGTGTGGCGGGGGTTGGCCCGAAAACTGCTAAAGAGCTGCTGGCGAAATTTGGCAGCCTGGATGGGGTATATGAAAATCTGGAGGATGCCTCCATTCGCCCCAAACTTCGGGAAAAGCTGGAAAATAGTCGGGAGATGGCCTATCTTTCCTATGACCTTGCCACCATTTGCCCAGAGGCACCCATTGAGTTTTCTCCCAGAGATGCCATTATTCAGCCCTATAACCGGACGGCACTGTATGCGCTGTTCCAAAAACTGGAGTTTGTCCGGCTGATTGACAGATATGGTCTTCGGGGCGCCGATGTGGAAGTACCGAAGACGGAGGTTAAAGCAAAGCCTCTGGAGCGAAAGGAAGCAATGACTCAGGACGTGACCACCTGTGCCGTTTATATCGGCGCGGATGGCAGCATGGGACTTGCCTGGGAGGAAGGGGTATGTGCCCTGACGCCTATGGAGGTTTCGATGCATGGACTGTCCCTGACAGGGAAGAAGCTTATCCTCCATGACAGCAAATCCGCCATGCACCAGCTGGAGCAAATGGGGCTTTCCTTTGAAAGCTGCATCTTTGATACGGCCCTGGCTGCCTATGACCTCAACCCCTCCCAGTCGGATTACCCTGTGAGCAAGCTGGCAACTACCTTCTTAGGTAGCCAGACAGAGGATGGGGACGCTGCCGGCTGTGCGGAGGCCCTTTGGCAGTTGAAGCCTGTACTGGAAGCGGAATTGGAGAAAAACGGCATGGTATCCCTGTATGAAACCATCGAAATGCCTCTTTGCCGGGTTCTTTACCGGATGGAGATGCGGGGCATTTTGATCCATCGGGGTCAGCTTGAGCAGTTTGGTCAGATGCTTTCCCAGCGAATCTCCGACTGTGAAACCCTGATTTTCGGATATGCCGGAGAGTCCTTCAATATCAATTCTCCCATCCAGCTGGGAGCGGTTTTGTTTGAAAAGCTGGGCCTGCCGCCCATGAAAAAGACCAAAAAGGGCTATTCCACCAGCGCGGAGGTCCTGGAAAAGCTGAAGGAGAAGCATCCCATTATTCCGGCTGTTATGGACTACCGGATGCTGACAAAGTTGAAATCCACCTATGCCGACGGTCTCATTAAGGAGATTCGGGAGGATGGCAGAATTCATACAACCTTCCAGAACCTGGTAACCGCTACCGGACGGCTCTCCTCCACGGAGCCGAATCTGCAAAATATCCCGGTTCGGACAGATCTGGGCGCGGAGATAAGAAAGATGTTCGTCCCGAAGGAAGGCTGCGTCCTGGTGGACGCGGACTACAGCCAGATCGAACTGCGGGTCCTTGCCCATATCGCCGAGGATAAAGCCATGCAGGAAGCTTTCTGTTCCGGGGCGGATATCCACACGGCTACGGCTTCTCAGGTTTTCGGCGTGCCCGCGGAGGAAGTAACGCCCCTCCAGCGCCGCCATGCCAAGGCAGTTAACTTTGGTATTGTCTATGGAATTTCCGAGTTCTCCCTGGCGGAGGATATCGGCGTCAGCCGCTATGAGGCCCGGGAATATATTGACAGTTACCTGAATAATTACCGGGGCGTCCGGGACTATATGAAGAAAGTGGTAGCAGACGCCCGGGATATTGGCTATACCGAAACCCTCTATGGTCGCCGCAGGTATATTCCGGAGCTGAAAAGCACCAACTTCAATATCCGCAGCGGCGCGGAGCGGATCGCTTTGAACACCCCCATTCAGGGAACTGCCGCCGATATCATCAAGCTTGCCATGATCCGGGTCGAGAACGCCCTGAACGAGCGCTTTCCGGAGGCAAAGCTCCTGCTGCAGGTCCATGACGAGCTGATTGTGGAATGTCCGGAGGAAATGGCAGAGCCGGTAGCCGCTCTGGTCAGCCGGGAAATGGAGACGGTAGCGAAGCTCCATGTGCCTCTGACGGCGGAAGCAAAATACGGAAAAAGCTGGTATGACGCAAAATGACCATTGTAACCATGCAGGCATGTCATGTCCCTCAGATTGCGGCTTTGGAAAAGCAGTTCTTTTCCGCCCCATGGGACGAAAAAAGCGTCCTTTCAGAACTCCGAAATGACCTGGCCTACTGGCTGGCAGCCGTGGAAGGGGAGACGGTAGCGGGATATGTGGGTTCCCAAACCGTGCTGGGGGAGTCAGACATGATGAACCTGGCTGTTCGGGAGGACTATCAGAGACAGGGAATCGGCGAAGCATTGGTTCTGGCTTTGATCGACGGGCTGAAAGCCCGGGGAAGTCACTGCCTGACCCTGGAAGTTCGTGCATCCAACCTTCCTGCAAAAAATCTATATGAAAAGCTGGGTTTTCAAAAAGTTGGATGCCGGAAAAATTATTACCGAAATCCCAAAGAAGACGGGGATATTCTGCGAAAGGAGTGGGAACCTTGAATATACTGGCAGTGGAATCCTCCTGTGATGAGACGGCGGTTGCCATCGTCCGGGACGGCAGGGAAGTCCTATGCGACTGCATCGCCTCCCAGGTGGATCTCCATCGGATCTACGGCGGCGTGGTACCGGAGATTGCCTCCCGGAAGCATATCGAGGCCATTTACGGCCTGGCAGATCAGGCCCTCAACCAAACAGGGCTGACCCGACAGGACATTGATGCCGTTGCTGTGACCTACGCGCCGGGGCTTATCGGTGCGGTGCTGGTAGGCGTGAACTTTGCCAAGGCCGCTGCCCTAGCCATGGGAAAACCGTTGATCCCAGTCCATCATATCCGGGGCCATATTGCGGCAAACTACCTGGCCTATCCCGAGTTGGAGCCACCCTTCCTATGTTTGGTTGTATCCGGCGGGCATACCATGATTGTGGAAGTGAAGGACTACACGGACATGAATATCCTGGGCACCACCCTGGATGATGCTGCCGGGGAGAGCTTTGATAAGGTGGCACGGGTTTTGGGAATGCCCTATCCCGGCGGTGCGGCACTGGACAAGGCGGCGAAGCTGGGGGACGAAGGGAAGTATACGCTGCCCCGGAGCAAGCCCGGAGATAATCCATATAATATGAGCTTCTCCGGATTAAAGACTGCCGCCTTAAACCTCATCCATCATGCCCAGCAGGTAGGGGAGGAGCTGGATATTCCCAGCCTGTGCGCTGCCTTTTCCGCCGCTGTTTCGGATACCCTGGTTCCCCGGGCGGTGATGGCACTGGAGCAAACCGGCTACCGGAAAATTGCCGTGGCGGGGGGCGTGGCAGCCAACTCCCGGATTCGTGCCGATATTTTGTCCGCGGCGGAAAAGCTGGGGGCAGAGGTTTACATGCCGCCCCTGAAGCTCTGCGGCGACAACGGGGCCATGATTGGCGCCCAGGCCTACTATGAATACCTGGCGGGAAATACAGCGGATATGAGTCTGAACGCCTATGCTACGAAATCCATTCTGGGAGAGGCGCTGTAATACGGTAAGCGGAAAGGGACGGGAGGGCCGTCCCTTTCTTTGTGCCCGGATGGGTTGAATTCAGGAAAAAGAAGTAACCAATTTGTTACAGAAATGACATTTCCTGAAAGTTTTGAAGGAGAAAGTTGTGGAGAAACTTGTGGAAAGTGTGCATAACGCCCTGTATGGCTTCACTTTTTTACCCCAGTATCCGGCAAAAAAGAAAAATCCGCAATTTTCAGAAAAAACCTTGCAAAATGGGGCCAAATCCTCTATAATCTTCCAGGGCAGAAAAGCCCTACAACTTCATATGAAAAGAGAGGTACAATCAATGGCTAGAGAAAAACACACGGTACCAGGCGCCATTTATGACGCTCGGGAGCTGGGTACGCCCAAGATGCTGATTCTGGGCCTGCAGCATATGTTCGCCATGTTCGGCGCAACGGTTCTGGTGCCGACCCTGACGGGATTGGACGTTGCAACAACCCTGATGTTTGCGGGTCTCGGCACACTGCTGTTCCATCTGATTACCAAGGGTAAGGTTCCCGCGTTCCTGGGCTCCTCCTTTGCGTATCTGGCTGGCTACAGCATCATTGCGCCCAACGGGGAAGCAAACCTGCTGCCCTACGCCTGCTTCGCGGTGGCGGTTTCCGGTCTCATGTATGTGATTCTGGCAGCTGTTGTCAAGTCTGTGGGTGTGAAGAAGGTTATGAAGTTCTTCCCTCCCATCGTTACCGGCCCCATCATTATTTCCATTGGTCTGATTTTGTCTTCCTCTGCTATCAATAACTGCGCTGCCAACGCATTGGTTGCCGTGGTGGCGATCCTGGTGGTCATCCTCTGTAACATGTGGGGCAAGGGCATGGTGAAGATCGTTCCCATCCTGATTGGTGTCGTCACCTCCTATCTGGTGTCCATGGTCGTTGATCCCGCCTCCCGGGCCGCGGTTGCTGCCGCTGTTTCTGAGGCCCAGTGGTTTGGCGTTCCCATTCACTTTGAGCGGACCGTGTTCGGCCTGCTGAGCTCTGACTTTGACGCCGGTCTGCTGGTCACCGCCTGCTTCACCATTGTGCCCCTGGCCATTGCGACCATGATGGAGCACATCGGCGATATCTGCGCCATTTCCTCTACGGTTGAGCAGGACTTCCTGGTGGACCCGGGCCTGCACCGTACCCTGATGGGAGACGGCCTGGCAACCACCCTGGCGTCCCTCTTTGGCGCTCCCGCCAACACCACCTACGGTGAGAATACAGGCGTTCTGGCCCTGTCCAAGGTCTTTGATCCCAAGGTTATTCGTCTGGCAGCTCTGTTTGCTATTATTCTCAGCTTCTCTCCCAAGTTTGCGGCACTCGTGAATGCCATGCCCACTGCTACCATTGGCGGCGTGTCCCTGGTACTGTACGGTATGATTTCCGCTGTGGGCGTCCGGAACGTGGTGGAGAACAAGGTTGACTTCACCAACACCCGGAATGTGATCATTGCCGCTTTGATTCTGGTGCTGTCCCTGGGCATCTCCACCAGCGCCGCCGGTGCGGTTCAGATCGGTGTGGTAAAGCTGTCTGGTCTGGCTGTTGGTTCCATTGTGGGTATCGTTCTAAACGCCGTCCTGCCCGGCAAGGATTACGAGTTCCAGAGCGAGGATGACGGCGCGACCTCCGTCAACTTCAAGGTGTAATTCAGGTATTTCAAAAGCTCCCGCCTTTTCGATGAGGGCGGGAGCTTTTATGCTGCGGCATAGCTTGACAGCAAACATGTTTTATAATATGATAAAGCGGTATGTAAATGCGAAGAAGAGAAAGGAGAAGCTTATTCATGGAAGCAATTCAGGAGCGCCGTCTTCCCAGGTCGGGAGCGGAGCCAAAGAGGCGCCTTATTCGAAAGCCCTGCTTTGCTCTGCTTATGGTTGTCAGCGCGATTTGTCTGTATGTGTTTTATACCCGAATCCATCCCTTATATATCCATGATCTGGATGACTGGCTGTATGTGCAGCACACCAGAGCCGGGTATCCGGATGTTACGGACTGGAATCCCACAAAGATTCTTCCGGAGGTCCTGATGCCGCTTATGTCCTACATAGGTGCGTATTTTGTCTATCCCATCACTGGGGACTATATTCAGGCGCTGTGCGATGTGTATGCCGTTACGGTGGTGCTGCTGATCCTTGTCTATCTGGTTTTGACGGCGAAGCTTCTGGAAAAGCAGTTTCAGCTTGGAGACCTGTCCCTGACAATCCTGATGACGATTTTTCTGTTGGGACATTTTCTGCCGTTTCTCACCAAGGACAGCGGCAACCAGCATCTTTTTTATGCCATCAATGTGACCTGCATTTTTAATTACCTGATTCCCGCATTGTGGAACTTTATCCTCTGCCTGTGGTTTTTGCAGGCGGAAAAGATAGATTGGAAGGAAATGAAAACCACAGCCCAATTTGGGGTCCTGATTTTCCTTGTTTATCTTGCCATCTTCTCAAGCCTTTGGCACAGTGTGATTTTAATGTCCCTGTTCGGGATGCGGCTGCTGTTTGCTCTGATTGAGGGCATTGCCCGGAACAGACGGGAGGGAAGAAAAGCGGTTACATGGCCCTTCCTCCTCGAGTACGCCCGGAAGCATATGGGTTATCTGCTGGGGTTAGCCGCCTGGTTTTTTGCCATGCTGCTGGAGGTCACCGGTGAGAGGGCAACCGTATCCACGGACGATGAATTTATGCTCGGTACTACGGTAATCCATTTCTTCAGATTTCTGGGAAGCCTGAATCCTGCGTTTATGGTGTCGGTAATTGGCATCAACCTGGCCTGTCTTCTGACTGCCCTTTACCGCTGGAAAGCGAAGGGGGAGAAGGCGATTTTTATACGGCAGCTTGAGCTGCTGGGCTGTATGTTCCTTTGCGGCACCTTCGTGGTGCTGCTGATTGCCAAGATTGGATTGGGCTATCTCTACCGCACGGATGTGATGATTACCTGGATGCTCTGGCTGATGCTGATTACCATTGTCAGCCTTTCCTATCTGGTTAAGCTTCAGCCGAGACTGATGTGGATTTTGCCGATCCTGGCATTTACGTTGTTTTGTGAGACCGTACTCCATGAGAGCTCCTATGCAAACCCCTATCTCTATCAGCAGCCGCCGGCGGTGGTGAAAGCGGTGGACGATGATATCATCGCCCAGATCCGGCAGGCGGATCAGGCAGGGGAAGCATCGGTAGAGGTTCATGTTCCCGTGAATGGCTCTGACGGCTGGCCTATGGATACGGTTTTGACCCCAAGCCGGATTGCTGACGCGATGTACCGCCATGGCCTGGTAAAGCGTCCGGTTGATGTGATTCTGGTGCCGGACCCTCAGAAGGATATCGAGCTTCAAATCCAGTCATAGCAGGTCCTCTCTGCGGAAAAAGATTGACAGCACTGCCCTTTTTGGATATACTTGTATTTGTGAAAAGACGGTCACTTGAAACCTATGTAGAAATGAGTGAATTGCTATGAATATCGAATTTGACGTATATAAGCAGAAGTTAAACGACTGCCGTCCTGCTCTGGAGGGGCTTTCAAACTCTCTGAAT
>CAYRDE010000059.1:0-11473 GCA_964422935.1 uncultured Oscillospiraceae bacterium | reverse complement strand
TGCCCCACCCTGACCTTCAACAACATCTCCCGGCACCAGAGCCGGATTGTCCGTACCCGAATCGCCTCCAACAAGTCTCCCTGGCTGAGCCTCCAGAATGTAGGCGACATTGTGAACGTCCCCATTTCCCACGGCGAGGGCAAGTTCCTGGCATCGGAGGAGCTGATTCGGCAGCTGGCGGCAAACGGGCAGATCGCTACCCAGTATGTAGACCTGGATGGCAATCCCACTGCTGACGTCCACTTTAACCCCAACGGCTCTCTCTACGCCATCGAGGGCATCACCTCTCCCGATGGTCGTGTCTTCGGCAAGATGGGCCACAGTGAACGGATCGGCAGCGGTCTCTACCGCAACGTCCCTGGCGAGTATAACATCCGCATGTTTGAGGCGGCTGTCAAGTATTTCAGGTAATCCATACAGCAAGAAACCGACCGTTCCTCTTTGAGGTGACGGTCGGTTTTTTTCAATTATTTACACTTTTTTCAGGAAGGCTTCAGGATAATCCTGTAAAATGTACTTTATCATCAAAACATTTAAAGGGGTAATCTGCCATGAGCGAACCGACGAAACAAGGAGAAGAGCTGTTTGATAAACTCAGTCAAGAGAAGAAGAAACGAAAGCGCAAAAGGATTCGCACCGTCCTGATCGTCATTGTGGTGATTGTTGGGATTCTCACCGGCCTTGCCCTGTATCTGCGCCACAGGGTTCAGCAGGTATTTGCCGACGCTCGGGCGGAGGTGCTTTCCTACACCGTCACCACCGGCACCATCCATACCACCGTCTCCGGCGACGGTGTGCTCCAGGAGGTGGACACGGAAGCCCTCACCATTCCCGCCGGGGTGGAAATCACCGAGGTTCTGGTGGATGCCGGGGATACCGTGCACCAAGGCGATCTGTTAGCCACGGTGGAGAAATCTACCGTTATGAGCGCCCTGGCTGAGATTCAGGATTCCATCAAGGACCTGGACAGCTCCATCAACAGCGCCAAGGGGGATACCGTCAGCTCCAGCATCACCTCCCGGGTCTCCGGTCGGGTAAAGGCCCTGTACGGAGAAGCGGAGATGGATGTCACCGCCTGCATGGCGGAAAACGGTGCGCTGGCCCTCCTGTCCCTGGATGGAAAAATGGCCCTTGACCTGGAGGCCGGGGACCTCAATGTGGAAGATACCGTCATTGTGACATTGGAGGACGGCACCCGGGTGGAGGGCACCGTGGAGGCTCTTCTGGACGGCACCGCCACCATTACCCTGACCGACAACGGTCCCAGGCTGAATGAAACGGTCCGGATTACCAGCGGGGAGGGGAAGGACCTGGGCAGCGGCAAGCTTTACATCCACAGCCCTTTGGCTGTCACTGGCTACGCCGGAACCATTTTCCGGGTGCAGGTCAGTGAAAACAGCTACGTCAGCAGCGGCACTACCCTGTTCACCCTACGAAACACCGAATTCAGCGCCAACTATGACGCGCTGCTGCGTCAGCGGACAGAGCTGGAGGAAACCCAGATGTCCCTTTTGACCCTCTACCGGGACGGCGCTTGCCTCTCTCCCATGGACGGCAGGGTCAGCAGCGTGGAATTTGACGAGGATACCACCGATTTCTCCACCGAAACCGATCTTCTGACCCTGTCCCCGGATGTCCAGGTATCCGTCACCATCAGTGTAGATGAAACGGACATTCTCGCCCTGGAGGAGGGCCAGACCGCCCAGGTGGAGGTCAGCTCCGTCAGCGAGGAGACCTTCCCCGGCACGGTTACCGAAATCAGCAAGGTAGCCGACACCTCCAGCGGCGTAACCCAGTATTCCGCCGAGATTACCCTGGATCGGCAGGCGGGGATGCTCACCGGCATGACTGCCTCCGTGGATGTGCAGATTGAGGGCGTGGAAAACGCCCTGCTGGTTCCGGCGGATGCTCTCCATCAGACCAGTACCGGCTATTTTGTATACACCACCTATGACGAGGAGACTCAACAGTACGGCGGCAGGAAGGATGTCACGGTGGGCATGCAGAACGGCACTCAGGCAGAGATTTCCTCCGGCCTCCAGGAGGGGGACATCGTTTACTACACCGAATCCACCTCTGACCTGTTCTTCATGGGCAGCATGGGCGGCGGTTCCGCAGGGATGGCAGGCCCCGCCATGCCAATGGAGCCCGGCGGCGGACAATTCCATGGTGACCGGGGCGGTCAGGGGGCAGACCATGATTCAGCTAACCGATATCTGTAAATACTACCAGGTGGGAGAGGACCGGGTCCGGGCTCTGGACCACGCCAATCTCCACATCCGCCCTCACGAATTCGTCAGCATCATCGGTCCCTCCGGTTCCGGCAAGTCCACCATGATGAACATCATCGGCTGCCTGGATGTGGCAGACGCCGGCGAGTATCTTCTGGACGGTCTGCCCATTGAAAGCTACTCTGAAAACGAGCTGGCAAAAATCCGGAATCAGAAGATTGGCTTTGTATTCCAGCAGTTCAACCTGATTCCCAAGCTTACCGCAGAGGAAAATGTGGAGCTGCCACTGATCTATCAGAAGGTCCCCAAAGCAGAGCGCCGCCAGCGAGTGCGGGAGGCTTTGGAACGGGTCAATCTCTATCAGCGGGCAAAGCACCTGCCAACGGAGCTTTCCGGCGGTCAGCAGCAGCGGGTTGCCATCGCCCGAGCCATTGTCACCAGGCCCAAGCTGATTCTGGCAGACGAGCCTACCGGGGCCCTGGACTCCAAAACCAGCCAGGAGATCATTGACATCTTCCATGAGCTCCATCGTCAGGGCAATACCATTGTTCTCATTACCCATGACGGCGGCATCGCCAAGCAGGCAGAGCGCTCCATCCACATTCTGGATGGACGGATTACGGAGGTGACAAACTGATGCAGTCCTTTACCATGGCCCTGCGCTCCATCGGCGCCAACAAAATGCGGGCCCTGCTGACCATGCTGGGCATTATCATCGGCGTCATGGCTCTGGTGGTACTGGTAAGCCTTGTAAATGGCGCCACCAGCTCTGTCACCAGCGCCGTATCCGACCTGGGCAGCAGCCAGGTCACCGTGACCATTTCCGATGACAAGGGAAAGCCGGTGAAGCTGAGCGACCTTGCTCAATGGAGGGAGACGGAAGCGGATTTGGGCCTCATGGCAGCCTATAAAAGCACCTCTGTTCTGGGAAAGCACCAGGGAAATTATGACAGCGTCACTCTATATGGCGTCACCCCCGGCTATGACCAGATTCAAAACATGCAGCTTTCCATGGGCCGGTGGCTGCGGGAGACAGACCTGGAAAACAGCAGCTATGTCTGTGTCATCAACGAAACCGCCGCCGAAGATTTAATTGGCTACATAGACTGCGTAGGGCAGTCCCTGACTCTGGACGGGGTAGAATTTACGGTGATAGGCGTTCTCCAGGATGATGAGAACTCCCTGACCTCCATTCTCACCTCCGGACAGAAAATTGCCTATATTCCCTACCCCTCTCTGATCCGCCTTTCCGATTCCGTTTCTCCCTATGTGACCACCTTCTATGTCTCCGCTCCCCAGGGAGGCAGCGTGGACAGCGCCGAAAAGGCCATGGAGTCCCTTCTCCTGGAGCGGTTTGAAGAGGACGAGGACGCCTTTACCCTCTCGACCTCCAGTATGCTGGAGGAGGCCATGAACTCCATCACCTCCACCCTATCCATTTTGCTGGGTGGAATCGCTGCCATTTCCCTGGTGGTGGGCGGCATTGGGATTATGAACATTATGATGGTTTCCGTCACCGAACGCACCCGGGAAATCGGCATCCGCAAGGCCATCGGCGCCAGCCGGGGCACCATTCTGACCCAGTTTTTAATGGAAGCTGTGGTGCTGTGCATGATGGGCTGCGGACTGGGCATTTTCCTGAGCTGGGCCATTTTGCAGATACTGTCCGCAGTGGTAGCCAGCAGCGGCGTTGTCTTTGCCACCGATATGGGCGTTGTTCTCATTTCCGTGGTGTTCTGCTTCTTGATCGGCATTGTGTTCGGCCTGTACCCTGCCAATAAGGCAGCAAAAATGAAACCCATCGATGCCCTGCACTATGGAGGTTAAGCCCTATGGACAAAGCAAAAAAGAAAACCATCAAACGTGGCGTCTTCTGGGGTGCCATCGCCCTGGTCACATTGTTTCTGGCCCTGATGCCTGTACTGGCAAAGAACGAGGCCACCTCAGACGGTCCCACCGCCAGCATCCTGGAGGGGACCGTCTCCACCGGCACCATCTCCACCTCTCTTCACGGCGGCGGCACCCTGGAAAGCACCTCGCAAACGGAAATCACCCTCCCCACGGACGTAAAAATTCAAAAATTCCTGGTGAAAAACGGGGACATTGTGACAGAGGGAACCCCCCTTGCCCTGGTGGATAAGGTCAGCGCAATGACCGCAATCACAGAAATCCAGGAAAGCATGGATACCATCCAAAAGCAGATAAACGCCCTGGGTACGGAAACCGCTTCAACTACAGTCTCCGCTCCGGCAGGCGGTCGGGTCAAGGCCGTGTACGCCCAGGTCGGGGACAAGGTTTCCGACGTGATGATGGACCATGGGGCTCTGGCAGTGCTGAGCCTGGATGGGCTTATGGCTGTGGAGCTGCCCGTAGAAACGGATCTTGCCACCGGTGACACGGTTCTTGTGAAACTTGCGGAAGCGGGCACCGTAACCGGTCGGGTGGAAAGCAGCTTAGACGGTCTTCTGGTCGTCACCATAGAGGACGATGGCTACACCGCCGGACAAAGCGTCCAGGTCACCCGGGAGGACGGCAGCCCTCTTGGCACCGGAAGTCTTTCCATCCACAGTCCCTGGAAGGCCACCGCCTATACCGGTACGGTATCCGCCGTCAATGCCCAGACAGACCGGGAGGTCTCCTCCGGATCCCTGCTCTTTACCCTGACAGATACCGACTTTCCCGCCCAGCAGCAGGCCCTCACCGCGAAACATGAAACCTACCGGGAGAAGCTCCAGGAGCTGATGCAGATGTACGAAAGCGGCGTGATCACCGCTCCCTGCGATGGCCTTGTTTCCGGTATCAGCGAGGACAGTCCCCATCTGCTTGCCTCCCAGGAGGCGGAAATCGGCACGGAGCTACTGGACTTCCACCAGGAGGCCGGTCAGGAACCCGCCTGGCAGATTCTTCTGCTGAACAGCGTAGAACCCGCGGCAACCTGCACCGGCGATGAAACCTGTCCTCTGCCCAACGACTCGCAGGACCATCTGCCCGGCTGTATTGGGGCCTGCGACCGGTCCGAAACCTGCGACGCAACGGTGCACCATAAGGACTGTATCAAATCCTGCACCCATGCCGACAACCCCGAGGATTGCCCCGCCACCGTCCATTACCCGGACTGCATCAAAGGCTGTCTCAGCGCCCGGGAGGTGGGTCAGTGCAAGTCTACCAAGCACACCCTTCGCTGCATTGAAAGCTGTATCTCCAGCGACGGCAGCATCGACTGCCCCTCAGAGATACATAAGAGCGACTGTATCGAAAGCTGCACCCACGAGGACAGTATCGGGAAATGTAAGGCCACCGCCCATCACTATACTGACTGCATTGAAAGCTGTGTTTCCAGTGCTTCCGCCGATACGCCCTGCCCCGCCAGCAAGCATAAGGATAACTGTTTCTTTGCGGACATGACCTATACAGCCCTTGCCGCCAGGGTCAGCTCCGTGGGAACAGAGCTGGTGGTGTTCTGGGACGCCTCCGGCACGGAATATGCGGTGGAGAAAACCGGCTCCGGCTGGGCTGTCGTCGGAGATACAAAGCTGAATACGGACCTTCTGGTGTCCTCCGACGGTCCTACGGTCCCCGTGTCCAATCCCCAGCTGTTCAGCCCCGGAGACATCATTCTGATCGTCACAGGCTACAAGGGCGATGAAGCGCTCTGGTCGGATGTGGTTCTGTATGCTAAGGGACAGCAGGGGGGCAACACCCCCGGCGGAATGCTTCCCGATTTCAGCGGCCTTCTCGGCGGTTTCTCCGGCATGGGCGCCATGTCCGGTATGGGCGGAAATACCGGTACAGGAACCGGTGATAATCTGTACAGTCTCCAGTCTGACACCATTCTGACCGTCACTGCCCAGGATACCATGACCGTCACCATCTCCGTGGATCAGCAAGACATTTCCAAGGTTTCCCTGGGTCAGACTGCCCGGATTACCCTCACTGCCCTGAGCGGAGAGGTCTTTGAGGGCACCGTAACCAAAATCTCCACCAGCGGCTCCAACAGCGGCGGCAGCAGTAAATTTCAGGTGGAGCTGACCCTTCCCGTAACGGAAACTATGCTGGAAGGCATGAATGCCCTGGTCACCATTCCCCTGTCCGAAAAGGAAAATGTACTGACCATCCCTGTAGCGGCCCTGGTGGAAAACGGTGCGCAAACCCAGGTCTGCACCGCTGTGGACAAGGACACCGGCGCCCCCTGTTCCCCGGTGACGGTTACGACCGGCATCTCCGACGGAGAGCAGGTAGAGATTCTCTCCGGACTGCGCAGCGGAGATCGGTTCTACTATTCCTATTATGACACCCTGGAGCTTTCCACCAAAGCTTCCGCCCCCAACGCGTCCCCCTTCGGAAGATAAAAAATCCGCCTCCGGACGAAAGCCGGAGGCGGATGTTATTGATTTCGGAAACCACCGGCTATGCCGGTGGAGGTATCCCGCAAAAAAGCTTTAGCTTCAAGTATCGAGCGAAGCGAGTTATTAACAAGCAACCCAACAAGTTAGTACTGGCTCAAAGTGAAGCAAAGTGCCCGTTTACGGGCGGCGGAGCAGTGGATGCAGAAGAAAGAATATTCAGTGCATCTTTAGATGCCCGCCGGTAAAAAGCCCTTTTAGGGCTTAATCAAGCCTCCGGCTTAGCCGGAGGTTATGACTCTTATCTCACATACTCAATGACCACACGGCGGTTGGGCTCGGTGCCGGTGGAGTGGGTGGTGATATTCTCCATGTCCTGGAGGGCGGCGTGAATCACATGGCGCTCGTAGGCGTTCATGGGCTCCAGGGTGGTGCGGCGGCGGGCCTTCAGGACCTGCTGGGCCTTCTTCCGGGCATACCGGCGGAGGCTTTCCTCCCGCTTTTCCCGGTAGCTTTCAGCGTCCACGCTGATGCGCACATGACCCTCTACGCCACGGTTGATGGTGTAGTTTGCCAGATGCTGAATGGCATCCAGGGTATCGCCCCGGCGACCGATCAGATAACCCAGGTCGTCACCTGTCAGGTCCACCTTATAGTTGTTCCCATCCACCTTCCAGCAGTGGGGGACCGCCTTGGAATCCATATGCTCCAGAAGCCCCTGAATAAACTTCTCGATCTGCTCCTCCACAGAGCCGGGCTCTGCGGGAGCATAGACCTTCGGCTCCACAGGCGCTTTGGGGGCCTTGGGCTCCCGACGCTCCTTAGGCTCTCTGGGGGCCTTCGGGGCATCGTTTTTCCGGTCCTGCTTCGGCGCTCTGGGCTTGTCCTGCCTGGGTTCTTCCGCCTTGGGGGATTCCACCTTCGACGCTTCCGCCTTCGGTGCCTGGGGCTTGGGGGCTTCGGTCTTGGGTGCCTCAGGCTTCTTTATCGGGGCAGCAGCCTTGGGCTTGCTCCGGGAAGCGGAAGAAAGAGCTACCTTCGGGGCCTCCGGCACCGGGTCCGGCGCTTCGTAGGTCACCTGAATCTTCGCCGGCTGGGCGCCAAAGCCCAGGAAGCCGCTCTTTGCCTGCTGGAGTACCTGAACAGCCACGCTGTCCCGCTCCAGGCCCAGCTGGGTCAAAGCAGCTTCAATGGCAAGGTCAATGGTCTTGCCTGTAGTAACAATGGTCTTTTCCATGACTTATTCCTCCTCCGAATGAGAAGCATAGCGGTCGGGATCATAGTTGCGGCCCTTGCAGTAGGGGCGGCTGGGAATGCCGGACATGCAGGAAGTATCCTCGTCCTCCTGGACGCTCTGACCCTTTCGGGCGGCATACTCTCTGGCATTGGCAGCCTTTTCGGAAGCCTCCAGCTCCCGCTGCTGCTTTTGCAGCTTCTTCTTGCTGGTGTTGGCGGTGATGCCATCGGGGTTGGCAGCCCGGCGCTCTGCACGGACACGCTCCTTCTCCGCCTCGATCCGATCCTGTTCCAAAGCTCTCTGGAGCCGGACAGCGTCCTCGGCGTCGTAGATCTTCCGGTAATGGTTGGTCATAATGGGGTCGGAAATCATCCGGATCACACCGCCGATGAACCAGTACAGGCTGAGGCCTGCGGACACGGTAAAGCCGATCCACAGGGACATAAGGGGCATCATCCACATCATCATCTGGGTGGACTGGTTCTGCTGAGATTTCTTTGCGGTCTCCTCATCCACCACACCATTTTCGTCGGTGACAACGGAATTGTTGGTCTTCTGCATGATCCAGGTCTGGAGAACCTGAGAACCGGCAGAAACTACAGGGATCAGCCAGGCGCCGATATTGGCCCAGGTCCAGGTCCACTTGGAAGAGAAGATGTTGAACATGGGAATGGCACCCAGGTTGATGCCCAGGAAATTAAAGTTGATGCCTGCCAGGGTGCTGTCCTTGATGGCGGGAATGGCAACCTTCAATTCCTCAGCAAACTGAGGGATGGCCTGGGCCGCAGTGACTTCAAAGTAGTAGGAGTTGCCGGTGAACAGATCCGGAGCCAGCGGCTTCAGGGTCTCAATGATCTGCTGGGCAACCTCAGTGGATTCACGCAGAATATAGGTAATGGGCTGCCGGATAACGGCGAACAGGGGAAACAGAATCAGCATGGGGATCAGGCTCCACAGGCAGCCGCCACCCATAGAGACGCCTTCCTTCTGGTACAGCTCCTGAATGGCCTGATTCTGCCGCTGGGGGTCATCGGCGTACCTCGTCTGAATCTCCTGCATACGGGGGGTCAGACGGGACATCTTCATCATGCTCTTCTTGCTTTTGGCGTTGATGGGCATAAGAACCAGCTGCACCAGAATGGCGAACAGGATCATTGCCACGCCGTAGTTGTTGGTCAGATAGTAGAGCTGACCCAAGAGCCAACCAAAGGGTACGGTAACGATGTCAGATAAATGAAATGCGAGAAACATTGACCTTCCTCCTTAATTTTAGTGGAAAACGGAAGTCATGGTACGGGGTCGTAGATATCCCCCTTGTAAAAGGGGTGGCACTTTAAGATCCGGCGCAGGGCGAGATAGCCGCCCTTCACGGCTCCGTACTTTTCAATTGCCTCAAAGGCGTAGGCGCTGCATGTGGGTCGAAAACGGCACTTGCCCGGGTGCAGGGGAGAAATGCTTCGCTGGTAAAAGCGGATCAGGGAAAGGAAAATTTTCTTCATCGTAAAATCCCTGCCTTCTTCGCAAGAGACAGATAGCTTTTTGTCAGACGGTCAAAGTCCGCATTCACGGCCTTCGTCCGGGCTACAACCACAATATCCCATCCCGGCTGGAACAGGTCCTCATGGAGCCGGTAGATTTCCCGCAGGCGGCGGCGCACAAAGTTGCGCACATGGGCCTTGCCAAGCTTCTTGCTGACGGTAATGCCCACCCGGTTCTCGCTACTCCGGTTTTTCCGGGCGTAGAGTACCAGATAGCCGTCGGCAAACCCGGATGTGTGGTAAAGCCTGCGAAAAATATGGTTGAGCTTTAAGCTGCTGGAAAATTTCATATGCCTTCCTCGTCCTGTGATCCCTGGGAGCTTTTCGGATACTCTGATAAAACCACGAATGATATCTTCAGAGTTACTCCCTTTAAAAAGGGAGCGGGGCGAACATTTCATTCACCCCGCTGTAGCTCCCGTTTCGCTTTTTAAGCGCTGCTTTCTCTCAAGCACACATTAAGCGGACAGAACCTTGCGGCCCTTCGCACGACGGCGGGCCAGAACCTTACGACCATTGGATGTCGCCATTCTCTGACGGAAACCGTGAACCTTGGAACGATGACGACGGCTGGGCTGATAGGTACGCTTCATTGGGAATACACCTCCTGTCAAAAATCAATATGCTCGACAGTCAAAATGACCGCAGCAACACAATTTCAGTGACTATGACAGTCACGCTCATACATTATAACCGAAAGATACCATTTGGTCAATCTTTTTTTCGGATTTTCGCGGATTTTCAGTTAGCAGCCCCAAAGCTGCCGTCCAGTTTCCGGAGCACCCGGTCATATTCGGCGCTCCCCGCTTCGTATGGGGTAGGCTGGTAATTGTTGACACCCTCTATAGAGCTGACGCAGGCGGGAATCAGCGTCACATCACCCAGCTCCACGCTACCGTCAGGCCAGCGGAGAATCTCCTGCTGCAATAAAACCGTGTCGTAATCCTCGGGATTGCTGTTCCCCCCAAAGCTGAAATTCCCCAGGGAGTAATAGATGATCCCCTCCCCGTAGCTTTCCACGGGCTGCAGCACATGAGGATGGGTACCTGCAACGATGTCCGCCCCGGCATCGATGGCTGCATGGGCCACCTGCTCCTGCTCCGCCGTTGGCAGATATGTATATTCCCTGCCCCAGTGGGGAGCCACGATGACGATGTCCGCTCCCTGCTGTCGCAGGTCCCGAACCTCCCGGACCATGTCCTCCACATCCAGCTTGTAATATACCATACCGTACAGGCCGATGGTCAGGCCTCTCTCCGTCCGGATCAGCCGGGTGCTGTCCCGCTCCACATAGGGAACCCCGGCCTCGTCCAGGACCTCCCGGGTGGAAGCATATCCTGTCTGCCCATAGTCCAGCGTGTGGTTATTGGCAAGGGAGACAGCCTCCACGCTGTTCTGGGTCAGAATCGCCGTGAAAGCCGTAGGCCCCCGGAAGGTAAACCGTTTCTGTACGGGATAACCGGAATCGCACAGCGGTCCTTCCAGATTCACCATGGTGAAATCGTCGTTTTCAAAATAGCCGATCACATTCCGGAAGGGATGACCATAGTCCTCCCCCACCGTTTTGACAAAACCGCACTGGGCATAGTAGTTCGACGGTGTGCCGCCCAGGGTACAGTCCCCGGCAAAGGTCAGCAGAAATCGTTCTGGCTGACTTTCCACCGGTGCCGTCTCTTCCCCAGGGTCACAGGCCTCCGGCACAATGCCTTCTGTTTCCACGGTGACAGAGGCCGTCCCAACGACCGTTACTACTTCCGAAGCACCGGCTTCTGCGGAACCACTACAGCCCGTCAGCAGAAGCACCGCCGCCAGTGCGGCAATGACCGCCCTCTTCTTCATTTTCGGATCAGGCCTGTTCCTGGGCCCGCTTCTTCATCACCGCACGCATCCGGGCGGCATGATCCAGTTCCCGCTTGCGAATCCGCAGAGACTTGGGAGTGCATTCCAGCAGCTCATCATCCGCCAGGAATTCCAGACACTGCTCCAGAGAGAAGACTCTGGGGGGAGACAGCCGCAGCGCCTCGTCGGAACCGGCGGCCCGCATGTTGGTCAGCTGCTTGCGCTTGCAGACGTTGACGGTCATATCCTCGTTCCGGCTGCAAATGCCCACCACCATACCGGCAT
>CAYRDE010000058.1:1631-11686 GCA_964422935.1 uncultured Oscillospiraceae bacterium | reverse complement strand
GGCCGTGGCTCAGTCCGGCATCAAGGCAAACCTGGCCCTGTCCAGCTACCGCTTCATCGACGAAAATGAAGACTTTGACTTCGACACCGACGAGCAGTGCCGGGAGCTTCAGCGGGTGGTGGAAAAGTGGAACGGCTACGACGGCGGGCGCATCAAAATCGACGCCGGAATCTACGCCGAATATACCAGTAACTTTCGGCTCTGGGAAGCTCTGGCGGCCTATGCCCGGGAAGCGGGTATCGGGATGCAGCTTCACCTGGCGGAGACGGCCCGGGAGGTGGATTCCTGCCTGGATCGTACCGGCATGGGCCCCGGAGAGCTGCTGAATTGCCACAATCTTTTCATTGTCCCCACCATCGCCGCCGGCTGTACATATCTTACGCCCCAGGAGCGTAAACTACTGGGGAAGCACCATGTCACCGCTGTAGCAACCCCTCTGTCCGCCTACAAAAACGGCATGGCCTCCACTCCGATTCTGGAAAGCGTTCAATCCGGCATGAATGTGGCGCTGGGCACCGGCGGGGCCATTGAATGCGGCAATCTGGACATGTTCGAGACAATGCGCTTTGCCGCCATAGAGGCCCGGAAAACCGCCGAAGATCCCGCCGCCCTTCCTGCCTCTGCCGCTTTGATGATGGCTACCGTCACCGGCGCTCAGGCCCAGGGCAGAAGCAAGGAATGCGGTATGCTCGCCGTTGGACTGGATGCGGACATTGCCCTTCTCGACTTCACCGCTCCCCATCTGATGCCCTGCCACAATGTGCTGAACGGGCTTCTCTGGTCTGCCAAGGGCGGCGATGTGGCCCTTACCATGGTCCGGGGCCAGATTCTCTATCAAAACGGGCGCTTCCCCACCATTGACCTGAAGGAAGTGGTGGAGGAACTGACATCCTATGCCATTCCCCGCCTGTTTGACGATGCCAAATAAGGAGGCCCCTATGTCTGACGCTCAAAAAAAACAAAACTTTTTGCAGGGGACAGCCCTCCTGGCTCTGGCCACCGCTGTGGTCAAGGTCATCGGCGCGCTCTATAAAATCCCTCTGAACGCCATCATCGGCGCAAGGGGCTTCGGTTATTTCAACACCGCCTATGAAATCTACAATGTGCTGCTTATGATCTCCACAGCGGGTCTTCCCGTTGCCATGAGCCGCATGATTTCCCAGGCCAATTCTCTGGGGCATTACACCCAGGTGCGCAGAATCTACGCCACCGCCCGGGGAATCTTCCTGGGACTGGGCATTGCCGGGAGCCTGCTGATGACCCTGTTCTGCCGGGAGCTGGCCCAGTTCCAGAATCAGCCCGACGCCTGGGCCGCCATCGGCTGCCTGGGCCCCTGTGTGCTGCTGATCTGCGTGATGAGTACCTACCGGGGTTACTTCCAGGGCCAAAGCAATATGATCCCCACCTCCGTTTCTCAGGTGCTGGAAGCCGTTGTGAAGCTGGTTGTGGGTATCGCCGCTGCCATTGCGCTTTTGAAGCTCACCGGCGAGGTTCCCCTGGCTGCGGGCGGTGCCATTCTGGGCGTTACTGTCAGCTGCCTGGTGTCTGCCATCTTCCTGCGGTTCTGCTTCCGTCGGAGCTATGCCCTGCTGCCTGTCTCCGAGGAAATGCCCCGCAGCTATGCCGATACCGCCCGGGGACTGCTTGCCATTGCCGTACCCATTACCATCGGCTCTGCCGCTTTGCAGATCTTCACCGTTCTGGAAACCAAGATCTACATGGGGCAGCTATTGAATCTGGGCTACAGCCAGAGCGTCGCCGACAATATGCGGGGTGTCTACGGCATGACCCAGACCATCTTCAATATGCCCTGCGCCTTTACGACCCCCATTACCATCAGCATCATCCCCGCCATCACTGCGCAGCTCACCGTCTGTCATCAGGATGAGGCGGTGGAAACCACCGAGTCCGGCATCCGGATCACCGGCCTGATGTGTATGCCCTGTGCCTTCGGTCTGGTGCTGCTGGCCCGGCCTGTCACCGCCCTGCTCGGAGGCTATACCGGTGAAAGTCTGGATCTTGCCACAAAGCTTATGGCGATTCTCGGCATCTGCATTGCCTTCAACGGTGTCTCTTTCGTCTCAACCGCCATTTTGCAGGCCTACGGCTATGCCGTCCGGGCAATGGTAAACATGCTGCTGGGCGGTCTGTTGAACCTGGGTGCCGTATATATTCTCACCGGCAACCCCAACATCCACATCATGGGCACGCCCCTGGGCCTGCTGGTGTGCTATCTGTCCATCACCATTTTCAATCTCTACTCCATGCACACCCTGCTGCCCCGGGCTCCCGCGGTTGCGAAGAATCTGATTCGCTCAACCCTTGCCTCCGCCATCATGGGGCTTTTCGTCTGGGGCACGCTGTCTCTTCTGCGGCGAGCAGGGATTATGAGCAATCTGATTCAGTGCGTCCTTCCTATTGGGGTTGGCGTTCTGGTATATCTGGTTGCGGCGATCAAGCTGAAGGCCATTACCCGAAGCGACTGTCTGCTTCTGCCCAAGGGCGAGAAAATCGCCAGATTCCTCAAATTATGACAAAAGCATCTTGCTTTTTCCCATGGATTATGTTAATCTAATATGGATTTTGCGCAGACACTCTACGCATCATTTGGCGTGCCCGACACGCCGACGCTGAATATCATATTCAAGAAAAGAGGACAACTACCATGAATAAAACCGAACTGATTAACGCCGCTGCCGAGAATGCCGGCCTAACGAAAAAGGATACCGAGCGTGTCATCAACGCTGCCATCGACGCCATCACCGCCGCCCTGGTAAAGGGTGAAAAGGTTCAGGTCTCCGGCTTCGGCACTTTTGAGATCCGGGATCGGGAAGCCCGGATGGGCCGCAACCCCCACACCAAGGAAGCCATCGAAATCCCCGCTACCCGGGTTCCCGCTTTCAAGCCCAGCAAGGCCTTGAAGGACAGTGTAGCGAAGTAAGACCATGCGGCTGGACAAATTTCTAAAGGTCTCCCGGCTCATCAAGCGCCGTACCGTAGCCAACGAAGCCTGTGACAACGGTCGTATCAGCGTCAACGGCAGAGTGGTGAAGGCCAGCTACGATGTGAAGGTTGGCGACCGGATTGAGATTGCCATGGGCGCCCGGACGGTAGCCGTGGAGGTACTCCAGGTATCGGAAGCCGTCCGCAAGGACGATGCCGCCGGAATGTACAAAGAGGCATAAAAAAGAAGTTAGCAAATATTTTCAGCTTAAATTGTTCAAGCAGCCGAAAGGGCTTGCTGTCTGTGTAAAGCAGACGGTAAGCCCTTTTATCTTGCCTTAATTCGCCTGCTGGTATCGTCATCAATGCAGCCTGTAAGCTCCTGTTTGAAGTGATACGGAGACTCCAATTCCTGTAAGTGCAGCAGTTCGCTCCTGAGATGTTCAAAAAAATTTTTTCAGCATCTTGAAATTGTTCAAAAGAATGTGTATACTTCTTTTATACTGAACACAAAATATTTTCTTTTGAACGCAGGAGGACACATATGAGCAGCATAAAACGAAACGTACTTTTAAACCCCGGCCCTGCGACAACCACCGATACCGTAAAAATGGCCCAGGTGGTGCCGGACATCTGCCCCCGGGAGAAGGAATTCAGCGGACTGATGAAGCAGCTGCGGGAGGATCTTGTGAAGATCGTCCACGGCGATTTGGACACCTATACCAGCGTGCTGTTCTGCGGCTCCGGAACGCTGAATATTGACGTGTGTCTCAATTCCCTGCTTCCCGAAGGGAAACGGATTCTGGTTGTCAATAATGGAGCGTACAGCACCCGTGCTGTGGAAATCTGTGAGTATTACGGCCTTCCTTATTTTGATTTGAAGCTTCCGCAGACCAAGAAACCAGATCTTGCCTTGGTGGAGGAGACCCTGAAAAGTCACCCGGATATCGGGCTTGTTCACACAACCCACAATGAGACCGGCACCGGGCTGTTAAACCCTATTCGGGAAATCGGCGCTCTGGCCCATCAGTACGGCGCGGTTTTTACCGTAGATACTACCTCCACTTACGCAATGCGACCCATTCACATTGCCGAGGATAATATTGACTTCTGCATGGCCTCCGCACAAAAAGGGCTGATGGCTATGACCGGGCTTTCCTTTGTCATCGGAAACCGAGCCATCATAGAAGCCTCCAAAGCCTATCCCAAGCGTTCCTATTACTGCAATCTCTACCTGCAATATGAACACTTCGAGAAAACAGGCGAGATGCACTTCACGCCGCCTGTCCAAACCATCTACGCCGCCATCCAGGCCATAAAGGAGTATTGGGCAGAGGGTGAGGAGGCCAAGTGGGCCAGACATACACGGGTTTTCCAGGCGATTCACCAGGGGCTTGACGCTCTGGGCTTCCGCCAGCTGATTCGAAAGGAGGATCAGGCCGGGCTGGTGGTGACCGCCCTGTATCCCGATGATCCCAACTGGAACTTTGAAAAGGTTCACGACGATTGCTACCAAAAGGGCTTCACCATTTACCCCGGCAAAATCTCCGCCGCCGGCACCTTCCGCCTATGCGCACTGGGCGCCATTGACACTGGGGATATCCGGGACTTTTTCCGGGTCTTCCGGCAATCTCTAGAAGACAGCGGCGTCACTCTGCCCGTATTCTATCAACAGTCAGGAGGAGAGGAATGAAAACCGTTTATACTTGCTTCTGCACAGATGTGATCCACCAGGGCCATCTGAACATTATTGAACATGCTCACACTTACGGCAAGGTGGTGATCGGCGCACTTTCCGATGAAGCACTGATTCGATACAATAAGTTCCCAACCATTCCCCTTGGAGAGCGAATCCGGCTTTATGAAGCCCTGGACGGTGTGGATCAGGTGATCGTCCAGGACAGCATTATGTATGATGAGGTAATCAGGAAACTGCATCCGGATTATGTTGTCCACGGAGACAACTGGAAAGAGGGGCCGGAGAATGCGATCCGGGAAAATGTAAAGACCCTTTTGGCTGCTTATGGCGGGGAACTGATTGAGGTTCCCTACACCGGCACTCCGGAGGTCCGGGAAATTGACCGGCAGCTGAAGGAAAAGCTGGCTATGCCGGAATACCGGCGCAAGCGATTAAAGCAGTTGATTCAAATCTGTCCCATCGTAAAAGCCATCGAGGTGCATAGCGGCATCACCGGATTGATTGCGGAAAAAACCGTTGTAGAGCACAACGGCAGGCTGGATCAATTTGACGCCATGTGGATCAGCTCCCTCTGCGATTCCACCGCAAAAGGCAAACCGGATATTGAGCTTGTGGATATGACCTCCCGGTTCCGCACCATTGACGACGTGACAGAGGTGACGACGAAGCCCATTATCTTTGACGGGGACACCGGCGGGCTGACAGAGCATTTTGTATACACCGTCAGAACCCTGGAAAAAATGGGTGTTTCCGCCATTATCATTGAGGATAAAACAGGACTGAAGAAAAACTCCCTGTTTGGAACAGAGGTTCCCCAGACCCAGGATACCATTGAAAATTTCAGCGCCAAGATCCGGGCGGGCAAAAAGGCCCAGCTGACCCCGGACTTTATGATTATCGCAAGAATCGAAAGCCTGATTCTGGAGCGGGGCATGGAGGATGCCCTGGAAAGGGCCTGCGCTTTTACCGCGGCCGGTGCCGACGGCATCATGATCCACAGCCGCAAAAAGGATCCGGCTGAGATTTTGGAATTTTGCGACCGGTTCCGGGAAAGGGATCCCCTGACCCCCATCGTGGTCGTCCCTTCCAGCTTTAACACGGTCACCGAGGAGGAGCTGGCCAGCCACGGCGTCAATATTGTGATCTACGCCAATCAATTGACCAGAAGCGCCTTCCCCGCCATGCAGAAAACCGCCCAGGATATTCTTCGCTATCACCGGGCGAAGGAAGTGGACGACAGGCTCATGCCCATTCAGCAGATCATCACGCTGATCGACGAATTGTAAGGGGGTACCCATGAACGCAGAGAAATTAACCCAGATCATTGGGGCGGATTTTTACACCGGTGTCCCGGATTCCCAACTCAGGGCCTTATGTGACCATTTAATGCATACCTACGGCATTGATCCCAGGCACCACATCATTGCCGCCAACGAAGGCAGCTGCGCTGCCATTGCCGCCGGGTATTACTTGTCCACCGGGAAGGTACCGGTGGTTTACATGCAGAACAGCGGTCAGGGAAACGTAATCAACCCCGTTGCTTCCCTTCTCAATGAACAGGTATATGCCATTCCCATGATTTTTATCGTAGGCTGGCGGGGCGAGCCAGGGATCCACGACGAACCACAGCACATTTTTCAAGGTGAGATCACCTTAAAGCTGCTGAAGGATATGGGCATTGCATCCTTCGTCATTGACGGTGACACCACTGAGCAGGCTGTCACAGAGGCCATGGCGGGTTTCCGGGACATCCTTGCCGCAGGAAAGCAGGCGGCCTTTGTCATTCGGAAGAACGCCCTTTCCTTCGACCAGAAGGTCTGTTACAAAAACGACTATCTTATGACCCGGGAGGAGATCATACGCCATATTGTCTGCGTGAGCGGAAACGATCCCATTGTTTCCACCACCGGTAAAGCCAGCCGGGAACTGTTTGAAATTCGTGAGGCCGCCGGACAGGGGCACCAATATGACTTTTTGACCGTTGGCTCCATGGGACACAGTTCCTCCATTGCTCTGGGTATTGCCCTTCAGAAGCCCGGCGTAAAGGTCTGGTGCCTGGACGGCGACGGAGCCATGCTCATGCACATGGGCGCTGCGGCAGTAATCGGCGCCGCCGCCCCTAAAAATCTTGTTCACGTTGTCATTAACAACGGCGCTCATGAAACCGTGGGAGGAATGCCCACCGTTGCCAAAACTGCGGATCTGGTGGGTATTGCCAAGTCCTGCGGCTATCCCCGTGCTGTGTGCGTGCAAACCTTCGAAGCGCTGGATGAAGCGCTGCTTTCCGCCAAAGCAAGCAATCTTCTCACATTTATTGAGGTAAAGGCCGCCATCGGCGCTCGTTCCGATTTGGGAAGGCCTACTACAGTGCCTCAGGAAAACAAAGACAGCTTCATGGCCTATCTGAAAACCAGATAGCATACAAAAAACACCCCAATAACAGAAGAATCTGCGCTTCCACCGTCTTTTCTCTGCCACAGATAATGGCAGGAAAAAAGGGCGCTTCTCTCCCTTCTTGGGTAAGAGAAGCGCCCTTATTGATTTTGCTTCGTCCCAGAACAAATCTGTCAGCAACAGAAGAAGAAGGGTCTTCCTCCGCAGCACAGCATTTGGGTCAAATAACACAGGCACAGATTGGCGCAGGGGTTTCCCCCCATGGAAAAGCCCCGGAAATTTCCGGCCTGCTGACGGTAGGCCGTTCCTCCGTTTTCGATCCGGTTCAGGGCGTCTAAGTATTCCGGATTGTCCGGTTCCATGCTCACCGCCTTGCGAATATGCTCCAGCGCCGTAACCTGGTTGCCCAGGCCGCTGTTGGCCAGGGCGCTGAGATAATACCAACGGGCATTTCGATCCTGGCTGTTTTCCAATGCATTCAGGGCTTCCCGATACTGGCCGAACCGAAGATACTGGGAAGCTGCCTGCTGGTATTGGTCTCCCGACTGGTTTCCCGTACTCTGCTGGCGATAGGAACCAAAGGGATCGTAATATCCGCCGCCATAGCCAGAGCCATAACCGCCGTAGCTTCCATATCCGGAACCATATCCGCCGTACCCGGATCCATAGCCCCCATTGTTTGTGGCCTTTTCCGGATTCTTGATCTGCTCGTAGGCCGCATTGACCTCCTGCATTTTTCGGGCCGCTTCCTGATCCCCGGGATTCAAGTCCGGGTGATACTTCTTCGCCAACCGGCGATAGGCCTGCTTGATCTCCTCGTCACTGGCATTGGGGCCAACACCCAGCACCTTATACGGATCTGACGCCATGCGATCCCTCCTGTCTCCCTTTTCCCCTAAAGCTTACCCAGACACCGCTGTATAAAATATTGTCCAGCAGCGCCTTGTCCTGCACCAGCGGCAGCCTCTCAAAGGCTTCAGTGGCCCTGCCCATGGTGAGAACCAAATATTCCTCCCACCTTGCCAGATCCTTCCCGGTACCCATGGCAAGGTAGGGATTGTACTTTCCCTTCTTTGCATCCTTGTCATAGTCCAGGGCCGCGTCCAGCAGGTAAATAAACCGCCCCAGACTGTCCCCCAGGATTCTGAGGGTAGGAGCCCACATATCTTCCTCAAAAGCAAGCAGCTCCGCCATCAGTGCTCCAAAGTCCCCGGCTACGTCATCGGGATTTTGGCAGTTTTCCCTTTCCTTTTCAGAAAGCCTTTCGATACAATCCCGAATAGCTCCGCACTGTCTGGGATATCGGTTTTCGATCTCCGGCAAATGGGAGGAAAAAACCTTTGCCATGGCTTTGGCAGAGCGCTTTCCATCGTCCTCCCAGTCATCCAGGCAGTTATAATAAGCCAGCGCCACATTCATGTCCGCAGCATAGCGGATGTATTCATTATCGATCCAGGGGCGCTGATGGACGGGATGTAGGTTGCAGGCCTTTTTCCCTGCTTCCTCCTCCGGCTCATATAAGCTCATCAGCAGCAGCGCCAGAAACGCCATATCGTAGCGCAGCCCCAGCCGGGCAGCGTTTCCCGACTGCTTCCGGATACGGCGGCAAATGCCGCAGTAAACCGCACCGTACCGGCTCTGCTGCTCCCGGGTCAATTCCTGATAATTTGCCGTCACATATCCAAACATGGCGTCCCCTCCTTTTTCCTGAATTTTACAGAATAACTGTGAACAGTCCGTAAAGAACCCTAAAATTTACAGAATATCTACAATTCCAGATTGGTCATCAGCAGCCGGTTCAGCACACCGCCGTAGAAGAGAATATTCAGGCAGCAGTACAGCCACAGCAGACTCAGGGCGATGGTGTAAACGGAGCCATAGATGCTCACATAGCTGGCAAAATTCTCCACATAAATGGAATAGAGGTCAGAAAAGACCATCCATCCGATGCTGGAAAGCACGCCGCCGGGGAGACTGTCCAGGAAGTTATTGCGCCGGTTGGGCATCTTCATATACATGAAGGTAAAAAAGAGGCTCTGCACCAACAGCAAAAACAGGAACCGGAAATCGATAATCTCCCCAATGAAAACCAGCACCGGTCGCTCTGTCAGCGCCAGCAGAGAAATCAGGCTGTTGCCAAACACATGGAGCACCAGTGTCAAAACCAAAATAAGCATGAAGAAGAAGGTATATACCACGCTGATCCCCCGGGTATAGACATAGCCCCGATCCTCCGTAACGCCGTAAATGGCATTCAGTCCCCGAAGGATTCCGTATACGCCCTTGCTGGCAGACCAGAGAGCCGTAATGGCGGACACGCCAACGATGGCGCCGGAGGAGGCTTCATAGATCCGATAGATCATTCCCTCCGCCATGGTCAGCAGCGCCGATGGCAGGAAGTCCCCCACCGCATCCATCAGGTCGGCAACCCCAAGGGAGGTATAGCGCAGCAGGGCCAGCGCCAGCAGCAGGGCCGGGAAGATGGCAAGGACAATGAAGTAGGAAGCATATCCCGCGTGCATAGGAATCTGCATCGCAGAGATCTTTTTCCAGAGGGCCATGCATTTCCCAATCAAACCGCCCTGGGGAAACTCCCGTTTCGTGATGTTTTTCAATTCCCGGATACGCCGCATCCGCTTTTCCTCCCTTCCGCATAAAAATGGAAACCGCCCGCTGCCAAAAGGCAGCGGGCTTTGGCAACACCGCACAATGGGCGTTCCCCCCATTATGCGGTGTTGCCTGAATTCTGCCATTATTCCGCAGAGATCAGGTAATAATATACAGGCTGACCACCGCTGAGCAGGGTCACATCCGCCTCCGGGCAGATATCCGCGAAGATGTCCGCCGCCTTCTGGGCGTGCTTTTCCTTCACGTCAGCACCATAGTAGATGGTGACATATTCCTTGCCCTCGTCCCGGACCTTCTCTGCCAGAGACTTCAGCAGCACACGAATGTCCTGGCTGGTGCCAAAGAGAGCGCTGCCGTACAGGGCCAGGTAGTCCCCCTCATGGATGTCGTA
>CAYRDE010000058.1:0-1621 GCA_964422935.1 uncultured Oscillospiraceae bacterium | reverse complement strand
GGAGTTCCGGGCGGCATAGGTAATCTGCATGGTATCCACGGCGCCCAGAGCCTCGGTCATGGCCTCAGCGTTTTCTTCCACCGTTCCCTCCGGGTTGAAGCTCAGCATGGCGGTAACACCCTGGGGCACGGTTTTGGAGGGAATCACCACCACATGCTTGGGTGTCAGCGCATCCACCTGCTCCGCTGCCATAATGATGTTCTTGTTGTTGGGCACCCCCAGATTCCGGAACACATCCGCCAGGCCGTCACCGGCGCAGACGGATACCACACCCAGGGGCTTCTCAGGGGCGGCAATCTTCGGGGCCTTTTCCGCCTCGGTCATCACCTTTTCCGTATGCTGCAAACGCATATTCTCAATTTTTACGGTGACAAAGGAGCCGTACTCGATGGCCTCGTGAAGGGCCTTGCCGGGATCGTTAGTATGCACATGGACCTTGATGATTTCCTCGTCATCCACCAGCACCAGGCTGTCACCCAGGCTGTCCAGGAAGGCACGAAGGGCCTCCGGGTCCTTATCGTTTTCCCGGGAAATAATGAACTCGGTGCAGTAGGAGAAGGTGATGTCCTCGGTATTAAAGTCGGAGAAGTCCGCGCTGTCCTTGGTTGCCGTTTCGACGGCTCCGGAGATCTCCACGTCCTCTCCCTGAAGGGCCAGAAGCATGGCCTCCAGCACCACCAGCCAGCCCTTGCCGCCGGCGTCCACCACCCCGGCCTTTTTCAGCACCGGGTTCTGGTTCACCGTGTCCGCCAGGGCGATCTTTGCCTCGGCAATGGCTGCCTCCTGGACGAATTCAATGTGGTTATTCTCCCGGGCAGCCTCGATGGCCTTGGCTGCTGCCAGCCGGGAAACGGTGAGGATGGTGCCCTCCGCAGGCTTCATAACCGCCTTGTAGGCAGCGTCCACGCCCTCCTGGAGGGCCTGGGCCCACAGGACGCCGTCACAGTCTGTCTGGCCCTTGAGCCTTGTGGAAATACCCCGGAAGAGCAGGGACAAAATAACGCCAGAGTTACCACGGGCGCCCCGAAGCATGGCGGAGGCGGCTACCTTGGCTGCCTTCCCCAGGTCCGGGTCCTCCGTCTTGCGAAGATCATTGGCAGCGGCCCGGATGGTCATAGACATATTGGTTCCGGTATCGCCGTCGGGGACCGGGAACACATTCAGTTCATTCAGCGCCTGCTGGTTGCCTTCAATAGATGCGGTGGCATTGACAATCATTCTGCGAAGATCAATGCCAGTGATGGTTTGTTTCAATTTCTTTCCCTCCGTTAGCCGATCATCATAGAATCGATATAGACATTGACCTCCCGCACCTGGGTACCCGTGCACTGGGTCACAACGTAGCGAACCTCAGAAATAATGGAAGCGCCTACGGCGTTCAGGTTGACGTTGTTGTCCACAATAATATGCAGATCGATGGAAATGGAGTCATCCTCATTGAAGGTCACATGGACGCCCTTCCCTACAGACTCCTTCCGCAGCAGATGGTATACGCCATCGGTCAGGCTCCGGGCTGCCATGCCCTTCACACCGAAGCAGTTGATGGCTGCGGTGCCTACGATATCGGTATACACATTGGTGCTGACATTGACACTGCCGTTTTCACATTCATGACGGATCA
>CAYRDE010000057.1:0-12058 GCA_964422935.1 uncultured Oscillospiraceae bacterium | reverse complement strand
GAGCGACGGACTGTTAATCCGTGTGTCGTTGGTTCGAGTCCAACAGGGGGAGCCAAAAATCGGCAAGCTTCGAAAGATGCTTGCCGATTTTTACTTATTTGCGCTTCACTAGTCTTTGGAAACAAGCCGTACCGCAATTTCATATTGCGCCACTGACAGAAACATGATATAATAAAAAATATCCCAGTGACAGAATCAAAAAATAAAGCAAAGGAGTGTAACGGAGATGAATGTATTGGTAGTCATGCCATTTCAGGAATCCCACAAACAGTATATCGAGGGCATTGGACAGGGGTGCGAATTTATCTATACCACAATCGAGGATGTGACACAGGAGCAGGTCTGCTGGGCGGATATTATCCTTGGCAGTGTGAGTCCTCAGCAGGTAGCCCAGGCGCCGAACCTTAAGTGGATTCAGCTAAATTTTGCCGGAGCGGACCCATACTGCAAGCCCGGGATCATTCATCCCGGTACGCTACTGACCTGTGCCACGGGAGCCTACGGACTGACGGTATCTGAGGAGATGACTGCCTTGTCTTATATGCTTTGCCGGAAGATGGACCTGTATATGCGCAATCAGGTGGCCCATTGCTGGCGGGAAGAGGGCAGTGTGACTTCCATCTGGAATTCCACGACCCTGGTCATAGGCCTGGGCGATATCGGAAGGGAATATGCAGAGCGTATGAAGGCCCTGGGCAGCCATGTCATTGGTATCCGCAGGCACGTTGGGGAAAAGCCTGACTATGTGGATGAGATTACCACCATGGACCATTTGGATGAGGTGCTGCCAAAAGCGGATTTCGTTACCCTGCTGCTGCCCAGCACACCCCAGACCTACCATATCATGGATGAGCGCAGAATGCGCCTGATGAAGCGGGGGGCTTACCTTCTGAACGGCGGTCGTGGAGATGCCGTAGACTGTGAGGCGCTGAATCGGCTCCTGCGGGAAGGAGACACTCTTGGCGGCGCGGGACTGGATGTGACAGAGCCGGAACCTCTCCCCGCCGATCACCCCCTTTGGGACGCTCCCAGGTGCATTATCACACCCCACGTAGCGGGAAAGTTCCATCTCCAGGAGACCCTGGAACGGGTTGTGCGGATTACCGGTGACAATTTTGAGAAATTCCTGGCCGGTGATATTGCCCATATGCGCAATATTGTCGATCCCGCAACAGGATATCGGAAATAAACGATTGATAAAAACACGCCTTTCCGATTGGACTGTGATCCATGTTTGGCATGAGGATTTCTTGACATTTTTCTGCTGGGTAGTATAATAAACATAAAATCAGACGGTTTCAAAGTATCCCTCTGAGCCGCCCAAATAGAAAAAGGAGTGCTTACCCATGTACTACCATATGACCGTTGCGGGTCTGGAACGGGATCTTCCCATCTGCCCGCTGAATGAAAATCTGTCCATTGCCGGGTTCGTCATCTTCGGGGATCAGGAATTGACGGTTGCCTGTGCCAGGGAGCTGCTGGCCCGGGCTCCGGAGTATGACTACATCATCACCGCTGAGGCAAAGGGTATCCCCCTGGCCCACGAAATGGCCCGTCAGGCCGGAGACAAAAAGTACATCCTGGCGAGAAAAGGTCCCAAGCTGTACATGCGGGACATTTTCAGTGTGACCGTTCAGTCCATCACCACCGCCAAGGAGCAGAAGCTGTACCTGGACGGCGCGGACGCTGCTCTGATGAAGGGAAAGAAAATCCTCATCGTCGATGACGTGATCTCCACCGGGGAAAGCCTGAAGGCCTTGGAGGCGCTGGTGGAAAAGGCCGGCGGCATCATCTGCGGTCGCATGGCGATTCTTGCCGAAGGCGACGCCCAGGAGCGGAAGGACCTTGTATATCTGGAAAAGCTGCCCCTGTTCCATCCCGACGGAACCGTTCTGTAATCATGCACTACATAAAAATGCCTGTCGCTTTTGTTGCGGCAGGCATTTTTTTGTGGCTTTCTGTTACCAGTTACCAAAGAAGCGGAAGGGATTGATTCCCTGGATGCTTCCCTGATTGCTTTGCTGGGACTGCTGAACGGGTTGGGTTTCTTCCTGAATGGCGGGCTGAATCTGCTCCTCCACGGTAACGGCGATGTTCAGGGTCTGGCCCTGACGATACACCGTCAGGTTCAGGGTGTCGCCCACAGCCATCTTCCGAACCATGGATACCAGATCATTGCTGCCGGTGATTTCCGTGTCGTTGGCATTTGTGATGATGTCGCCTCTCTGCAAACCGGCCCTTGCGGCGGGGCCGTCCTCAGTCACGCTCTGTACCGCCGCGCCCTGGGGCAGGCCATAGAGCTGAGATTCACTGCTGACGTTGGAAACGGTGACGCCGATATAAGGCTTGGACACATAACCCTTTTCGATGATGCTCTCCACAATGGGACGAACGGTGTCGATGGGGATGGCGAAGCCGATGTTATCGATGGAAGCGCCGGAGGAGCTGCTGGAATATTTGGCGTTGGTAACGCCTACCACCTCGCCGTACATGTTGAACAAAGCGCCGCCGGAGTTGCCGGAGTTGATGGCAGCGTCCGTCTGGATCAGAGTCATGGTGGTGCCGCCGGACATGGTGATCTGACGGTCCTTGGCGCTGATCAGACCGGCGGTCAGGGAGAAGGTCAGCTCACCCAGGGGGTTGCCGATGGCTACCACATTGTCGCCTACGTTCATGGCGTCGGAGCTGCCCAGCACCACGGGGATCAGGCCGGTGGCCTCGATCTTCAGCACCGCAATATCGTTGCTTTCATCGTAGCCGATGAGGGCGGCGTCATAGACGCTTCCGTCATACATGGTCACGGTGATGGAGTTGGAATCCTCGATGACGTGGTGATTGGTCAGAATATAGCCGTCGTCGGTGATGATGAAGCCGGAGCCGGAGGCCGCAGAGGTGGTCTGGAAGCCCCAGTAGTTGGTGGTGATGGAGGTGGTGATACCCACGGTGGAATGGACGTTGGCGGCGTAAACCTCTGCCGCGGTCATTTCCTGATCGGTACTCACCTGGGCGGTTTGCAGCTGGCTGGTTTTCCGGCTGCTTTCCACCATCACACTGACGGAATCCCGGCGATCCTCTGCGGGGGCTTTCCCCATGTTCTGGGCGAGGACCAGGCCGCCTGCTCCCACAATGCCGCCCAGCAGGGAGCAGCACAAAGCAAGGGCGATTATTCTTCCGGTGTGGTTTTTCTGCTTTTTCTTCGGCTTGGCCTCCGGATGCTCTGTTACCTCCGGAAAGCTCTGGGGCTGCTGCTCAGGCATGGTGGAATCGGTATGGTTTTCAGGTTCAGAATATAAATTATCATCAAAATAGTCACTCATAGGATGACCTCCTTTTCTTTGTCCATACCTTACCACTTTTTCCTGAAAGAAACCTGAAAAAACCGTTCCATTCCTGTAAACCTTTTGTGAACAGAGGGTAACAGCCTCCAAAAGAAAAGAGATGGATTACGGCATGGGAAGAATGGTACCATCCCGCAGCTCCACATAGTCTGCTTCCTTCAAATCAATGGGACAGTCCAGGGCAAGCCCCGCGCTGCCGCTGGGATTAAAATTGGTGGGCAGAATCGAAACGGCAGAGCCGTCCTTCAGCACAACCTTAGAAAGGGCCAAAGCGGACATGGTACGCAGATCATCCGGGTCGACCGCGTCGAACGTCGCCTCCAGACTCATGGCCCGCAGCTTGAGAGAGGTCAGGGTCAGACTTACATCATTGGCGTTTACCGTCACAGGCTGGGAAATCAGCTCCACCACATCCTCATTCAGGTGATCGAATACGATTTCAAAGTTCCATTCGCCCTCTGCCACCACAACCGGCGGTTCTCCCAAATCGCTCTCGGTCCAATCTGTCAGGTGGAGGATGTAAGGGACCCCCGCTTCAAAAGAGGGCAAAGCCGAATCCCGGGACTGGTCAATTCGGAACAGGATCGAAATTGTATCGCCCACCGGATCGTTGTATACCCCGCTGACCCGGCTGTATGGGCTTTGTTCCTTGGGGGAGTGCCCCTTCTTGTAAAATGTAGATTCCATGTACTCCCGTTCCTCCGACGTCCACCTGGGGAAGAAGCCCACAGAATTTCTTGTAAACGGGGCAGGGCCTTGCAGCCTGAGCTTCAGCCAGGCAACCCGGGGTTCCGCAATGGCGGCTTCCAGTGTTACGGTGTAGCCATTTACGGTGATACTTTGCCCCAGCTCCTTTGTATTTTCGGCGATATAATCGGACTGCCCCTGGCTGAGGGGCTGCCCTTTTCGCTGGGTAAAAAAGGACTGGAACCATGCCGTCCCGGACAGCACCGCATATCCGCAGCCCGCAAGAAGCAGCGCCGCAATCAAAGCGGCAATCACCAGCGGTTTCCGTGGGACAGCATGTCCAGCAGGCATGTCCCGCTCCGATTCTTCGATGTATTTTGGGTCAATGTAGTTAAGGCCCATCAGCAGTCTGTTCCCGTTCATACCTGGATTCCCTCCTTTTCCAGAAAGGCGCGCAGCCTTGCCCGGGTGCGGCTGAGCTGCATTTTCACCTTGCTCTCGGTAAAGCCGTACCGGGCGGCTATTTCACCGATGGTATCCACATGCCAGTACCGCCGCAGGAAAATGAGTCTGCTTTCCTTAGGCAGGCCCGCAAGAAAGGCGTTCATTGCCTCTCCCAGTTCTTTTGCCTCCATTTCCCGCTCCCATCTTGTGTCAGGAATGCATCGCTCCATCTCCTCTGTCAGAGCCACAACCTCAGCGTTGCGCCTGGCTGCCTGCCTCCAGTCAACCCTGTGAAAGGAGAGGTGACGGCAGATCGAAGCGAGAAACCCATAGAAGTGTGTGGGCCGCTGAGGCGGAATGGCCTCCCAGGTTTTCAGATAAGTGTCCCCTACGCTTTCCTCCGCATCCTCCCGATTGTCCAGAATCCGGTTTGCCAGGGCCTGGAGCGACCTTCCGTAGACCGCATCCGTCTGGGCAATGGCGTCCTCATTTCTCGCCCAGAACAATTCGATAATTTCTGTATCCTCCAATAGGCTCCCATCCTTTCTTTGTGTTCTCACCCTAATAGTACGTCTTTTTCCCGGGAACGTCACAGCCTGTCCGGAATTTTGCCGAAAAAACGGCGGGGCCGAAGCCACGCCGTTTCAGATTTAAAGCTTTGTATTATTGCCCGGCGGCCCTGGCTTCCCGGTTCTGGCAGGTAAAGAGAATCACCTGCTTTTCCACCGCCATCTCCTTGAGAATGTTCACCGCCGCCGCCATGCGCGCATCATCAAAGCGCACCAGGGCATCGTCCAAAATCAGGGGCGCTTCCGGGGTCAGCTCCTCCGCCACCGCCAGCCGCAGGGACAGATAGAGCTGGTCCATGGTCCCGTCACTGCGCCAGATACTGCTGCGCAGAGTAGTCTCCTCTCCCGCACCGGCCTGGAGAGAAAAGTCCTCGCCCATGGTTAGACTGTGATACCGACCGCCGGTCATCCTTTCCAGCATCCCCTGGGCCCGCTTCGCGATCCGGGGCGCAAACCGCCGCTGCAATTCCCCCCGGGCATCCGCCAGGGTTTCCAGAGCAATGGACAGCGCCGCATAGGTGTCCTCCAGCTGGGTGATCCGCTCCCGGCACCGGGTAAGCTGGGCCTCCAGAGCTCCCCGGTCCCCCAGGGCCTCCATACGGCCCTGATATTGTCCCAGCCTGCCCAGAAGGTGCTGCTGCTCCTCTCCGCAGTCCGTCAACAGCCGGGCGGTGTCCGCCTCGTTGTAGGTCAGCGTGTCCGCAGCGCTGGGAGGGTCCACGGGGGTTACAATGCTGCTGATGGCCTCGTAGTGGCTTCTGGCCCGCTGGACCTCCCGCTGGGCCGTATCATACGCTTCCCAATGCTGCAATACCTGCTGCCAATAATCCAGCAGCACATCCGGCTCCTGGGCGCCGCACAGAGCCTCCCGCTTCTTCGCCAGCACCATGGAACGTACATCCACATCGCTGTCCGATTCCCGGTAGGCCTTCATCTCCTGCTGATACTGGTGGTACGCCTCCTCGTAAGCCTCAATCGGCTCCTCCCACTGGGCGGGGGGCGTCCCACTGTATTTTTTCAGAAAGGCCGTCCGCTGCTTTCGGATACGGTTTTGCTCTGCCAGACTCCAGATCACCGCCGCCAGGGCAGCAGCCAGTTCCACAATCGCGGGAAGATATACCTTTAGGATTGCCAGCAGCACCGCGCCGGCAAGGCCCAGAAGCCCCAGAATAAACAGAATTTTGGGAGCCTTCGCCCTCTGATCCGCGGCGTACCGGGCCTTGTCCACCCTTGCCATCCGCCGGGCTGCCTCCGGCTCCATACCCGTGAAGGGCGGCGCCAGCTGGGGCTCCTCCGGACGCTGGGGCAGCCTTTGCTTGTCGGTCAGCAACGCGTTCCAGGCGTCCCGGAAGGTGCGCACTTCCCGAAGCTTTTGCTCCGCTTCCGCTTTTGCGGGCAGCTTTCCGCAGTCCTCCGCCAGCAGTTCCGCTTCCTTTTCCGCCTGCTCCAAAGTATCCTTCGCCTGGAGCATTCGCCGGGCGTTTTCCTGGGAGGCACGATAGCGAAGGGCCTGGGCGTGGTTTCTCAGCTGACCCTCCCACTGCTTTGCCTCATTCAGCCGCGTCTGGAGCTTGGCACACTGATCCTCCAGCTGGTTCAGCTCCTCCAGCTTTCCCCGCAGGGCCTCCGCCTCCCGTTCCGCCTGGGGTAGCAATCCCCCCCGGTTGTAGCGGCAGGCGTTTTTCAGGCTTTTCAGATTCTCCGCCAGCCGGTCCCCCGCGCCGCTTTCGTCGCCGGTGGTGACAAGATCGTTCAGCCGCCGCCGAAGGGCCTCATCCTGGGTCACAGGCAGATCTGCCTGCCGGATAAAGCCTGCCCGGCGAAAGACGCTCTGTTCCACCCCCAGCAGCATTTCTCCGCAGTTGGCGGCATTCAGCTCCTCCACGGTCAGACCGGACTCGGTTTCGTAGGCGGAGAACTCTCCCAGAGGCACCCGACGCCGGGTCCTGCGGGCAATGGTAATGTCTCTGCCGTTCCAGTTCAGGTCGATGCGGCCCTCCATGGGGGCCCCCGACCAGGGCGCGTACCGTTCCTTATCCGCAAGGCTTGTTTTTGTGGACTTGAGCCGGGTCTCCATGCCGTACAGCATGGCAATGAGGAAGGCGCACCAGGTGCTTTTTCCCCACTCGTTCCGGGCGGTGATCACGTTCAGCCCCGGCTCCAGGGTTAAGGTTTCATTTTGCAGCTTGCCAAAGGTGGCGGTCATCTTGTAAATTCTCATAGGGTGACCTCCTTTCCCCGCAAAATCTGCCGGGAAATCTCCGCTGCCTGCTGAATCCTGGCAGCGTTGTCCGGGTCTTCCTCCATGGCGTTTTTCAGCATCCGGAAATAGACCCCCTCCAGGGTGTCCTCGCCTGCGCCCTCCCATAGGGTATCCGGGTCCTCCGTCTGATCCCGCAGCTCCAGGTTGGCATAGCCCCGGAACCGTTCCTTCAGAGCTTCCAGGTTCACCTTCCCCCAGCCGGTCAGGGAAATCCGGTAAAAATCCCGTCCCCCCAGGCCCGGAAGAAGGGCCTCCACGCTCTGGGCCGGGTCCGGCCCTACCTGGGTATCCAGCTCCTGGAAGCGGGGAAGGTCCAGGCTCACCGCCTGCAAGGCGACGCTGTCCCCCAGGGTGACGATGCAGACCCCCTTTTCTCCCGTCTCATCCCAGCCCCGTCCCATGGGACAGCCGGGCCAGGCACACAGGGTATTCCCGGCCCGGAAGGTTCCCGCCTTATGGATGTGGCCCAGGGCCAGATAATCCAGCCCGGAACCCCGGACCTGGGCCGTGGTGATGGGATTGTAGGGGCTGTTTTTCTGGGCCGGATCGCCATGAAGCACGGCGATTTTATATTTTTCCGGCCCTTCCGCCTGGAATTCCTCCAGCAGCGCCGGACAGTCCATGCTTTGGTATCCGGCTCCGTAGATCCGGCAGTTCAGGGCGCTGATGGTGACGGATTCCAGCCCGCCGGTAAACAGAAACACGTTATCCGGCCACCGTTCCTCCAGCCAGGGGCTTCCCGGGCCGCAGAAATCGTGATTGCCCGGGGCAATCAGCACCGGAACGCCGCAGCGCTCCAGCTCCCGCTTCACCAGGGCGACGGTCTCCCCGCTGGGGATTCCATCAAAAATATCCCCAGCCAACAGCATCAGATCGCAGTCCTCCCGGAGGCACAGATCGGTGATCTTCCCCGGAATCTCCCGCTGGGCCGCCATCAGCAGCCCCCGCTGCTCCGGCGTAAAGCCCCGGAAGGGAGAGTCCAGATGCCAGTCCGCCGTGTGTAAGATTTTCAGTCCCATTCGTCCACCCTCTCTGCTTTCAGGCATCTGCCTGTGACTGTGTCAACGGTAAACAGCACCGCTTCCAGTTTTGTGGGGCCCTCCGCCCAGCGATACCGCTCCGTCAGATCCCCCCGGAATTTGGCAACGGACAGGTCCGGGCGGATGCCCAGCACCGAATCCCGGGGGCCGGTCATTCCCAGATCGGTTACATACCCGGTGCCCTTTGGCAGCACCCGGGCGTCCGCCGTGGGCACATGGGTATGGGTGCCCCACATAGCGCTGATCTTTCCGTCCAGCATATAGCCCATTGCCATCTTTTCGGAGGTGGCCTCAGCGTGCAGCTCCACAAAAATGAGTTTGGTGTCAATCTTTTTGAGAATCCTTTCCACCATCAGAAAGGGGTTGTCAGGGCCATAGTCCATATTGCACCGACCAATCAGGTCAATAACCGCTACATTCCCTGCCTTTGTTTCAAACAGGCTCCAGCCCCGTCCCGGGGCCTGAGGCGCATAGTTGGCAGGGCGCAGAATTTGGGGGCAGTCCTCCAGATAGGGTACCAGCTCCCGCTTTCCCCAGGTATGGTTGCCCATGGTGATTACATCCGCTCCGGCGTCCAGAATTTCCTCTGCCTGAGCGGGGAGCAATCCCACCACGGCGGCGTTTTCTCCATTGACGATGGTGAAGTCCACCTGATGCTTCCGCTTTAACTGCCGCAGATCCCGGCGCACCCGCTCCAACCCGGGATTGCCCACCACATCGCCAACCGCCAATACCTTAAATTCCATAGCCCATCCTCCAAAGCCTGCGTTTCTTATCATTATATATCAGAATTCCCCGTTCCGCAAGACTTACACGGTCTTTTGCGGGAGACGGGGGCGGAAAGATAAATCACAGCGTACTCTCTCAGTCTCGCTTACGCTCGCCAGCTCCCCCAAAGGGGGAGCCAAGGACGTAGTACCGTGGGTTTCGTCCCCGGAATGTTTTCGGAGCTGCCCCATAAGATTGGGGCAGCTCCGTAATCCATTTTATCCTTCTTCCACCACGATCTCGCTGACCTTCAGGCCGGGATTCCGGCGGCAGGTGAAATCGATGGCCCAGTAGGAGCTGTATACCAGCAGTTTTCGCTCCCGGTAGTCCTCCAGAAGCTCCGCGTCGCTGCCCAGGTTCAGCTCCTCCAGATCTCCGGGGTATTCGTCGATCCGTCGGATTTCCTCATAGGGCAGCATCTCCATCCGCAGCTCTACGCCGTACTCGTTTTTCATCCGGTACTGGAATACATCCAGCTGCAAGGTGCCTACCACACCCACAACCACCTCTTCCATACCGGAATTGGGTACCTTGAAAATCTGAATGGCGCCTTCCTGGGCAATCTGTTCCGTGCCTTTGACGAACTGCTTGCGCTTCATGGAGTCCTTGGCGGATACCCGGCAGAAGTGTTCCGGGGCAAAGGTGGGGATGCCGGAATATCGAAACTTCTTCCCCGGCACGGTGATGGTGTCGCCAATGGAGAAAATGCCCGGGTCAAACACGCCGATGACGTCCCCGGCGTAGGCTTCCTCCACGATTTCCCGCTCCGCCGCCATCAGCTGCTGGGGCTGGGAAAGGCGCATTTTCTTATTTCCTTGGACATGGAAATACTCCGCGTCCCGCTGAAACTTGCCGGAGCAGATCCGCATAAAGGCCAGCCGGTCCCGGTGGGCCTTATTCATGTTGGCCTGAATCTTAAAGACAAAGGCAGAGAAGTCCGGGCTGAAGGCGTCAATGGTGCCGCAGTCCGCCTCCCGGGAGAGGGGAGGGGGTGTCAGACGCAGGAAGTTCTCCAGGAAAGGCTCAATGCCGAAGTTGGTCAGAGCGGAGCCGAAAAATACGGGGGAGAGCTGTCCCTTCCGCACTGCCTCCATGTCCATTTCCCGACCGGCGGACAATAGCTCCACATCGTCGATCAGCTGCTGATGTCTGGCTTCGCTGCCCAGCAGCTCCGCCACCTCCGGATCGTACAGGTCCACTTCCTGCTTCTCCGCCTTCCGTTTTCCGGAAACGCCGGAGAAGAAGAGCAGCTGACTCTTTTCCCGGTCATAAACCCCCTGGAAATCCTTGCCGCAGCCGATGGGCCAGTTCATGGCATAGGTCTCAATGCCCAGCTCCCGCTCCACCTCGTCTAAAAGATCGAAGGGGTCCTTGGTTTCCCGGTCCATCTTGTTGATGAAGGTAAAAATGGGAATGTGCCGCATGGCGCAGACCTTAAAAAGCTTTCTCGTCTGAGGCTCCACGCCCTTGGCCCCGTCGATGACCATGACGGCAGAATCCGCCGCCATCAGGGTGCGGTAGGTATCCTCGGAAAAGTCCTGGTGGCCCGGGGTGTCCAGAATGTTGATGCAGAAGCCGCCGTACTGGAACTGCATCACAGAGGACGTAACGGAAATACCACGCTGCTTTTCAATTTCCATCCAGTCGGAAGTGGCAGCCCGGGTATTTTTCTTACCCTTGACCACGCCTGCCTGGGCGATGGCGCCGCCGTAGAGCAGGAACTTTTCGGTCAGGGTGGTTTTACCGGCGTCGGGGTGGGAGATGATGGCAAAGGTCCGCCGCCGGGAAATTTCTTCTATCAGATTCGACATGGTTTTCTCCTTTTCGAAAGATGGTATAATGACGCGAAAAAAGGGAAACCGTAACTATGTGGGAGCGTGTAAAACCATAGGTGCCTCCAAATTCGTGACAAAACTTACAAACGCATCCAGTTTAGCATATTATTCCCAGGTTTACAAGAGGGAATCTCAGTTTTTGCGGTTACTTTGTCAGAAAGGACGCCCAGGTTCTTTCCTCGTCCTTTTCATTGGCGCTCCAATCCAAAAGCCGGGTAATATATTCCTGCTTCCGTGCTTCCACGAATTCGGCGCAGCCGTCCAGGCCATGCCGGTACACCAGGGCGGTCAGATCGTACATGGGGTATCCCATGGCATGACCCGCCGTATGCACCACGGCGCAGGCCTGACCGATGGCGTGGCACAGGGCCATGTCCGCCTTGTCCGTCAGTTCCTTCGCCACAGCGTGGCAGTCTAAAATCTTCCGCTGGGCAAAGCGCATTTTCACCTTCCCGGCGGCCCAGTCCCGGGCGGCAGTCAGAGCCTCCTCCGGCCTGGTTTCCGCCGGGTACTTTGCTTTCAGGATTTCCACGGATTCCTCCGCCAGATCCAGTGCCCAGAGGGTCACAACGATATGGCTTTGCCCTTCCAGGAGCATTCTCAGGTCCCGTAAATATTCCGAGTCTTTTCCAAAAAGGATCTGGTTCTTTCTCCGATCCTTTTCCTTTACTTCCTCCAGCCAGTCCATTTGTTCCCTCCAAAAAATTTTTTCAATCATCGCCGAAGGCGATACTACAGCTATTCACTATTCACGATTCGCTGCAAGCGTCCGGTACAACAAACGAGGGCCGCCTCTTTCGAGGCGGCCCCTTTGCCAAACGTAATAAGACGCTTGCTTAGGCCTTGCCGGCGCAGCCCAGGACGTCCACCAGCTTGTGGCGAACCAGTTCCTTGATGTTGGCGCGGGCGGGCTTCAGGTACTCACGAGGATCGAACTTGTCGGGATGCTCATTGAAGAACTGACGGACAGTACCGGTCATGGCAAGACGCAGGTCGGAGTCGATGTTGATCTTGCAGACGCTCAGCTCGGCGGCATGACGCAGCTGCTCTTCGGGGATACCCACGGCGTCGGGCATCTTGCCGCCGTTCTCGTTGACCATCTTCACATAGTTCT
>CAYRDE010000056.1:0-12101 GCA_964422935.1 uncultured Oscillospiraceae bacterium | reverse complement strand
TCGCCGGGACGGATGACAGATACATACTGAACGGAGTTGTTCAGGGTAGACATCCAGGCATTGCCATCTGTGATAGAGAAATTAGGCGGGAAATAGTTGCCGAACATTTTAGAGAATCCCTCTGCGGTACGATCTGCTTCGTTGCCGTCAGATTTTTCCGCAAAATCGAGCATCGCTTTTTGATATTCTTCAAGGGAATAGGGCAGATGCCCGAATACAGCGGTATAGCGTTGCAGCATGATTGCTTCGGCATATTTCTGGACTTCTTCAAACTGCAAGGAATTGGTTACAGCTTTGATAGCGAACTCCACATATTTCAGCGCATTGCTCGCAGTAAAGGCTTTTTCAATCCTCTTTCTGTGTTGGGGAATATTCATATAGGAGAACGGCGGCGTTTTGCTGAGAATATCCAGTATTACCAGAGCAGATTCCTTTGCCGTAGGCAAGAGGGCAGAAGCATCCTGCCCGGCGTTTAACATTCCAAGCAGCAGATTGATGTTCTTGCATTGCTCGTTCAACTGAGCAATGGTATCCGTAGGAACATTCAGTGCATCACAGGCAAGAGTGCCGGTGGGGAATGTCATGTCCTCATATGTGACTGTATCCTGCCAAAAATCCAATGTCATCAATTCTTGATTCATGCTTTCCCTCCTGTCCTGTTTTTTATTTTTCTAATTATACCATGCCAATATAAAGAAATCTACATTCCCTGAAAAGCTGTCCTGTTTTTTGAAACGGAGTTGTCCTCCGATTAGCCTGTTTTTTGAGAAATCCGTCATAACCATAGTAGAAAGAACAAAGCACCTGCCAATTACGGCGGGTGCTTCGTCCTTTCCAGACTATTATGAACGGAGGTTTTTCTATGACAATCTATGAAACCATCAAGGCGGCAATCAGCGTAAAGCAAGCTGCCGAACACTACGGGTTGAAAGTAAACCGCAATGGTATGACTTGCTGCCCGTTTCACAATGACCGGCATCCGAGCCTGAAACTGAACGAGGATTATTTCTTCTGCTTCGGCTGCGGAGCCAAGGGAGATGTGATTGACTTTGTGGCAAGGCTGTTTGATCTAAGCAGCTACGAAGCGACGCAAAAGTTGGCTGCGGACTTCGGACTTGATCCGAAACCGCCCAATGCAGCAGCAATGGCAAAACCCAAACTCCCTCATACCCGTCAGTTCCGGGAGGACGAAATGCTCTGCTTCCGTGTGCTGACGGATTATCTGCATCTGTTGGAAGAATGGAAAGTACGGTATGCGCCTAAGACACCGGAAGATGAATGGGATGACCGTTTTGTGGAAGCCTGTCAGATGTTAGATCATATAGAACATCTGGCAGATATTTTAACGGTTGGTTCTTTGGAGGAGAGAGTTGTTGTGGTAGACGAGTTAAAGAAGGAGGGCAAAATCGCCTTTCTTCAGGACTATGTGGAACGAAAAAAGGAGGTGGCATACCATGGCGAAGAACCGGAAAATGCTTGGTATGAATTTGCCTGTCTGGTTTGATGGGCAGAACATCAACGAAGCTCTGTTTTGTGAAGAATTTTTGCATGAACGCAAAATCATCTTCACGAACAGAGCTTTTTTTACGCCCGAAGGACGGGTGACAGATGATATTTTCCTGCGGAGCGAGGTTTACGAAAAACTGAAAAGTTATACTATCAGCAGCGTACCGCAGAAGATCAAAAATATCATGGAATTGCTGAAACTGGAAGCAATGGTTGATGATTTTCCTCCGCAGCCTGACCGCATCCATGTTGCCAACGGAACGCTCATGCTGGATGGGAGATTTACTGAGGGGAAAAAGGAAATCGTACAGAGTCGCTTGCCTGTTTCCTACAATCCAAACGCTGCTGCACCTGCTCTGTGGCTGAACTTTCTGGATGGTTTGCTCTATGAAGAAGATATTCCTACCTTGCAGGAGTTTATCGGCTATTGCCTGATTCCTTCCAACAAAGGACAGCGGATGATGGTCATTAAGGGCAACGGCGGCGAGGGCAAATCTCAAATCGGAGCGGTGCTTTCGACTATCTTTGGAACAAACATGAAAGACGGCAGCATCGGCAAGATTTCTGAAAACCGCTTCGCTCGTGCCGATCTGGAACACATCCTGCTGTGTGTAGATGATGATATGCGAATGGAAGCCCTGCGCCAGACCAACTATGTAAAATCTATTGTGACTGCACAGGGTAAAATGGATTTGGAGCGCAAGGGTAAGCAGAGTTATCAGGGCTGGATGTTTGCCCGATTGCTGGCATTCAGCAACGGCGATCTGCAAGCCCTGTATGACCGCAGCGATGGTTTTTATCGTAGACAGCTTGTGCTGACAACCAAAGAAAAGCCCATGGACAGAGCCGACGATCCCGACCTTGCGGAGAAAATGAAAGCCGAAGCCGAGGGGATTTTCCTCTGGGCTTTTGAAGGCTTACAGCGGCTCGTTGCCAACAACTTTAAGTTTACGGAGAGTGACCGCATCCGTGAAAACCGGGAAGCGGTCAAGCGTGACAATAACAATATTTTTGACTTCATGGATTCCGAGGGATATATCCGGCGCAAAGCGGATGCGTCCATCAGTTCCAAGGATTTCTACGCAATCTATCGCCTGTGGTGTGAGGAAAACTCCCTTGCCCCGCTAAAATCCCGCAGCTTCAGTGATGCCATGGTTGCCAATGCGAAAAAATTTAATTTGGAGCATTGCAACAACATCATCAACTCTGCTGGACGGCGGGTGTGGGGATTTATGGGCGTGGAAGCGGTGGCACGACCTAATATAAACGGGTTTTACGATGTTTCTCCATGTACGTACGTACCGGATGACATTCAAGAAGAATGGCGAAGGGTCGAGTAAAACCGCCGGCTGGTACGTATGTACACAGCAAATTAGCGTAAAACGCTCTTTATAGAAACAGCACATTTCTTTCGTTTGGGCTGTTTCTGTGTCTACAGGATTTTGAAAAAGTACCGTGGACGGGCAGTGAAAGATATGGCTTTCGCTGCCAACGTCTGCAAGAGGAAGTTCACCGGAACAGATTCATGCAGACGGGCTGACCATGGGAAAAGTTGCAGACATTTTGCCTTGGTCAGCAAAGGTTGCCGCAGCGACCGCACTCCCCCTCCGGAGGAGCCCTCGGAGAGCCCACGGCACTTTGCAGCCAGTATGGATGAAAGTGTTATAGTGGATTATTACACTTTGAAAAAGTGCCTTTCCCCAGACCTCACGTTGACTGCAAATCTCAAAGGAAGGACAAAAATCTATGGCAAGAAATGATGGAATAGACCGCACCGTAGCCCGGAATCAGGACTTACCGACACCGGACGATGTGGCAAAAATACAGGAACACAATGAACGTGAAAAGGACAGTTACAGTAATCAGGACATCGTACCGGAGCGCACTTCCATGAACGTCCATTTCAAAGCACCCACGGACGATTATGTGAAAATGTTTGAGTAGATGGAACAGGATGGCGTGATTTCCACCAGAGGGTTGAAACCGGATGCCATCAAATACGGTGAGTTGGTATTCGATGTGAACTCCGCTTACTTCTACAACCACGGCGGCTATGAATTTGCAAAACAGTTTTATGCCGATGCCTATAAAGCCGCCGTGGAGATCGTAGGCGGTGAGCAGTATATCCTCTCCGCTGTGATGCACGCCGATGAGCGCAACCGGGCCATGTCCGAAGCATTGGGCGAGGATGTGTACCACTATCATCTCCATGTGGTCTATATCCCGGTGGTGGAAAAGCAGATCCTTTGGTCGAAACGATGTAAAGATGAATCCCTCCGGGGAACGGTAAAGGAAACGATCATGCAGGTCAGCCGCAGTAAGAAATGGGACTCCAAGCCGGTGCTTGACGAGGGCGGAAATCCCAAGCTCAACGAAAAAGGAAAAAAGATTTTGAAGTCATCCTACAGTGTCTTGCAGGATGACTTTTTTAATTTCATGCGAAATGCCGGTTATACCGATGTGGAGCGTGGTGAGCGTGGCAGCACCGAAGAACATCTGACTGTGACACAGTTCAAGGTACAGGCTGAACAGCAGCGGTTGGAAGCTGTGACCGGACAGGTGGCACAGGCAGAGCAGAGTTTGGAGGATGCCAAGGCTGCCACGGAAAAGCAGAAAAAGAAACTGGAAGCTCTGCAAAAGGAGACAAAGACAGCAAAGACCATTGCGCTGACGGTGCAGGACATTGAAGCAATGGGAAAGAAAGCCACATTCGGAAACAATATCACGCTGACACCGGATGAATGCGACACACTCAAACGCTATGCGGTCAACGGTATTATCGCCAATGCTGACAACAAGCGACTGAAAGAAAAATTGGCTTCCGCAGAAAAGACGGTTTCCATCTGGAAACAGCGGTACGAAGCGGTAAACGAAAAATATATGGAACTCAAACAGAAAGCCCAGCCTTTCTTGGATGCACTGGAAATCGCATCTGAAAAGGTTCGGGCTTTTATCAATTCCATCCTCGCCAGAGGAAAGGAAACACAGGAACACAAAGCACCTGCCCGTAAGCGTGGACAGGACATGGAAATTTGATGGAGGTAACTGCCTATTGAAGAAATATTATGAGGATGCAAAATATAATGCGGCATTTGTCCGCTGTGTGGATGTTATGAGCCAGATGCTCCAGAAATATGGACATCAGGTTTTGGATAAATTGGAACAGGATGCCTCGCAGGAAGTGGAGCATTCCGAGGAAAGTAATCAAGCGCAGTCTTTGACAAATAAGGCTGCGTAAAAGCTCTAATTTACACGTTGCGTATTCGGCGTGGCTATGCTATAATGATTACGCAACGTGTATTTTTGTTTTTTATGGAGAAAAGACAGGTGGATTGTAAGAACAGAATTATTAAGTTGCGGGAAAGCACAGGACTGAACCGAAAAGATTTTTGTAAGCTCGTTCATATCCCTTACCGGACTATGACCGAGTGGGAATTGGATAACCGCCATGCACCGGATTATGTGCTGTGGCTTTTGGAGTATTATATCCGCAACGAAGGACTTATGGTAAAAGAACTGAATGAGGGAGGTGGCGATTCTGAAAAAGAAACAAACTAAATGCTATCTTTATACAAGAGTGTCCACCTCTATGCAGGTTGACGGGTACAGCTTGGATGCCCAGCGTGACAAGCTGCGAAAATATGCGGCATACGAGGATATGATTATTGCCGGGGAGTATTCTGATGAGGGCTTTTCCGGAAAGAACATCCAAGGACGGCAGGACTTCCAACGGATGCTGAATGACATCCAGGACTGTAAGGACGGCGTATCTTATGTGCTGGTCTTTAAGCTGTCCCGATTTGGCAGAAATGCGGCAGATGTTCTGAACTCTTTGCAGCTCATGCAGGATTTCGGTGTCAATCTGATCTGCGTGGAGGATGGCATTGACAGTTCCAAGGATGCCGGAAAGTTGATGATCTCCGTGCTGTCTGCGGTGGCAGAAATAGAGCGAGAGAATATCCGCACCCAGACAATGGCAGGACGTGAGCAAAAGGCTCGTGAGGGCAAATGGAACGGCGGTTTTGCACCTTACGGATATAGTCTGGAAAACGGCGATCTTGTTATTGCCGAGGATGAAGTGGAAGTAATCCGTGTTATTTATGACCGATATATTCACACCAACGAGGGTGTTGCCGGAGTTGCAAAATATCTGAATCGCAACGGCTTTGTCAAGAAGCTGCGGCAGAACAATACCATTCCCGGATTTTCAAGGAGCTTCGTGCAGGACGTACTGGACAATCCCGTTTACATGGGCAAGATAGCTTATGGCAGACGCAGGATGGAAAAGAAGCAAGGCACAAGAAACGAGATGCACGTGGTTGCGCAGTCAGAGTTCCCTATTTATGATGGGCAGCACGAAGCAATCGTCTCGGAAGAAGATTGGTATCTGGCACAGGAGAAGCGCAAGATCAATTCCTTTAAGCGGGAAAAGGTCAATAATCCAGATCACGCACATATCCTGTCCGGTATTCTGAAATGTCCATGTTGCGGAAAGAGTATGTATGGCAATATCGCCAAGGCACACAGCAAGGACAAGAAAACAAGATATTATTACTACTGTAAAAATACAGTAACACCAACCGGGCATGAGTGCAGCTTCCGACTGAATATCGAGCAGACGGAAATCAATAAGTTTGTGGCAAAGATTATATCCGCTATGGTCAATAATCCCCGGTTTGTAGAAGCGATTCAGGCGAAAATCGGCTCGGCAGTTGATACAGAGGATATGGAAAAGCAGATTGCCGTTCTGCAAGGTCAGTTAAAGCAAGCCTTTGGGACGAAAAGCCGCTTGGAGCGTCAGATGGACACCTTGGACATCAATGATGCCCACTATGACAGAAAAATTTTGGACTTGCAGCGCCGCTATGATGAGCAGTATGATACCATAGAGGAAATTGAAGTTCAGATTGGCGAATTGCAAAGTCAGATACGCAGCATCCAGCAGGAAAAAATCTCCGGCGATAACATTTATCGGCTCTTACTGGCATTTGATGAAGTCTACCATTCCGCAACGGAAGCGGAACAGAAAGAGTTTATGAAAGCCTTTATCGAGCGAATTGAGATGTTCCCGGAAAAGAGGAAAGACGGAAGTTGGATAAAGAAGATCGTATTCAATTTCCCTGTGCCTGTTGATGGAGAGGAGGTGAAAGAACTTCCCTTGGAAACTGAAACAACTGTCGAAAGCGTCTGTTGTTTGGTGCGGGAGTCAATCAGCAACGCTCCAGAATAAGGCAGTTGTAATCATTTTTCAGCTTGATTTGTTGGGCATTTGGAAAACACTTTTGCTTATTTCCACCCGGTTCCCACCCCAAAAAGGCATTGCACACGCTGAACAGCCAGCGTACGCAATGCCTTTTCTTCTGCGGCTATAAACTGTGGCAGATCTTTCGGCTTTTCAAAGATTGCAACCGGTTCTACAGGACCAAAAAGAAACAATTCTGCCTGGAATACTTGCATCTTTCTCTATTATTGTATATAATTGGAATATTACATCGAAAAAAGGGATGAGCTGCTGTATGGATGTTCGGGATTATGAGTATATTGTTGCCATTGCGGATCAGGGTAGTATTACGAGGGCGGCAGAGCAGCTCTTTATCACTCAGCCTGCGCTGACCAAATTCCTTCAGCGCATTGAAAAGGAATTGTGCCTTGCCCTTTTTGTCCGTAAGGGAAAGCAATTCCTCCTGACAGAGGCGGGACAGAAATACATTGAGGTCGGCCATGAGATTCTGCGTCTGGATCGCAAGCTGACAGAGCAGCTTCTGCAGGATGGAAAGATTCAGAAGAAACGGATTCGTCTGGGGTTTTCCATGGGCCGCTTCCATGATTTGATGGAAACCGTCCTGCCCGCATTCCGGGCGGCCTATCCGGATGTACAGGTCTACGTTTCCGCAGAAACCAGCCGCAAGCAGTTCAGCCATCTTCAGCACAAGGAGCTGGATATGGCGATTGTCACCAATGTGGAGCAGCGAATGGGCTTTACCTACCTGCCGGTGGAAAAGTCCTATCTGGCGCTTGCGGTGCCGGAGGATGATCCCCTGGCGGCGAAGGCGGAGCCTGTGGAGGGGTACCCCTTTCCGGTCATTGACCGGGCATCTGTCCGGGGCAAGCAGTTTATCATGCTCCATGCAGATACCAATTCGGGGCATCTGATCCGGGAACTGTTTCGCAGATATGACATCCACCCCAATACGGTATTGGAGGTGAATGATGTGCGAAGCGCCATGGATATGGTTGCCTCCGGGATGGGCGCTTCCATGTTCATGTCCGTAGCGCCGGGACATCAGAACATCCGCTATCTGTCTCTGAAGGATGTGGAGCCCATTTCACAGATGGTCTACCTGGCCTTCTCCAACGATCTTGCTTTGACAGAACCCATGAAGTATCTCATATCCCTGCTTTGCCAGCCTTAGCCATTTGATACGATCCCCAGCCGATAATCGGCTGGGGGTTTCTTTTTGCATTACATAACCCTATGGAATAATTATATAAATAGAATGAATTTGATTTATTTAAAAGGGGGTGATATAGTAAAAATAGCTAAAACAAAATACAAAGAAGGAGGCAACAAAATGGCAGAACCCTATTTACGGCAGGTCACATCCCAGGCAGTACGGATTCGCTGGATCTCCGTTCAGTGCTATGAGATTGTGCTGCCAAACGGCAAGGTCATTGTCACGGACCCGTTTTACCTGGACGCAGCAAAATACGACGGAATGACAGATCTGACCAAAAATCAGCTGCTGGAGCGGGATGTCTATTCCCAGCGGGGCTTCAGCGTGGATGATTTCACCGGGGCGGACTACATCATCCTGAACCACGTTCATGGAGACCACTCCAATCTGGTGGGACAGCTCTGGAACAAGTTCTACGGTCGTGTCCTGTGTCCCGCGGAATGCTGCGCGGAGGTGGCGAAGGCTTATGACATTCCTTACGCAACCATGTATCCCCTGCATCCCGGCAACACCTACTACTTCGACGACTTTACCCTGAAAACCTACCCCGGCGCCCACGACAACCGGGCCTTCCGGGAGGGCCGGTTCCAGCGGGCCAGCAATCCCAGAGTTCTCTACGACGGAACAGAGGGCTTCGGCATTCCCTGCCCCAGTATGCTTGGGCCTCTCGGCTCCATGTACAACCTGAACTTCCTCATTGAAACCCAGCAGAATTTCAAGATTGATTTCTCCGCCGGCAGAGATTATGAGGAGCATCAGCAGCACATGACCGAGGAAAAGCCCAACCTCATGCTTCGCCACCGTATCCGCAGCTACACCCCGGAATACTGTGCCAAACAGATCCTGGACATGGGCGCGCAGCTGATGATGCCCCTGCATCACAACAACGCCCGGGCCTCCGGAGAGGATCTGAATGCCTATTTCCAGAAGGTGAACCAGATTCTGATGGAAAAGGGCAGCTCCGCAAGAGCGTTCAATCCTGAGCCTTACAAGTGGTACACCATTCAGACGTCGATCATTGCAGAGTAAAGAAACGTCAATTCAATACAGAAAGGAATTCGATTATGTCTACACAGCTTATTATCTGCCTGATTATTTTCGTTCTGACCTGCGCCGGTTATATGACCGGGATCTGGAGCCTGGGCACCGTTGCAATGACCTCTCTCACGGCCCTGTCTCTGACCGGATGCCTGAGCGCAAAGGAGGCCTTGGGCTACTTTGCCAACAGCAATGTGATTATGATTGCCGCCATGTCTGTTGTGGCAGCGGGCTTTAACAAAACCAAATTCTGCGCGAATCTGGCAACCTCCATTTCCAAAGTTGCCAAAGGCAGCCTGACCAAGGTCCTGTTTGCCTATTGCATTCTCGCCATGCTCCTGACCCAGATGGTACAGTCTCCCGTTGTGGTATTCGGTATTGTCGCACCCCTGTGCATGGCTTCCGCCGATTCCATGGGCATTTCCAAGTCCAAAATCACCCTGCCCCTGGGCATCGTTTCCATCGCCACCTGCTGCACCCTTCCCATCGGCACCGGCGCGACCCAGGCGGCCGAGCTGAACGGATATATTGCTTCCTACTACAGCAACCTGGAGGGCTTTTCCGGTGTCATGCCTGAGGTCGGTTTCTTTGATCCCATGATTGCCCGTCTGCCTCTGCTGGTGATCACCGTTCTGTACTGTGCGTTCGTGGCCCCCAAGTTTGCCCCCGATGCGCCTGTTGTTGCAACCGAAGGCTCCATGCCCAGAAAGGCTGCCAGCGAAAAGGCGGCTCTGACTCCCGTTGCCGAATGGGCCGGCATCATCATTTTCTTTGGTACCGCACTGTGCCTGATGCTCCAGGCTACGGTTCTTAAGTTCATCGCCATCTGGCAGATCTGCCTGATTGGCGCTGTCCTGATGGTTATGTTTGGTGTGCTGAAGCCCAAGGAAGCTTCCGGCGCTGTGCCTCTGAGCATGCTCTTCCTGGTGGTCGGTGCTCTGGCTATGTCCGGCGCACTTTCCGCAACCGGCGCCGGTGAGCTGATTGGCGGCATTATCTCCAAGGCCGTTGTGGCACTGAACAACAATTACCTGGTTGGCCTGATTTTCTTCCTGGTTCCCTTTGTTCTGACCCAGTTCATGTCCAACCGGGGCACCATGCTGATCTTTATCCCCATTGCGATTGCTACCGCTTATAATGTGGGCGGCAATCCCGTTGGCCTGATTATTCTGATTCAGGCTGCCTGCCTGACCGCGTTTATGACCCCCATGGCAACCTCCGCGGTTCCCTATATGATGAACTACGGCGGCTACGATCAGGGCTCTCTGGTAAAGGGCGGCTGGCTGTACGCCATTATTTCCTGTGTCGTCTCCGTAGGCTGGATGATGACCATGTATCCGGTGCTGTAACGAAGCGACAAGGAGGCTTCTATGAAACCTGAAATCCGTGTTCCGGTACAGGATCAATCCGCACTGGGGAAAAAGGGCTACTTCTTCGTCGGCGGTCAATACGCGGGAGAAGAGAACAGGCACTTTTACTGTGGACAGATGTTCGTTGAGGTTTTTGTGCCCAAAGAGATCACCCAACGCTATCCGTTAATTTTTTTCCATGGCGCAGGCCAGACGAATTTAAACTGGCTGGGAACGCCCGACGGAAGAAAGGGCTGGGCTGACTATTTTGTAGAGCAGGGCTTTGTGGTGTATCTGGTGGAGCAGCCCGCCCGGGGCCGCTCTGCCTATCACCCGGAGGTGGATGGCCCCAGGAGATATCACACCGTTGAAGACATCGAGGGCCGGTTTGCGGGAACCAGCGGGAAGTGGGACACTGCCCACCTGCATACCCAGTGGCCGGAAGAAGCCCGGAAAATCGGAACGCCGTTGTTCGATCAGTTCGCAGCTGCTCAGGTGGAATTTGTGGCCGATGCCGCATACACACAGCGTCAGGTATTTGCCGCATCCAAGGAACTGCTGGAAAAAACCGGTCCTGCCATTCTGGTGACCCATTCCCAGGCAGGCCCCTTCGGCTGGAAAATCGGAGACGCGTATCCTGACCTGGTAAAGGGCATTATTGCGTTGGAACCGGCTGGCCCGGCCTTTTCCTCCAAATCGGGGAAGGCAGAAAACTATGGCCTGTGTGAGCTGCCCTTAAATTTCGAGCCTCCCGTCACATCTCCCGAGGACTTTGTTCTTACCGGTTTTTCCTCTTCGTGCAAAGAGGAAAAGGACGGCCTGATCATGGCGGAAGATCATATCCACACACTTCCTGGCCTTTCCGCGGTTCCCGTACTGCTTCTGACAGCGGAAGCATCCTATCACACAATGTTTGATTACATTACGGCGAAGGTCCTGAAACAGTGCGGCGTAAGGGTAGACTTTATCCGTCTGGAGCGTGTCGGCATCCGTGGGAACAGCCATTTTATGATGCTGGAGAAAAATAATCTGGAAATTGCGGCCTTTATCAGCAGCTGGATTCAGCGGTCCATTTCCTGCTGACTGGATGCAGCGCCAGATCCCGGCTGCCTGATTTCCTGCTGCCGCAATTCCAACTAAAATGAATGTATCCTGTTTCCCGGGGCCCCGTGACGACCGGAATCCCGTGTGGAACCGATTCCTGAATGGGGGTCTGCCAGCCCCTCTTCGATCATCAAGAACCCCCGGTTTCTCTTTTGGAGAAACCGGGGGTTTCGCGCGGAAAACCGGGCTTCCCTTTCGGAAAGCCCGGCAAATTAATCCTATGTAACTTAAGCTTCCAGGTTGATGCCGGTCTCCTTGGAGAAGACATGGCAGACATGACCGGGGAAGTTGAAGTTGACGGAAGCACCGTTGGACAGAGCGGCGACTTCGGCACCGGTCATGTTCATGGTGGAAACGACCATAACAACGTCACGACCCATGGCGGTCACATGCAGGTGGACAGAGGAGCCCATCATTTCGTGAACGTCAACCTTACCGGCAATACCGGAGCCGATCTCGATATGCTCAGGACGAACGCCCAGAACCACATCCTGCTCAGCGACGTTGTTGGCAGCCAGCTTGGCCTGCTTCTCGTCGGACAGGGTGACAGTCAGGTTGTCCAGCTGGACAGCGTACTTGCCGTCAACCTTAATGAGCTTGGCGTTGTCGAACATGTTCATCTGAGGCGTGCCGATGAAGGTAGCGACGA
>CAYRDE010000055.1:0-12101 GCA_964422935.1 uncultured Oscillospiraceae bacterium | reverse complement strand
CTATCAGCGTCTGTCGCCGCTGATGATTTTTTTGCGTTATTTCAAAAATCACAAGCTTCTCTTCGCCATTGATATCCTCTGCGCCACAGGGATTGCTGCCATTGATTTGGCCTTTCCCCTGGTGACCCGGAGCGCATTGTATGATCTGCTCCCCAATCAGGCCTATCGTACCTTCTTCACCATTATGGTGATTGTGGCGGCCTGCTATGTGCTTCGCTCCCTGCTGAACTTCATCGTGGCCTACTATGGGCACACCTTTGGCATCCGGGTGGAGGCGGATATCCGGCAGGATCTGTTCCACCATATGCAGGAGCTGAGCTTTGATTTTTATGACCAAAACCGCACCGGTAAGCTCATGGCCCGGCTTACCAGCGATTTGTTTGAACTGACCGAGCTTGCTCATCACGGCCCCGAGGATATCCTGACCTCCGTTCTCACCATCATCGGCGCGTTGGCGGTTATGGTATCCATTCGCTGGCAGCTTGCTGTGATTGTCGCCCTGACCATTCCCATTTTCCTGACAGTCGCCATGCTCATGCGCCGCCGGATGGCCCGGGCCTCCGCTGCCGCCAAGGAAAAAACCGGTCACATCAACCAGGAAATCGAAAGCAGCCTCTCCGGTGTCCGCACCGCCAAGGCCTTTGCCAACGAGGATGTGGAGGGCGCCCGGTTTGACGCTGCCAACACGGTTTATAAGACCTCCAAGCGGGAATTCCACAAAGCCATGGGCATGTTCAACAGCAGCATTGAGTTCTTCCTGTGCAGCCTGAACGTCATTATCATCGGCTTCGGCGGCTACTTCGTTATGAAGGGCACCATGGACTACCGGGACCTTCTGACCTTTACCTTATATATTTCCACCTTTGTCACGCCCATGCGGAAGCTCAGCAACTTCTCCGAACTCTTTGCCAACGGCTTTGCGGGACTGAACCGGTTTGTAGAGGTCATGCGCACCGAGCCTACCATTGCCGATGCAAAGGACGCCCAGCCCCTGCAAAACGTCCGGGGTGAAATTGCGGTGGATCACGTCTCCTTTGCCTATGACGGAGACCTGGCTGTGCTCCACGACGTGTCCCTCCAGGTAGCTCCCGGAGAAACCCTTGCCATTGTGGGCCCTTCCGGCGGCGGCAAGTCTACCCTCTGCCAGTTGATCCCCAGGTTCTACGATGTGTCCTCCGGCAGCATTTCCATTGACGGCTTGGATATCCGGAATGTCACCCAGAAGAGCATTCACGAAAACGTGGGCATTGTCCAGCAGGATGTGTTCCTCTTCGCCGATACCATTTTCGAGAACATCCGCTACGGCAAGCCCAGCGCCACCATGGAGGAGGTCATCGAGGCAGCGAAGAAAGCGGAGATTTACGACGATATCCTTGCCATGTCTGAGGGGATGCAGACCTATGTGGGCGAGCGGGGCACGCTCCTGTCCGGCGGTCAGAAGCAGCGTATCGCCATTGCCCGGATCTTCCTGAAGAACCCGCCCATTCTCATTCTGGACGAAGCTACCTCCGCATTGGACTCCGTCACAGAAGCAAAGATTCAGCGTGCCTTCGACAACCTTGCCGTTGGGCGCACCACCCTGATCATTGCCCATCGGTTAAGCACCATCCGCAGCGCCGACCGGATCATCTCCATCGCCGACGGCGTCATCACCGAATGCGGCTCCCATGAGCAGCTGCTGAAAACCGACGGCATCTATGCTCAGCTGTACAAGACCCAGAACGCTTTGGCGCTGAGTGCCATGCAGTAACCTTTCATAACCAGCAGGCGGGAACGATTCTGTTCCCGCCTGTTGTTTTTGCATAAAGAACATCTGCTTCCAATTTTGGAAGCGGCTTGTGCTTCCATCCGGTGCGGTACATAACTCCCTGTGGATTTGTGCGCAAAGTCCCCTGTCCGGTGCAATGCCAGACAGGGGCGTTTATATGGGTCTTTCAGGACAGCGGTCAAACCGTGTATCAGGCGCTCAGCGATATTCCTTTACCACATCATAGATGGCAATGATTTTTTCAGGAGGAACATCCGCCTGGAAATTATGCGTCGGTGCAAACAGGAAGCCGCCGCCGGGGGCCAGTGTCTCAATCATGGCACGGACATGGTCCTTCAGTTCCGGGATTGTCGCCTTCATCAGAACGTTCTGCATATCGCAGCCGCCGCCCCAGAAAGCCAGGTCCTTCCCAAATTCCTCTTTCAGCACTTTGGGGTCCATGTCCTTCGCAGAAATCTGAATGGGGTTCAGAATATCCACGCCCATCTCAATCAGCTCCGGAATCAGGGGTTTGATGGAACCGCAGCAATGCAACGCGATCTTCTGCTTCGGGTATTTCGTTTTGACAAAGGTAAATACCTTTTGCATATACGGCTTGATCATGGTACGGAATGTCTGGGGGGACATCATCAGGGAATTTTGTGTGCCCAGGTCATCCACAAAACGTATAAAGTCAATATACTGGTCACATTCCGACAGGACCCGGTCCAGGTCCCGGATATAATTGTCCGTAAGACGGTCCAGATAGCAATGAACCAGCTCAGGGTTTCCCACCAGGCGAATCAGCCATTCCTGCATACCAAAGTCCAGCATTCCCGCTTCAAAGGTCCGCCCATAGAAGGGGAACATTACCGCTTTGTCAGTCTCCTCATGGAGCCGCTTACTCTCCCTCTTCAGGTAGGAAACTTCGGCATCAGACATGCTGGGAAATTCCACATCGTCCAATTCTTCCGGCTCCTCAACATTCTCAAGCGGATAGTACACCCGGTCGAAATAGAAGCCATTTTTTGGCATGCGGGCAACAACGGTATTCTTTTTGTCACGAATTTCAAAAGCGCCGGCAGCATTCACCGTGGGATTGAAGCCGCCCGGTACCAGGCACTCCGTTCCGTCCGCAAACCTCCAGGGCTTCCAATCCGTCAGCGGAATGTCAAAGTAAGGCGCATACCGTTTCAGCTGCACAACGTCGCTGCCCATGACATCCAGCATGGTCGGGGAAGAATCTGCCATCATCATAAACAGGTCAAACAGCTTTGGAAGCTCGTTCTGATCAATGCCAAGATACTTGCGCAGCCTGTCATAAGCAAAGATGCTGATACCGGTGGAAGTGGAGCTTCCAAAATCCACCGCCAGCTTTTCCGGCTGCTCATGCCGGAAGGTCTTTAAAACTCGCTCTCGGGATGTCTCAGCCACGGCGCTTACCTCCTGACATATTTGTTTGCAAACGCAACGGCCTTGCGGATACCGTCCATGCCGGTGCCGCTGGCTTCCTCAATGCAAACCCAACCGTCGAAATGATGCCGGTTCAGAACCTCGAAAATAGCGTCAAAGTCTACCAGGCCGGTCCCCAGCAGGGCAGGCGTCCATTTTCCGACAGTGGCGGTTTCATTCAAATGGACAGTCCAAACCTTGTCAATGACCTTCTCCAGCAGTGACGCTGGATCTGCTCCGCATGCCACTGCATTGGCGGTATCAAAATTGATGCCTACATTGAGATCCCGTATTCTTTCATAGATCGCCAGGAATGCGTCCGGATTGAAGGAGAAATCGATGAGCGGCCATGCTCCCGGCTTGGAATGGTTCTCAAATACCAGACGGATACCATATCTATCCGCAGTCTGAACCACACGGGCAAAGCATTCCGCGACATATGCCGCACCCTCTTCCACGGTAATTCCGGGATGATTCATGCCTGCGGTGATGCGGATAAACTGATAGCCCAGCTTGGAGGACAGGGCAATATCCCGGTTAAAATAGTCAATCTGACGTTCCCGCTCCAGCGGATCAGGATTTGTAAAATCCGGATAGCAGCAGACCATAGTGGGCTGAATGGTGACGCCGGCAGTCCTCATCTCATCGTCCACCTGCTGAAGATAGGTGGCAGTATGGTTTTTGAAAAACATGCTGCTGACATCAAAGCCATCCAGCCCCAGTTTCTGTGCCTGTGCAGCCCACTGGGCAATCGTCATTTCACCACTCGTCAGACTGGAAAACAGAGAAACTGGGAGAACGCTGAGTTTCATAGCAAAATACCTCCTTTGGTCAGGAAAACATATTACTTCATCAGAGAGGGGATCAACATGCTTACCTCTGGAACAAATGCAACCAGAATCAGAACAGCGATCAGCAGGAGATAGAAGGGAAGGAAGCCCTTCATAACATCCGTAATCTTGGCGTCCGCAATGGAGCAGCTCAAGAACAGACACACTCCCACAGGAGGCGTGATCAGACCGATTGCCAAATTCACAATCATCATAACGCCGAAATGGACAGGCTGCATACCAATTGCGGTGGCAATGGGCAGCAGAATCGGCGTAAAGAGCGTTACCGCAGGTGCCAAGTCAAAGAACATGCCAATCACGAGTAAAATCACGTTCATCAGCAAGATAATAACCACCCGGTTGTCGGTAACAGACAGAACCGCCTGGGTAATGGCTCTGGGAATACCGTTGCTGGTCAGGAACCAGGACAGCGCCGTGGCAGCCGCAATCATCAGCGCGGAAATACCCATGGTCTTCGCTGTTTCCAGAATCAGCTTCGGAATATCCTTCAGCTTCAGCTCCTTGTAATACAGCATGCCCAGCAGAAGGCTGTAGATGCAGGCAATCGCAGAAGCTTCGGTTGCGGTAAAGAATCCGGAAGCAGTGCCTCCGATAATAACCACAGTCGTCATCAGGGCCGGGATGCCCTTCAGGCAAATGATCAGGCCTTCCTTAAAGGGATGAGGTTTTTCCCGGGGATAGTTCCGGCGTCTGGAGACAAAGTAGACAATGACCATCTGTGCAAGGCCAAAGATCAATCCGGGCAGAATGCCGCCGGCAAACATGGCGCCAATGGACACGCCGCTGGCAATGCCGAAAAGCACCATGGGAATGCTGGGAGGAATGAGAATACCAATGGTAGAGGATGCCGCTGTAACCGCAATGGAAAAATCCTTGTCAAAGCCTTTTTTGATCATGGTGGGAATCAGAATGCTGCCAATGGACGCGGTATCCGCCTGAGCAGTACCGGTGATGCCCGCAAAAATCATGCTCTGCAAAACATTGACATAACCCAGTCCGCCACGGAACCGGCCCACAAAAACGTCAGAGAACCGCATCAGATCCTCCGTAACGCCACCCATTGCCATAATATTGCCGGTCAATATAAATAGCGGCACAGCAATCAAGGTAAAGGAGTCCAGAGAATTGAACATTCTCTGCGCAACAATCACTACCGGGAGTCTGGCTGTCAGGAAAACACCCGCCACAGTAGCAATACACAAAGCAAAGGAAATCGGTACGCGTATAAACATCAGCAGGAAGAGAATTACCACCACTGCGCCCAAGAGTTCCATAGAATTAGCCACCATAAGGATGATCCTCCTCCTTTTTTTCTTTACTGACCGGATGCAGTAAATTTCTTAGGCTTTCAATCACGCGAAACACGCCAAACACCGAAATAAAAGTGAATCCCACGGGTACGGCAGCGTAAAACCAGGCCATTGAAAGCTGGGTAATGGGCGACTGTTGAATTCTGACCGTCTTAAGCAGTGAAAAGCCAGTGTAGGCAATCAGGCAGGCAACTGCCAATGTTAGCACATTGGAAACCAGCGTCAGCGCCCTCTGAACACCCGGTTTCAGCTTATCATACACCAGATCCAAAGTCAGATGTTTATTCTCAATGTAAGCAACGGCAATGGACAGCATAGCAAACCAGACAAATATCAGTCTTGCCACTTCATCCGTCCAAACCAAATTAAAGGGGGTATAGCGGGAAAAAACCTGCAAAGATACGGTAATCAACAGGCAGATGCCGAGAATTTTAACGACAAAAGACAAAGCAGCGTCAATCGTCTTACGAATAAGGTCCAAGTTAACACTCCTTTCAGCAGAAAGCCCCGGGATTTCAGGAGCTGCGAACGAGCCGCAGCTCCTGAAAAGGGAGGGGAAAGAATCCAGTCTGCGCGAAATCAGCCCTGCATCAGAGTGATCAGATCTTCGCCAAGAACGTCCTTATAATCCGCATACAGAGGCGCCAGAGCCTCGCGGAAGCGGGCAAGCTCCGCGTCGGAAATCTCGTTGACGATCATACCGCCCTCAGAAACCAGCTTGGACTCAAAATCGGCTTCGCTCTCGGATTCAATCTGTGTTGCCATGCGGCCGGCTTCCTCGCCAACCTTCAGCAGCAGCTCCTGCATCTCGGGAGACAGAGTCTGGAACCACGCCTCGGAAACATAGATGACGTTGGGGGAACAGAGGTGACCGGTCTTGGACAGATACTTGGTAACTTCGTACTCAGCACAATTGTAGATTTCAGCAACATTGTTCTCAGCTGCCTCTACCACGCCGGTCTGCAGGGCCATATAGCGCTCAGCAGTCGAAATGGCAGTGGGGGTCGCGCCCAGAAGCTCCATGGCTTTGGTCATTGCGGTGGACTGCATGGTGCGGATCTTCATGCCCTTCCAATCGTCCAGGCCTTCAATGGGATGGGAGGCGCTGTAAACATGGCGGGGGGTTCTGCACATCCAGGAAATCACACGCAGTCCGGCGGACTCGATCAGATTCTGGTTCAGGATTTCACCGGCTTCCCCGGACAGCAGGTCGTATACGCCATAGGCACTGTTGGGAACCATGTAGGGGATATCGAATACGGCAAACTTGGGGGCAACAGTAGAAAGCACGGAAGCGGTCGCCTCTGCAACCTGCATGGAACCCAGCTGGACAGCGGAAATCATATCGGAGTGACCACCCAGGCCAGAAGCAGGTGTAACGCTGCCGGTAACGGCGCCGCCGGTCTGTTTGGTCAATTCTTCCACCAGGTAATCCATAGCGGTATCCAGGCTGTCGCCATCCTGAGCAGCATTGCCACAGAGCAGGAACAGCTCTTCATATTCAACAGAAGCCGCTGCTTCCGTTTCCGCTTTGGATTCCGTAACCGTTTCAACCGGCGCCGGTGCCGGGGCAGTTGTGGCTTCAGGAGTCTTGTCTGCACCGCAGGCGACCAATGTCAGGACCATGGACATTACCAGAATCAAAGTTACGATCTTTTTCATGCTATTATTCTCCTTTATCTTTTTTAATTATAGAAAGCAGCGGGATACTGCAATCTTTCATTCTTTCCGAATTGGTACGTTGTCATACCAATTTGAGCAATATAATCCGATAAAACACGACGTCACTTGTGCATGATCTTTATAACAGCTTCTGCAATGGCTTCCGATGTCAGATGGTAATAATTCAGCAATTCCTCATAATTTCCTGCGGAAGTTCCGAAGGAATCCCGAACACCTACCATTTCAATGGGACATCCGCCGACAGGTGCCAGAACCTCTGCAATCGCCGATCCCATGCCGCCAAGGATTGAGCCTTCCTCAGCTGTTACGATTCCCTTAACACCGGAGGCAATCTTCTGAATTGCCGCTCCATCCAGGGGCTTGATGCTGGGTACATTCACAACCCGGACGGAAATCCCCTGCCCGGCACAGTACTGCGCCGCTTCCATGGCGCGTGAGACCATAACGCCATAGGCAAATACCGCGACATCCGTGCCTTGCCGAAGGGTATATACCTTGCCGGGAACAAAAGGCTCATCCTGGTTGGTGTAGTTGGGAAGATTGTTGCGGTTCACCCGCAGATACATCGGTCCCTCATTGGCTGCCATGTACCGGACAATCTGCTCAGTCTGAATGGCATCGCAGGGGATAAAGACCTGCATATTGGGAAGCGACCGCATCGTGGCAACATCCTCTACACACTGGTGAGTAGATCCGTCGCCAAAATCAGACAGGCCGGAGCTTGAGCCGCAGATCTTCACATTCAGCCTTGGAATACAAATCGCCGTCCGAATCTGATCAAAACATCTGCCACTGGAAAAAACCGCGAAGGATGCCATAAATGGTATCTTTCCGGTCAGGGAGAGTCCCGCCGCAACACCAGCCATATTGGCCTCTGCAATTCCCATTTCGTAGAAGCGCTCCGGATAGGCCTGCTCAAATTTGATTCCCATGGTAGACTTTCCCAGGTCTGCCTCCAGAACCACCACATTGGGATTTTCAGCGCCCAGCGCAACCAACGTCTCTCCATAGGCAACACGCTGACTTAACGTATCAATCGCCATATACATCACCTCACATTGCATCAATATCTGCGTGGGCTTGAAGGAATTGTTCATGGGTAAGGGCGGCGTTGTGGAACTGCGCTTTACCCTCAGCAAAGCGAACACCCTTTCCTTTAACGGTTTCCGCCAAAATCAGTGTGGGCTTTCCACAGCGGTTGTCCGCCTGATCCAGCGCATCACAAATCTGCTCCATATCATGACCGTCTATTTCCAGCACCCTCCAGCCAAAGGCTTCCCACTTGCGCCGAACATCTCCGATATTCATACGCTCCTCAGTGGGGCCAGTGGCCTGAACATGGTTCCGGTCCACAATACCTATCAGATTGTCGGCGCCGTAACTGGCGGCCGCCATAGCCGCTTCCCATATCTGACCTTCTGCCAGCTCTCCATCTCCCATAAGTACATAGGTCCGGGCGTCGGACCCATCTGCCCGCAGGCCCAACGCCATACCCAGGCCGATGGATAGGCCCTGACCCAGGGAGCCGGTGTTCGCTTCGACACCAGGAGTCTTTCTCATATCAGGATGTCCCTGAAGTCTGGCGCCGAGACTCTTTACCCATTTCAGCTCCTCTTTGGGGAAATAGCCACTCTCTGCCAGAGCCGCATACTGCACCAGCGCCGCATGACCCTTACTCAAAAGGAACCTGTCTCTGTCCGGAGCCTTGGGATTCTCCGGATCATGTTTCATTTTATAAAAATACAGGGCAGTCACGATATCCGCGCTGGAACAGGAGCCGCCCAGATGGCCCACATGGGCATGCTCACCCCCAACCATATCCACAATATCATGGCGGATAATCTTTGCCTTCTGTTTCAGCATGGTAAGTTGCTCATACGTTGCCAATCTTGATACCTTCTTTCTTCCACAAAACGTGGTGATAATGCCGCATCAGGGAGTTTTCTTGAATGCCGCGATGGTGTCCACAATATGTTCCCGCATCCAGTATACGGCAGCCTCGCTGTCCTGCTGTTCGATGGCATCCATGATATTCTTGTGATAGTGCAAGGCATTGCAGGAGCCCATAACCTTCACAATATTGCACAGATCCGTTTCAAATACTTCAGTCAGCACATTGTAGACCTGGCGAATCAGCGAGTTGCCTGTCGCATCGCTGATTTGCGTGTGGAATCGGAAATCATATTCAAAGGCCTGCCGGTTATCATCCTTGCAGGCTTTCAGAAGCAGATAGCTTTCTTTCATCTGGCGGATGTGCTCATCGGTTCTGCGCTGGGCTGCCAGACGTGCCATCTCCACCTCGATAATCAACCGGAATTCCAGCAGATCATCCAGCTCAGGACAGCTGGCGAGAATCATTGGCAGCAAAACATTCATATATTCCCCGCCCTGAGGCTCACAGACAAATGTCCCTTCCCCCTGACGGCTTTCCACAATTCCCAATGTGGCAAGGCGTTGCAGCGCTCCACGAACGGACACACGGCTGGCACCGGTCATCGCCACAAGCTCACGCTCCGGCGGAACCCTCTGCCCAACCTTCCATTCGCCGGAGGCGATGGCATTGGTGAACTGCTTGTAAACCTCATCGATTACATTCTGCTTACTGATATTTTTTATCGCTGACATATTTTAACTTCCCATTTCTTGTTCTTATTTCCTGACTTTTATACCGGTGATATGCTCATAGTACTTGACGATTGCACTATGGTCATCGTTTCCGCATCCATTGTTGTGCAGCCACTGCTGCATTTCCTGAACCTGAGCCGTCAGCAGCATTGGTGTTCCCAGGCTGTGACCGGTATCCAGCGCATTGTTCAAATCCTTAATATGCAGATCAATCCGGAAGCCAGGCTTAAAATTACCATCCATCATCATGGGAACCTTGGCATTCATAACAGTGCTGCCTGCCAAACCGCCCCGGATCGCCTCAAAAACTTTTTCCGGTTCCACACCAGCCATAACCGCCAGAGAGTACGCCTCGGAACATGCGGCGATATTTACAGCAACAATGATCTGGTTTGCCAGCTTCACTGTATTTCCTGCACCGTTAACGTCTCCGCAGTGAACCACGGAAGCACCCATAACACCCAGGAGTCCGGCGTACTTGTCAAATAATGCCCTGGGACCACCGCACATAATAGACAGACTGCCGTCAATGGCTTTGGGTTCTCCGCCGGAAACAGGCGCGTCCATCATACTGACGCCGTATTTGGCGCATTCTTCGGCAATGGCTTTGGATTCCAGCGGGGCGATGGAGCTCATATCAATTAAATCCAGCCCAGGCTTCGCTCCTTCGCATACGCCTTTCTCCCCGAGGACAGCGGCACGGACATGGGGGGAATTGGGTACCATCGTGATTACCACATCGCTTTTGGATGCGACATCTGCATTGCTTTCGCCGCGGGCCGCGCCGCAGGAGACCACATCCTCCAAAGCTTCCTTGGCAAAGGGGTCATAGGCAGTGACCTCGTAGCCTGCTTTCAGCAGATTTTTGCACATGGGACGCCCCATAATGCCGAGGCCAATAAATCCAACCTTCACAGGAAATCATCCTTTCTGTTCATTCATTTGACCGGTGCTGCCCAGCTGTTAGCATTCCCGGTCTTGTGTGGATAGTTGTCATACCAATTTCCACAGTTTTCTTGTACTACATCCATCCCGATTTGTCAATATTTTTCTTATTCAAAACCAGAGAATTGTTAATCTTCTACAATTTTCAGCTGCAAAGTTTCGCCATTTCGCCGATAACCGGATTGGAGGAAAATTTCTTTTTTCATCGTCCAATTCCGAAGGATCGCCTCTCCACACTCTTCTCAAACGGATTTGGGGATGAAGTAAAGATTCAGCGTGCCTTCGACAACCTTGCCATTGGACGCACACCCTGACCATCACTTAGGCACCATCCGCAGCGCCGAGCGGATCATCTCCATCATCGACGGCGTCATTACGGAATGCAGCTCCCATAATGTGAGCATCCGGCCTTTTTTCGGTATCCGATTCCATATTTCTTTTGCCCTGGGGGCTGTACTTCTCTGTCCTGCTTCCATAGCCTCCTGCATCTCTTTTCTGACCTCTTGAACTGTCACGCCATGGTTTTTAGCGATTTTAGCCAGGATTGCGTCCAGTTTCTTTTTTTGCATAGTACCCCCCCTTGCCATACAGTATAGTATATTGTGAATATTTCCACAATATCCGAGTACAAAATAATTTCCTATAATAGAATAATTCTATCAGGAAAGCGGGGTAGGCTATGGTGGACTATTCTCCCCTATGGGAAACCATGAAGCAAAAGAATATCAGCCAGTACCGGCTTTTGCAAGAAGGGATCGACAACAAAACTCTGGACTCCCTGAAAAAAGGGAAAAATATCACTCTGCTGACCTTAGAAAAGCTGTGCGTAATTTTGGATTGCACCCCCAATGATATCGTCTGTTTCCACGATTAAACCCGCTTCCGATATGGGAAGCGGGTTTTTGTGTATTACATCTTCTCCGGTGCTGAGAAGCCCAGTAAATAGATGCTGGTTTCCAGTACATTCTTCGCCAGGCCGATGAGAGCGATGTGCCCTTTCTTCACAGCTTCGTCCTCTTCCTTCAAAATGGGGGTTTCGTGATAGAACTTGTTCACGCAGCCTGCCAGCTCATAGATATAGGCGCAAATCAGATTGGGGGCGGAGCTTTTCAGTGCCCCTTCCAGGGTGGCGCCGAACCTGGTCAGGGCCAGCATCAGATCCTTGGCATAGGCGTTTGCCGGGGCCTGGATGGGAAGCGCCTCCCAGTCGCCGTAACGGCTGAGAATGGATTTGATCCGGACAATGGTATAGAGGATATAAGGGCCGGTGTTTCCTTCAAAGGCGGCGAACCGGTCCATGTCGAAGACATAGTCCTTGGTGGGGTGGTTGCTCAGGTCGCCGTATTTCAGGGCCGCCAGGGCAATCTTCGCCGTGGTGTCCTCCACCTCGGCTTCCTCCACAATCTGGTTTTCCACCACCTTGGCCCGGACAAAGTCCGTCATCTCTCCAATGAGCCGCTCCAGGCGCATGACGCCGCCCTCTCTGGT
>CAYRDE010000054.1:0-12181 GCA_964422935.1 uncultured Oscillospiraceae bacterium | reverse complement strand
TGTATGCAGAAGGACAAGCTATCCGGCATGGAGCCGTAACCGTTTTTCCCTCATCGTTAAGGACAATTGCTATGGAAACCATAAAAAAAGAAGCTTTAGAGTATATCCGGACGGAGACCATCTCGGTTCCCCACTGCTTTACAACCCGCTTCGGCGGTGTCAGCACCGGGGTCAATGAAAGCCTGAATCTGGCTCTGAATGCAAACGACACCCTGGAAAATGTGGAAGCCAATCTCCGCATTTTGGCAGACGCCCTGGGCTTTGACCCGGAGAAGCTGGTAATGACCCGGCAGATTCATTCGGATATCGTTCGGGTGGTAACGGAAAAGGACCATCTGGGTCTGTGTCACCGGGACTATCCCGCCTGTGACGGTCTGGTGACGGGCACCCCCGGTGTGGCTCTGCTGGTCTTCACCGCCGACTGCACCCCTCTGGTTCTGTACGATCCCGTAACCGGTGCGGTAGGCGCTGCCCATGCGGGATGGCGGGGAACTGCCAGCGCCATCGGCGCGAAATGCGTGGAGGCTATGGTGGAGCACTTCGGCACAAATCCCGGGGATATTCGTGCCGCCATCGGCCCCAACATTGCCCAGTGTCACTTTGAAACCGACAGCGATGTGCCGGAGGCTATGCGTGCCGCCTTTGGGGCGGAGGCAGAGCCCTTCATCGAAAAGCGGGGCGAAAAGTACCATCTGGATTTGAAGGCTCTGAACGCCCTGGCTCTGCGCCGCTGCGGTGTCACGCACATTGATCTGAGTGAGGACTGCACCTATTGTCAGCCGAACCGCTTCTGGTCCCATCGGGTGACAAAGGGTGCCCGGGGCTCCCAGGGAGCCATTATCGTCTGCGAGAAAGGGGGAGCCCGGTGAAAAAAGGAATAAGCGTTTTTCTGATTTTTTCCCTGATTGCCGCCCTGTTTTCCGGCTGCGGCAGATCCATTGACAATTCCGGCTATGTCCCCACCGGCGACGCCATTTTGATGGAGGGCCAGGACCCGGAGGACATTGCGCCGGAAGAGGAGGATACCCAGGAGCTGACCCTGGCCTACTACCCGGACCGCTCCCTGAATCCCCTCTTCGGCAGTGACTACACCAACCGGGTGCTGATGAGCCTAATGTATCAGGGACTGTTTGCGGTCAGCAACAAAAAACAGCCCACACCCATTTTGTGCAGCAGCTACCGGGTCTCCGCCGATACCCGCACCTGGGTATTTTATCTGGAGAGCAACGCCACCTTCTCCGACGGCACCCATGTGACCCCTCAGGATGTGGTAGCCACCTACGAAAAGGCGAAGGAAAACGACTATTATAAGAACAGATTCTATCACCTCCACAGCGTGGAAATTCTGGAGGACGGCGGCATTGCCTTCTATCTGGATACCCCCTATGAAAACCTTCCTCTGCTGCTGGATGTGCCCATTGTCAAGGCCTCCGAGGTGGACGCCCCCATTCCCATGGGCACCGGTCCCTATACCTTCTCCGAAGGCGTGGGCGGCGCCAATCTGTATCGGGACCCCTCCTGGTGGTGCGGCAGTCTGAAGATTCCCGCCACCGATCCCACCATCACCCTGGTAGACGTTGACTCGGTAGGCGACGTTCGGGATCAGTTCCAGTTTGGATCGGTCAGCGTGGTCTGCACCAATCCCATGAGCGCCACCTTTGCCGAATACCGGTCGGACTATGAGCTGTGGCAGATTGAAAGCGGCTATATGCTGTACCTGGGCTGCAACATCACCTACAGTGACTTCTTTGATGACGGAACCCTGCGTACCATGCTGACCTATGCCCTGGACCGGGAGACTCTGGCCCAGGAAGCCTATAAAAGTATGGTAGACTGCGTGACCCTTCCCTGTGCTCCTACAGAGATCTACTACAGCAAAACGCTGGCGGAGCAGTATGAATATGACGCTCTGAAGTTTATCGAAAAAATGGCAGGCTACCGGATTCCCCAGAAGGAAAAGGGCGGAAACAAGGAAATGCGGCTGCTCATCAACAGCGATGATTCCGCCCGGGTCAACATGGGCCGGATGATCGCATCGACCCTGACGGATTTTGGTCTGCCCTGTTCCACTCTGGAATGCAGCAGCGCCGTTTATAAGCAGGCCCTGGATGTCTCGAACTTTGACATCTATCTGGGTCTGACCCGGCTGTCCCCCACTATGGATCTGACGGAGTTTTTCAGACCCTGGGGAGAAATGTCCCGGGGCGGTCTGACCAACGAAAACCTCTACAATATGACACTCAAGTCCCTGGAAAACAGCGGCGAATATTCCGGCCTCTACAAGCTTCTGGCAGACGATGGCCGGATCATTCCCATGATGTTCGGACACTACAATGTCTATGCCCAGCGTGGTCTGATTCCCGATCTGAACCCCGCCCGGGACAATGTTTTCTACTACTCCATGGGCAAGTCCATGTCGGATATCCAGCAGCCCACGGTGTATGACTGATTCTGTTTTCCCTGCGTAAAACGCAACTTTAATATGATACAATACCCATTACGGAAAGGAAGAAGAAACAATGAAAAAGATTCTGGTATTTACCCTGGTTATCGCTATGCTGCTGTGCGGCTGCGGTGCCAAGCAGACTGTCACCGATACCCCTGTCACCCAGGCTCCGACAGTGGCAGCCACCGAAGCAGCGTCCACGCAGGCTCCGACTGAGCCTGCTACCGAGCCGACCACCGTTCCCACCACGGAGCCTGTGGTCTACTTTGACCCTATGAACGGTGAAATTCTGGACGCGCCCTTTGACGGTCGGATTTACGCCTCCACCATCAGCAATATCCGGGACGCTCTGCCCCATGTGGGCGTGACCAAGGCGGACGTTCTGATGGAGATGTTCGTCAACGGCTCCATTGACCGGTGTCTGGCTCTGTTCTCTGATATCTCCGATGTGGAGGCTCTGGGCTCTACCCGTTCCACCCGGCTGATGTTTAACAACATTGCCCAGCACTATGATGCCATTTTGACCCATGCCGGCGGCTCCGACCAGTGCATCGGCGATGCCAATGACCGTGGTCTGACCCATTACAATGTGGACTCTGTCATGCGTCAGGGCAATGAGCTGGCCCAGGGTACCGCCTATCGGGACACGGAGTATAAGTACGGCGAGCACAACCTGTTTGTCATTGGTTCCGGCGTGAAGGCCTACGCGGAGAGCCAGGGTGTCTCCGTTTCCGGCAATCCGGAGAAGGACTATGGTCTGCTGTTTACCGAGGACGGCACCCCCGACGGTGAGGACGCCAAGGAGATCACCGTGGTTCTCACCTATGGTCAGTCCAGAAAAGACACCACCATGCGCTATGACGACGCCCTGGGTAAGTACATCTTTAACCAGTACGGCGAGGAAATGCGGGACCAGATCACCGATGAGGTAGAGGCCTTCCGGAATGTGGTCATCATGCACACCAACATCACCATGAACAACATTTACCATGTGGCGGACTTCAATGCCGGCGGCACCGGCTACTATGCCTGCGGCGGTAAGCTGATCCCCATTACCTGGACCTGCGACGGTGACGACGCACCCTTCCGGTACTTCCACGAGGATGGCACCCCCCTGGAATTTGGTCAGGGCAACACCTACATTGCCATCTGCACCCCCGAATCTCCCGTAACCTGGAGTGCCGAAGTCACTGCCCAGTAACATAATCTGCTTTCTGCATTTTTCCGGTCATCCTTCCCTGGATGACCGGAAAAATTTACCCTTTTCTTTCCCTCCGGTCCAAAGGGGCCGTTCACAAATTGGGGTGCAACTCTTTACAAATTGTTCACGCGCATTTGACTTTTTGCGCTATAATAGGGTTAAATGGAAAAGAAATCAGAAAATGGAGGATATCATCATGGCTGTATCTGTTCTCATTGTGGAAGACGACCGCAACATTGCAGAGCTGCTGCAAATGTATCTGGAAAAGGAAGGCTACGCCGTGACCGTGGCAGGGGACGGCGGTCAGGGTCTTACAAAATTCCGGGCTATCAAGCCTGACCTGGTGCTGCTGGATGTGATGATGCCGGTTATGGACGGCTGGTCTGTCTGCAGAGCCATCCGGGCAGAGGCCCAGACCCCTGTTATCATGCTCACCGCCAAGGGCGAAACCGACGATAAGGTCACAGGCCTGAAAAACGGCGCCGATGACTATATCACCAAGCCCTTTGAAATGAAGGAGGTTCTTGCCCGGATTGAGGCGGTACTCCGCCGGAGCACCGGCGCTGCCGCCGAAAAGAAGGCCCGCCGTCTGGTTTTTGACAAGCTGATAATCGACATGGATGCCTTTGAGCTGACGGTAAATGGCAAGAAGGTGGATACGCCTCCCAAGGAAATGGAGCTTCTTTACTACCTGGCCTCCTCTCCCAACCGGGTCTATACCCGCAACCAGTTGCTGGACGAAGTATGGGGCTTTGACTACTTCGGCGACTCCCGGACGGTGGATGTCCATGTGAAGCGTCTCCGGGAAAAGCTGGAAGGGGTCAGTGAAAGCTGGAGCCTGAAAACCGTATGGGGCGTGGGCTATAAGTTTGAGGTTCTGTAATCCATGAAAACCTCATTCGGACGCAACTTCTCCATGGCAGCAACCATCCTGCTGCTGGCCCTGACCATTCTGGGCGCTGCCTTTCAGCTGCAGGTCAAGGACTATCTGGAGGGCAGTTCCGTATCCAGCCTCAAGGAGGATGCCACCGTCATTGCGGATCTGGCGGCCTCCTACAGCGTGGAGGGAAACCTGCAATGCCGGGCCTTTATGCTGAATCTGGATGTGATTTCACAGATCACCAATACCGACGCCGTGATCTGCGACCGGGATGGCTTCGTCATTCTCTGCTCCCACGGCCCCAATGCCTGTGACCATCAGGGCTTACAGCTCAACCGGGATTACATGGATAAGGTGATCCAAAACGGCAGTGATACCGCCACCGGCGTACTCCAGGGACTTTATGAGGAGCAGCGCTATGTGGTGTCGGTTCCCATTTTGGTAAACGATGTGCCTGCGGGCATCGTGATGATCTCCACCCCCACCGCGGTTACCACCCGGATTCAAAATAAGATTTCCAATATCTTCCTCACCGCCGCCCTGTTTGTGGTGGTGGTGTCGGTGCTGGCAGTGACCGCCTTTGCCCGCCGGGAAAGCCGCCCCCTCCGGGATATGGCAAACGCTGCCACCGCCTTTGGTCACGGTGACCTGGAAGCCCGGGTCAAGGTAGAGGATTCCTGCTCCGAGGAAATGCAGGAGCTGGCTCTGGCCTTCAACAACATGGCCTCCTCCCTGCAAAAAAGCGAATACCAGCGTCAGGAATTCGTAGCCAATGTATCCCATGAGCTGAAAACCCCCATGACTACCATATCCGGCTATGTGGACGGCATTCTGGACGGAACCATTCCGCCCCAGCGTCAGGAGCATTATCTGCACATTGTATCCGACGAAACAAAGCGCTTAAGCCGGTTGGTGCGCAGTATGCTGGATATCTCTCAGCTGCAAAAGGAGCAGGGCATTCCCGAAGAAAAGAAAATCCACTTTGATCTGGAAGAAGCCCTGGGACAGGTGCTCATCACCTTTGAGAAGAAAATCACCGACAAGGGGCTGAACGTGGATGTGGATATGCCGGAGCATCCCGTCTTCACCATGGCAAACCAGGACTATATCACCCAGGTAATCTATAATCTTCTGGATAACGCCGTCAAGTTCTGTCCCACGGGTGGGACCATCGGTATGCGTATCCGGGAGGGAGGCAATAAGGCCTACATCTCCGTCAGCAACGATGGAGAAACCATTCCCCCCGAGGAGCTGCCTCTGGTATTTGACCGGTTCCACAAGCTGGACAAATCCCGCTCCCAGAACCGGGACGGCTGGGGTCTGGGCCTTTACATCGTCAAGACCATTGTTTGCAGCCACGGTGAGGATATTTCCGTCAGCAGCAAGGACGGAAAGACCACCTTTACCTTTACAATGCCCCTGGTCAACTGAGAAACGTCAGAAAGCTGTATATCCTGCTGTATCTCATCAGGCAAAGGACAAAATGATTTTTGTCGGAGGATTTCTCTATGGATGAACACAAATACCGCCATCATACCGCCTGGGATGACAGCGTCTACGGCACCGGTCCTACCCAACCTCCCAAGGACAAGGGTGGGCTATACGCGGCGCTGCTGATTCTGATTATTTTTCTGTGCGGGATTATTACCCTTCTGGGTCTTCTCAATATTAAGCTCTTTAAAAAAATTCAGCGGCAGGAAAAGCCAGATCTGGCTATCTCCTTCACCGCCGGACAGACGGAGACGGAAGCCCTTCTTTCCACCATTGCGGAAACCCTTCCACCGGCAGAGGAATCTTTGGGGATGGAATTACAGCCCTCTCCTATCAGTCCGGAAAATCTGCCGGAGCAGGATGGTCTATCCCTTCAGGATATCTATTCCAGGAGCATTCCCTCTGTGGTATCCATCACCAGCACCACTGCCACGGGCACCAGCTCCGGCACCGGAGTGGTGCTGTCCAGGGACGGCTATCTCATCACCAATGCCCATGTGATTGAGGACAGCACCGGAATTTCCGTTCAGCTTACGGATAACCGGTTACTCTCCGCCAAAATTCTGGGAAGCGACGAAATATCCGACCTGGCTGTTTTACGGGTAGAGGCAGAGGATCTGACCCCCGCCCAGTTCGGCGATTCCTCTGCCCTTCGGGTAGGCGATACGGTGGTAGCCATTGGGGACCCCCTGGGAGCCAAATTCCGGGGCACCTATACAGACGGCATTGTCTCCGCCATCAATCGGGATGTGGATGTAAACGGTCACACCATGACCCTGATCCAGACCAACGCCGCCCTGAATTCCGGCAATTCCGGCGGTCCTCTCATTAACTGCTACGGTCAGGTGGTGGGCATCAACACCATGAAGATCGGAACCTTTACCAGCTCTTCCGGTGTGGAGGGCATCGGCTTTGCCATTCCCAGCACCACCGTCAAGGACATTGTAAACCAGCTCATCACCCAGGGCTATGTCTCCGGACGACCCACTCTGGGCATTACCGGAGAGTCCCTCTCTATTTTCTATCAGCACTATTACCGTCTTCCCTCGGGCCTGTATATCACCCATGTGGAAAAGGGCAGCGATTCCTACGAAAAGGGCATTGCCCAGGGAGATATTCTCATCAGCCTCAATGACACCCAAATCACCACCATGAATGAATTAAAGGTGGCTTTGGCGAACAAAGAGGTTGGGGATATGCTCACTGCGGTGGTCTACCGAAACGGTCAGCAATACTCCGTGGAGCTGATCCTGACGGAAGATAAAACATAAGGAAACTCTGAATAAATCGTCTGCGGCTGGGAAGCGGATCTTTTGCCCCATCCGTGCAGGTCGTCGCAGTACCAAACATTATGCTCCGTTTTCCGCAAGCGGAAAACTCCGGCAATGTTCGGACTGCTCCTCTCCCCATAAATCACGTTGTGCTTTATGGGGACCCCTTGAAGCGGGAAATACATACAGTATTCCTCCACTTTCAGAACTTTCGGCTGAGCCAAAATCTCTCGCTTCCAGCACTTGCCGATTTGTTCAGAGCTTCCATAATCTTCAAATAATCGAGGTAATCTATTCATGGAACCCATTTTTCAAAAGGACTTTGAACTGACGGACATCTACGTTGACCGATACGGCAGATTAAAGCCCTCCGCGATTCTGATTTTTGCCCAGGAGGTTGCGGGTATGCACTGCACCGAGCTATCGGTGGACAATGCCTCTGTGGGAAAGCAGCATCTTTTCTGGGCCGTATCCCGGCACAGAGTTCAGATCACCCGGCTGCCCCGGATTGGTGAGACCATCCATGTGGAAACCTGGCCCATGCCCACCACCCGGGTGGCCTATCCCAGGTCTATGGTTGCCTATGATGAAAAGGGGAACGAGTGCTTCCGCTCTGTCACATTGTGGGTGCTGATGGATCTGGATACCCGAAACATGATTCTCCCCGGGAAAAGCGGGATCATCGTCCCCGGCACCGTTCGGGGTGGAGAGCTTGCCATTCCCGGCGGCCTGATTCCAAAGCCCCTGGGCAGTCAGATGAACCGTCAGGTCTGCTTCACGGACCTGGATCGAAACGGTCACATGAACAACACCCGGTATCTGGACTGGATCGACGATCTGTTCCCCAGCCCCTTCCACAGAACCCACACTCTCAAGGAATTCACGGTCTGCTATCTCAGTGAGGCCCGGGAGGGACAAAACCTGAACCTCCAATGGGATCTTCTGTCAGAGGATACGCTGCAGGTGGAAGGCCATCGGGAGGGAAACGAAGAAAAGCACCGGGTATTCAGCGCCCGTCTGATTTTCGAATAAACAGGTTTTATGTTAATCACAAAAAACTCCACAGCCAGTGAAACGGCTGTGGAGTTTTTAAGGTTTCTCCCCAAAATTCTCTTTTTCCAAGGACTTTTTTCAAAATGGCTGTGGAAAAATCTGTGGAGAATGTGGATAACTTCTGTGGAAATCGTTGTGGATAAGGAAAATAAGAATATTTATGTAAACCATAAATTATGAACACGGGTTTTCCGTGGTTTTCTCAAGGCTGCTGCGGAAGGGCCTTCTCCTGTTTTTCCTCCTCTTCCTCCAAATCTCCCAGCCTGGAGATTTTCTGGTATTCCTTCGGTGTAATCCCCACCTTCTCCCGGAAAATCTTGGTGAAATAGCTGACATCATTAAAGCCGCACTCCAGTGCCGCTTCTTTTGCGGTTTTCGAGGTTTCCCTCAGCATTTCCGCTGCTTTTTCCAGCCGGAGGTTTTTCACATATTGAATTGGTGTGGTATCCATCAGCTGATGAAAGCAGCGCAAGCAGGCGCTGGCACTGATATTGGCACTGGCAGCGATCTTTTCCACCGTCAGCTCGTCATTGAAATTCCCGTGAATATAATCCAGCATGATCCGGATGCGCTCCTCATTCACAAGCTCCTGCTCCGATAAGGACTGGGTGATTACCGGACAGTTCCGGCTCAGCAGTCCCAGAGCCGCGGTAAGCTGGTAGCGGACAAAATTCTCATAACCAATCTCTTCCTTTTCTGCTGCTCTCAAAACAGCCTGGAAGCAGCTTAACGCCTCGTTCTGCCAGGGGATCTCCCTGTGGAGTACCACATAGCGCAGAGCGGAATCCGTCAGCAGAGGCTTTATGAGCTTTTCCCAAAAGATACTGTCCCGATTGCCACCAACCAGCCGGGCATGGAACACAACAGAGTGGAACCGGACATGGGGCCGTCTCTTTCTTTTCCGGGGAGGCCGTTCCACGCTGTGAAGCACGCCGGAATTGATAAAAATTCCGTCTCCCGGCTGAATCACCACCCGCATGTTTTCCACCAGAAATACGGTTTCCTTTTCAAAATCCAGGGCATACTCAAATTCCTCATGCCAGTGCCAGGGCACCGCCTCCTCCGCCAAATTATCGGCATAGCAGCCAATGGGAAAGAAGATCGTACCGTGTTTTACAAGTTCATGCTGCCGGGGGTCCGCCCTGGATTTACCGGGTAAGATTGCCATTTTTGCCTCCTGAATATTACTATGACGGTTTTGTCATAGAATTATTGGGATTTTATTCTATATATTTCCATTCTCCAGTGATATAATCATAGCATACCTGAGGGGGATACGCAATATAATTTTTCCTCGGGCAAATCAAAAATGCAAACTCAGGAAAGGAGCCATGCAAAATGATTCGAATTTTAAACCCCAACAAAGAAACTCTCATGCAGAACATTGACGCCTGCGAAGGTCCGGTTTTTCTGAATTTAAGCGACGGCACTGCCTGTGATCTGAAAAGCGATCCTGTAGCTGTCCGCCTGTTTAATACTTTAGAGATTCCCAAGGAAGGAATTTCCCTTACCTTGTCTGACCCCAAGGATTTTGATCGGTTTGTCCGCTATCTGATGGATGAAAAAGCAAGCTGAGACGTCCTTCTAAAAATTTAGAGACGCCTAGCAAGAAGATCCGGCCCTGATTTTTCAGAGCCGGATTTTCTTTTATCCCCTGATTCTTTTTTCCAGAGTGGCTGGAGAAAGCTCCGACAGCCGAACCCGGGAGAAGCCGTATTCACTGGTCAGCACAAAGGATTTGGGCAGATCATCGCAGGGAACCACCTCTCCCTCCTGTTCCGCCCGGTCTAAAAATTCCCGGGTGCGCTTTGAAGTGGAGGTGTTGTCCAGGTCAAAGATTCCCACAACATTCCTGTCTCTGACCGCGAAGTCGTTTCCGATGGACAGATACATACTGATTCCTCTACTTTTGCTTCTTGCTCTGGGCCACCGCCAGCTCGTCACAGCGGTTGTTTTTTGGATTTTCCGCGTGGCCCTTGACCCAGTGACAGGTAACCTTATGCTTCCTGGTCAGACTGAGCAGGGTATCCCACAGGTCCGGGTTGAGCGCCGGCTTCTTATCGGATTTCACCCAGCCCCGCTTCTTCCAGCCCCAGGCCCAGCCCTTTTCCAGGGCATCTATGACGTATTTGGAGTCGGAATATAATTCCACGTTACATGGCTCCTTCAGCGCTTCCAGGCCCCGGATTACGGCGGTAAGCTCCATTCGATTGTTGGTGGTATTGGATTCGCCGCCGGAAAGCTCCCTTTCTATTCCGTTATAGGAGAGGATGGCACCCCAGCCTCCCGGGCCAGGGTTGCCGGAACAGGCGCCATCCGTATATAGGGTGACGGTTTTCATTCCAGAATTTCCTCGTCCGTATCTTCCGCTTCCACACGCTCCAGGGATACCACCTGATTGCCCTCCTCAATGCGCATGACAATTACGCCCTGCACATCCCGCTTGTAGATGTTGATGGAGGAGGCGGGAATCCGGATGATCACGCCGCCGTTTTCAATGACCATCACATCGTCGGTTTCTCCGACCACACGGCAGCCCGCTACAATACCGGTCTTTTCCGTAATGTTGTAGTTTTTCAGGCCCTTGCCGCCTCTTCCCTGGGGAATCTTCTCCCCGTCGGGACCGGTGCGGAGGTACTCATTCAACTCTGTCCGCTTGCCGAAGCCGTTGACGGTGACGGTGAGCAGGGTCTTCCCCTCCTCTGCCTTTTCCGCGCCAACCACATAATCTCCCTCACTGAGGGAAATGCCCCGGACACCGGCAGCGTCACGGCCCATGGGACGGACATCGTTTTCGTTGAAGCAGATTGCCATGCCCTGGGCAGTGGCGAGAAGGATATTGTCATTGCCGTTGGTGCGGATGACGTTTACCAGATGGTCCCCTTCCTCTAACGTGATAGCACGAATACCACTCTTCCGGTTGGTTTTCAGAGACACAAAGGGAATCCGCTTCACGGTGCCCTTTCTTGTCGCCATAATCAGGAATTCATTATCGTCAAACTCCCGGGTGATGACCATGGCAGTGACCTTTTCTCCGGCCTCCAGCGGCAGGACGTTAACAATGGCGGTGCCTCTGGCTGTCCGCCCGGCCTCGGGGATCTGATAGCCCTTCCGATGATGAACACGGCCCAGGTCAGTAAAGAACAGCATATGGTCATGGGTAGAGGCGATGGTCAGGGACTTGACATAGTCCTCTTCCTTCAGATTCTGGGCGCTGACGCCCCGCCCACCCCGGCTCTGGGTGCGGTAGGTATCCACAGGCATCCGCTTGATATAGCCCTGGTTGCTAAGGGTAAAGGCACAGGTCTCCTCTTCAATCAGGTCTTCAATATCAATTTCGTCCTCAATCTCCTGAATCTCGGTCTTCCGGTCGTCGCCGTACTTGTCCCGAATCTCGATCAGCTCTTCCCGGAGGAGGGCTTTCAGCTTTCCTTCATCTGCCAGCAGTTCCAGATAATACCGGATTTTCTCCTGGAGATCGTCATACTCTCCCTGGAGCTTTTCCCGGTCAAGGCCCTGGAGGGCTTTCAGACGCATATCCAGAATGGCCTGGGCCTGAACATCGTCCAAATTAAACCGCTCCATCAGCTTTTGTTTTGCGTCATCGTAGGCAGAGCGAATGATATGGATGACCTCATCAATATTATCCTGGGCAATGAGCAGACCTTCCAGCAGATGGGCACGCTCCCGGGCCTTCCGCAGATCATACTGGGTTCTCCGGGTCAGGATCTCCTCCTGATGCTTTAAATACTCGTCGATAATCTGCCGCAGGGACAGAATCTTCGGCTGCTTCTGGTTGTCCCCCAGAGCCAGCATGATGATGCCGAAGCTACTTTGCA
>CAYRDE010000053.1:1523-12468 GCA_964422935.1 uncultured Oscillospiraceae bacterium | reverse complement strand
TATTTATCCTCCTTATCGTGGTAATGCGGAATAATCCTCCCACATATCCGGGTCAAATCTCCCCGGTTAGCAAATATCAATCGGCGTTAAAAATGTCAATCGACCACGGTAACGCCCATGGAACGGCAGGTACCGGCAACCTGAGCCTCGGCAGCCTCCAGAGTGGGGCAGTTCAGGTCAGGCATCTTGGTCTTGGCAATTTCGGCGACCTGTGCCTTGGTGATGGTGCCGACCTTGGTCTTGTTGGGGACACCGGAACCCTTGTCCAGGCCGATGGCCTTCATAATGAGCATGGGGGTCGGAGGAGTCTTGGTGATGAAGGTAAAGCTGCGGTCAGCGTAAACCGTGATGACAACGGGGATCTTGTAACCCTCCATGTCCTTGGTGCGGGCGTTGAACTCTTTAATGAAAGCAGCAATGTTCACGCCGTGCTGACCCAGAGCAGGGCCTACAGGGGGAGAAGCGGTCGCCTTGGCGGCGTTAATCTGAAGTTTGATAATGCCAGTGACTTTCTGTGCCATAAATAGCACCTCCTGAATAAAATGTGGTAATATGCGCATAGCGCATGTTTGTCGGGGTACATACCCCTCCCACGTTCCGACCGAAAAATCGGCCCGATGCGTTTACTGGGAAATAACCTCCACCTGATCGAGCTCAAACTCGACGGAGGTTTCGCGGCCGAACATGGATACGATCACGCTCACCGCATTGCGATCCACATCGACACTCTCTACGGTGCCGGTGAAGGAGCTTAAGGGGCCGTCCAGGATCCGCACGGTATCTCCCGCGGCGTAGCTCACGACGATTTCCTTCTTCTCCACACCCATAGCGTAGACCTCGTCCTCGGTCAGAGGGGTGGGATCGTTGCTGGAGGTTCCGACAAAGCCGGTAACGCCCCGAATGTTCCGAATCACATGCCAGGTATCATCGCTGTAGACCATCTTCACCAGCACATAACCGGGATAGACCTTGCGGTCGTAGGTCTTGCTGGCGCCGGACTCGGTGATCTCGGTGACGGTTTCCAGAGGAATGGAGGTGGCCAGGATCTGATCCTGAAGGCCACGGGATTCCACAGTCTTCTCGATGGTAGCCTTAACGGTATTTTCGTATCCGGAGTAGGTATGCACTACATACCATTTTGCAGTTTCTGCCATTTGTCTGTACCTTAGTGGAAGGCGCCGATGAGGGCGTCAATACCGACCTGGGCAACAAAGTCGAACAGCCAGATGAACACGCCGACGAAGACAACACAGCCGACAACGATCACGGCGTTCTTCAGAACCTGCTGGGGGGTGGGCCAAACGACCTTCTTCAGTTCGCTGCGAAGCTCACGGAAGTATTTCTTGACCTTGCCCCAGGTTCTTTTGAACCAGTTTTCCTTTTTCACTTCAGCCATGAGAGAGCCTCCTTACTTGGTCTCGCTGTGAACCGTGTGCTTTCTGCAGAATCTGCAGTACTTCTTCATCTCGAGACGGTCAGGGTCGTTCTTCTTGTTCTTCATGGTGTTGTAGTTTCTCTGCTTGCACTCATTGCATCTCAAAGTGACTTTTACGCGCATAACGGCACCTCCTTAAATCATTGCCTCCCTGTATCACTCCGGCTAATCAAATTTTAGTCAGCGGGGCAACTACCTTCCCCGCTCCGAAGCTGAAAAAGGCGCACAAAAAAAGAACCCTTTTTCACAGGTGAATACATTCTAACATGGGGAGGTTGTAAAGTCAATCATTTTTTTCTTTATTTTTCGGGGATTTTGTAGTATGATATGTGCAGTTACGAAAGCGGAGGAAGTAAAATGAGAATTATGGGAATAGACTATGGCGATGCCCGGACGGGGGTAGCCATTTCGGATTTGCTGTGTACTATCGCCGGCTCTGCTACGGTGGTACCCAGCCGGAATCGGGAGAAGGCCATTGCCGATATCGTCCGTCTGGCGAAGGAAAACCAGGTGGGGGAGATTGCGGTTGGCCTGCCCCGGAATATGGACGGCACCGAGGGAGCCAGGGCCCAGCTTTGCCGGGAGTTCGCTGAGCAATTAAAGGAAGCCACAGGGCTGCCAGTCGTGATGTGGGATGAGCGCCGCACTACGGTGGAGGCGCATAACATTCTGTCTCAGCATAATTATCACGGAAAGAAACGGAAGGAAACGGTGGATGCTGTGGCAGCAACGCTGATTCTGGAAGGGTATCTGGAATTTCGGAAGAGGAATATGTAATATTTAAGGCTGTCTCATGTACGAGACAGCCTTAAATGTTGGGGCTAACGTTTCGGCTTATAGAGTAGCTCCCGAACTCCGGTCACCAGCAGCAGCACCCCAAACCCCTTTTTCAGCAGCCCTACGTCCATGTGAAGCCCCAGCCATGTAAACCCGGCGGCGGCAATGCACCCGCTGATTGCCCCGGGAACCACTACAGAAAGCTTTAACGCTCCCTGCTTCCAGCGGAAAAAGCAGGAGATCAACGCGGTGGGGAGAAAAAATGCCAGATTAATCCCTCGTGCGGTGGAAGCCGGCATGTTCAGAACCAGCGTCAGCCAGAGGATCAGCAGGCTGCCGCCTCCCACGCCCAGGCCGGACAGAAATCCCAGAATGGCGCCAACCATCAGGGCAATCGGAAAGCTTTCTAGCATAAATAACGAATCCCTCCCCATAAAATGAACAGGCCCAAGCCCCGGTGAAGCCACTTCACTGGGATCTTTCCGCCCCATTTTCCCGCGCAGAAGCCTCCCGCGGCACTGCCAATCAGGTAGGGAAGGGCAGTGTGCCAGGGCACGGTGTCCAGGGCGGCTGTGGCAATCAGGGATATGACACAGATAGGCAGGATGATGGATACGGAGCAGGGGAAAACGGCTTTCTCCTCCACCCCCTTCAGAAGCGTCAGGAGCGGCACCAGCACCATGCCGCCTCCGGCGCCAAACAAACCGGTCACAGCTCCGGCGACAAGTCCCGCCAGAATGGCGCTCATGTACAGCTTGTTTCGCAAAAAATCACCCCCCTTGGAAGTTTATCCCTGGGAGGTGATTTTATTACAGATATTTCGATTTTCCGATATGACTTAGCTCCGGTTCAGAACCAGATCGGTACGGATATAGCGGGTATCGCCGTCCGTGGTGGAAGCGGAATCCACCAGACCCTGATACCACTCGTCCATATCCGCAGTGCGCAGGTCGTTGGTGATCAGGTAGTCCCGATAATTCTGCTGGGCATCGCCAACAAAGTACATCACATGGTAGCCGTAGTTGGTTTCCACAATGCCGGTATCACCGCTCTTGCGGGTGGCATCGAAGCACCAGTCATTGAAGGCTGTGACCATCTGACCGGGATAGATATTCTCGTACAGACCGCCGTTTTCCACGGAACCGGTATCGGTACTGTTGTCGCGGGCCAGAGCGGCAAAGCTGTCTTCGGTGGCGTCGCCGGCCTTCCACTGCTTCAGCAGATCCTCGGCCTTCTCCTTGGCGGCGGCCTTCTCTTCGTCAGAGTAGGTGGTGGAGCCGGTGGAAGAATCCGTGGTGCCGCCCTCGAAGGAGACCAGAATGTGGCGCACATTCTTTAAGGCGAAGGTATTGTCGCTGGACTCCACAAAGTAAATCACATAGAAGCCGTCGGTGTTGGTGGTTTCCTTGCCGTTTTCATCGGTGGAGGTGGAGGTGCTGGCAATATAGGTCTTGTCGCCCTCCTTCCGGGCGGAATCCTTCACCCAATCCCCGTAAGTGGAGGCGATGGAGGAGGCCAGGGTGCCATTGTGGGCAGAGCTGGAAGGCGTGGTGTCCTTGCTGACGGGCAGAGCGGCAATGGCGCTGTCCAGATCTGTCAGGGTGACGATATCCTCGCCTACCAGGGACTTGGCAGCTTCTTCGGCAGCCTTTACAGCGGCGGCCCGCTCCTCGTCGGAGTAGGTGGTGGCGCCGTCCTCACCGGTGGTGCCGCCTTCCAGGAACCGGGAGACGGACAGATAGTAGGTGTTGTAGGTGTAGGCGTTGTAGTCATCGCTGTCAGCAGCCCGCAGATCAGCGTCGGTATAGGTCAGGGAGTCGGAATAATGGGACTGATAGTCGCTGGCAAGGGCACGCAGCTGAGTATAGGCCCGGAAGTTTTCCTCATTGGCGCCGTGACCGTACATGGCCTTCAGATAGGCGTCCACATCGGAATAGCCGTACATCTGGGCATAGAGCCGCAGAGTGGAGATGTTGTTTTCCACCTCATTGGATGCCTCTTCGTCCAGGGTAAAGCCCGCTTCTGCGGCGGCGTCCGCCAGAGCGTAGACGGATTTGGCGTTGCTCTTGGCGGTATCCATAAAGTTGTCCGCCCAGGTCATGCCGGTCTCTTCATCCAAAACCTGCTCATTGAGGGGCGTGGACAGATCCAGACCCATCATGGAGGCGTAGCTGCCGTAGGAGCTGTAGAAGGTGTTGACAGCGTCCATGTAGAAATAGTTCAGCTCGGCATTGCTGACAGAATGATCGTTGACGGTCATGGCGACGGTCTTCCGTTCCCGGACGCCGCTGTTCGTCATAACCTGATTGACGCCGACCACAATGGCAACCACCAACAGCAGCGCCATGGCGACAACGAAGAGGGTGGTATAAAGGCTTACTTTTCGGGCTTCTTTCTGAGCGGTAAGCTGCTTTTCGGTCAGCTTCGCGGCTTCCTGCTCCTTGCGTATTTTTTTCTTGCTGGATGAACTCATACGAATCAATTCCTCTCATCTGTCCTAGGGATACTTGTGCAAAGGGAAGCAAATGCACACAGACTACCGTATTATAGCGTATCTTTCCCCCAGTTTCAAGGGGCAATCTGGAGAAAGGTCAGGAAAAACAAAAAATTTACGTCTTCCGGGGGCAAATTCGCCTTTATCCGGAAGAACGCTGTAAGCCTGATATAAAAAACATGGGGAGCCGAAGCTCCCCATGCACCCGCTTTAGCCGTATCGCGTCCAATTATGACCTGCACGAAATGGCAGGTGGGATGCCGCTCCATACCGTTACTGCTCCCAGCGTCCACCCACGGTCTTGCGCCAGGGCGGGAGGTCTGCAAACAGGCATGGAAGTCTAACGTCCCAATGAAAAAATGTGGGTCCAAAAGGACACGCCACGCACCAAGCAGGAAATACAATATTATGTTTCGTCTTCGTCCTCGTAGAGAGAATCCATGATTAAATCATAGACGGCCTGCAGTTCCTCCTCATCCTCAATGGCACAGAGGATGGGTTCGCCGTCCTCCTCCAGGGACTTGAGAATGGTAACCTCAAGCTGAAGATTCTCCTGACTCTCTCCGGCGGGAATCACAGCCAGGTAGGTACTGCCGTTATACTCCATGGTGGAGAGGACCTCCAGCTCATACTCGGTGCCGTCTTCATCGGTGATGGTGAGAAAGTCAGATCCGTACTGATCCATGGAATGGCCTCCTTGCCTTAGCTTGCCTCTATTCTACCGCTACAGGAGAATAAAATCAATAGGGAATTTTGTACAGAAACCGGGTCCATAATTTATGACAGATAATCGTCCAGCAGGGCTTGGAGGTCCCGGTCGTTGCGGACAATAATTCCCTTTTCCAGAGCGGCCTGATCGGCTTCCGGCAGAGAAGCGGTAGCGGTGGCGAAGATTTGGCGGGGCTCCGTCTTTGCGCCTTCAAACAGAGCCACATACCCTTTCCAGGTGCCAAGCACCAGATAAAGCAGCAGAAAAACGGAAAAAGACTTCTTGTATTTCATAGCGGCAGCGCCTCCCTTTGGCCTTAGGTTCCCCAAAGTTTAATCTTTTATTTATAATTTGGGGCTTTCGTTTTGAGATTGGGTATGCTATAATCATATCCGTATTGCTATGTCGGCACTAAGAAATAGCGCAGTGGCACAGCCAATTCGGCGGCGTTAAAAAACGTGGGCCGAAGCATAATCAACCAATTCCCGCATTCCATGCGGCTGATCTTATTGGAGGTATCCTGAGTATGGCAGAAGAAAAAAAGCTGAGAAGGAGAAAGAAACCCCGTCAGGAGTGGAATCCCCATTGGCTCATTAAAATTCTCTATGCGGCTTTTTCCCTGGTCCTGTCCGCGGTGAAGCTTGCGGTCATGGCGGCGGCGACGGTGCTGCTCATTGTTCTGATCTGCGGTACGGTCTTTGTGGGCACCCTGGGAGACTACCTGCAAAACGATATCCTCTCCGAAGCGGCAGACTGGTCACTGGACGATTACGTCCTGGAGGAGACCTCCTTTATTTATTATGTGGATTCCGCAGGAGATATTCAGCAGCTTCAGCAAATTTATACCACCACCGACCGGCAGTGGGCCTACCTGGATGAAATTCCCCAGGCCATGATCGACGCGGTGGTGTCCATTGAGGATAAGCGGTTTTATGAGCACCAGGGCGTGGACTGGATTACGACCGTAAAGGCCTGCATGAACATGTTCTTCGGCGGCGGCGACCAGTTCGGCGGCTCCACCATCACCCAGCAGCTTGTCAAGAACTCCACCGGCGATAAGAGCGTCACCGTCCAGCGGAAGGTCATGGAGATTTTCCGGGCCCAGATCTGTGAGCGGGATTACGATAAGGACGTGATCATGGAGCAGTACCTGAACCGCATCTACCTGGGCAAGGGCTGCTACGGAGTCAAAAGCGCGGCGGCGGAATACTTTGGCAAGGAGCTGAGAAACCTGTCCGTAGCCGAGTGCGCAAGCCTCATCAGCATTACCAACAACCCCTCTCTCTATAATCCTTATTCCAACTATGTATTTATGTTCCGGGGGGAAGAGCGGGACGGCGCCGGACGGAACCGTGTCCGGCAGCTCAACGTCCTGGAGCAGATGAAGGAGCAGGGCTACCTGACGGAGGAAGAATATCAGGAGGCTGTGGACCAGGAGCTGGTCTTCAAGGAAGGCATTGCCGATGAAGATCGGTGGACCATCTGCGAAAACCTGGCCTGCGGCTACGGCGGCACCCGCAGCAACTTCAAGGTGGGAGAGGACGGTAACTACTACTGTCCCGTCTGCGGCAGCCTGACCCCGGTTTCCACCAACGCTTCCCAGCATATCTACAGCTGGTATGTGGACGCCGTGATTCTGGACTTTGCTTCCTATCTTGCAGAGCAGGACGGCAAAACCTGGGACGACATGACCCAGGCAGACCGGGATTTGTACCTGGAGCGAATTCAGAAGGGCGGCTACCATATTTATGTACCCCTGGATATGGACGTTCAGCGCCAGGTGGATGAGGTGTACCAGGACCTGAGCAATATGCCCAGGACCAACAGCCAGCAGCAGCTCCAGTCCGCCATTGTGGTGATCGACAACCGCACCGGCGATGTGGTGGCCCTGTCCGGCGGCGTAGGGGAGAAGGATACCTTCCTGGGCTACAACCGGGCCACCCAGGCCAAGCTGCAAACCGGCTCCTCTTTGAAGCCCATTGCGGTCTATGGGCCGGCCTTCGAATCCGGAAAGGTAAATCCCGGCACGGTGATCAAGGACCTGCCCATTTCCTATGAAGACGGGAACTGGCCCAAAAACGACAACCGGAAATATCAGTATGCCAGAACGGTATTCCAGGGCATTGTCAACTCCGTGAACACCATATCTGTCCGCACCCTGGATTATATCGGCTGCGAATACGCCTACAGCTTTGCCAAATACAATTTCGGCCTGGAGCATCTGGTGGAGAACTATGAAACCGCCTCCGGTCAGGTCCTCTCGGACATTGGACTGGCGCCACTGGGTCTGGGCGCTCTGACGGTAGGCGCTACCGTCCGGGAGATGGCGGCGGCCTACGCCACCTTCCCCAATGACGGCGTTTATCGGGAGGCAAGACTTTTTACCAAGGTGTATAACAGCGACGGTGAGCTGGTGGTGGACAACACCCAGGATACCCGGAGAATTCTCAGCGAAAAATCCGCGACCTATATGAATTACTGCCTGAATAACGCCGCGACCTACGGCACCGGCGGTGCTTCCGTGTTCCCCGGTCAGCAGATCGCCGGTAAAACCGGCACCACCTCTTCCAATCGTGACCGCTGGTTCTGCGGCTACACCAAGCACTACACCGCTGCGGTATGGGCCGGCTACGATAAGCCGGAGGAGGTCCGGGTGAATACGGCGAACCCCGCCGCTGTGATGTGGCGGAAGGTTATGCAGCCCATCCACGACGGAAAGCCCTCGGAGGCGCTGTACAACGGAAACGCGCTCCACAGTGTTGCCATCTGCCTCGATTCCGGAAAGCTTGCCACCAATGCCTGCCGTGCGGATGCCCGGGGAATGGACAGAGTGGTTTATGTAAACCTCTATAACGGAGACGAGCCTACGGAAACCTGCGACAAGCATGTGCTGGTGGACTACTGTACCGCCGGAGGCGGTGTGGCAGGGCCTTACTGTTCCGAGTATGGAGAGGTATCCTCCCGGGCGCTGGTACGGATGAACCAGGACGAGGTTCAGGAGATTCGGGACGCCGCCGGCTGCGGCCTGGTGGACGGCTATCTGAATGATGGGTATGTGTATTATGAGGACGGGGACTGGTACGGCTTCTCCGGCAATTCCAATCACGGCAACAACGCGCCGTATCTGGTTTGCCCGGTCCATGATGCGGCTGCTTCCTGGCCCGATGACGATGATTTTGGCGGCAACGGCGACAATTGGTTTGACAATGGCGGAGGCGCCGACATGGGCGATGACGGTTTCTGGGGCTGAGGGCCCCGGCGAGAATCGTCCCGGAAGGCAGCGAGGGCTTTCCGGGACAGAGGAAAGAAGCGCAAAGAGAGGAGGAACCCCATGATTTGGATTTCCGATGAATGGAAGGAATATGAGGTTTTGGACACTTCCGACGGGGAGCGCCTGGAACGGTGGGGAAAGTATATTCTGGTGCGTCCGGACCCTCAGGTGATCTGGAATACGCCTCATACTGCCCCGGAATGGAAGCACTATGACGCCCGGTATCTGCGCTCCAATACCGGCGGCGGACACTGGACGGAGCATACGCTGCCGGAGAGATGGCAGGTTCACTATAAGGATTACCTGACCTTTAACGTCAAGCCCATGAACTTTAAGCACACCGGTGTCTTTCCGGAGCAGGCTGCCAACTGGGACTTTATCCGGGAGAAGGTGTCCGGGGCAAACCGACCTGTCCGGGTGCTGAATTTGTTTGCCTACTCCGGCGGCGCCACTTTGGCGGCAGCAGCCGGAGGCGCGGAGGTTTTCCATGTGGACGCCTCCAAGGGCATGGTAGCCTGGGCCAAGGAAAACGCCATTGCCTCCGGCCTGGGAGAGGCGAAGATTCACTGGATGGTGGATGACTGTGCGAAATTCATTCAACGGGAGATTCGCCGGGGGCGGAAGTACGATGGTATCATCATGGACCCACCCAGCTACGGCAGAGGTCCCGGAGGAGAGATCTGGAAAATGGAGACAAGCTTCTACCCCTTCCTCCAGGAGGTGGTAAAGGTGCTGTCTGACGATCCCCTGTTTGTGATTATCAATTCCTACACCACAGGTTTGGCTCCCTCAGCGGTGAGCTATGCTTCCGATGTGGTGTTTGGAAAGAAATACGGCGGCTCCACCGCTGCGGGAGAGCTGGGGCTGCCGGTAAAGGCCTCCGGCCTGATTCTGCCCTGCGGTGCCACGGGCCGCTGGACGCCCTGATGGAGGAAATAAAGTGAGCGACATCATAACGGCAGAGCATTTGGCCTACACCTATCCCACATTGGACGACGCGCCCGGGGTAAAGGTGTTTGAGGATCTGAATCTGAGAATAGAGCAGGGGAGCTTTGTGGCGGTTTTGGGCTGTAATGGCTGTGGAAAGAGTACCCTTGCCAAGCATTTTAACGCTATTTTACTGCCCTCCGGCGGTAAGGTCTTCGTCTGCGGTATCGACACATCCAATGAGGAGCGGATTATGGCTGTCCGGAGGAACGTTGGCATGGTCTTCCAGAACCCGGACAACCAGATCGTTGCCAATGTGGTGGAGGAGGACGTGGCCTTTGGCCCGGAGAATCTGGGTATTGCCAGTCCGGAAATCCGCAAGCGGGTGGATACTGCCCTGAAGCAGGTAGAAATGTACGAATATCGGGAGCACGCCCCCCATTTATTGTCCGGCGGTCAGAAGCAGCGCATCGCCATTGCGGGGGTGATTGCCATGGAGCCGAAATGCATCGTGCTGGACGAGCCAACTGCCATGCTGGACCCCAGAGGCCGCCGGGAGGTTATGAATACCATCGGACAGCTGAACCGGGAGAAGGGCATTACCGTGGTGCTCATTACCCACCATATGGACGAAGCCGCACAGGCGGAGCGGGTTGTGGTGATGCATGGTGGAGTTATCGCAGCGGACGGCACGCCGGAAGAAGTCTTCTCTCAGGTGGAGCTGCTCCATAACATCGGCCTGGCGGCTCCCGAGACGGTGGAGCTGTGCTGGGAATTGAATCAGGCGGGCTTCCACCTTCCTCTGGACAGGCTGGAGCCCGAGGATTGCGCGCAGGCACTTTATGAAGCGGTAAAGGCGTGACGCGTCGGGAGGAAAGAGAATGAAGCCCATTCTGGAAGTAAAAAATATATGCTATACTTACAGCGCCGGAACGCCCTTTGAGCATAAAGCTTTGGAGGACGTTTCCTTTGCTGTTTACCCCGGAGAGTTTATCGGTATCATCGGTCACACCGGCTCCGGAAAGTCCACCCTGATGCAGCAGCTCAACGGCCTGTTAAAGCCCACTTCAGGGCAGGTGCTGCTGGATGGGGAGGATATCTGGAAGGATAAGCAGTTTACCCGCCAGGCCCGGTTTCGGGTGGGGCTGGTGTTTCAGTACCCGGAATACCAGCTTTTTGAGGAAACGGTTTACCAGGATATCGCTTTTGGCCCAAAGAACATGGGCCTTAACCAGGAGGAAATCGACCGCCGCGTGCGGGAGGCTGCCGGGTTTGTGGGCCTGACAGAGCAGCAGCTGAACGTATCTCCCTTTGACCTGTCCGGCGGACAGA
>CAYRDE010000053.1:0-1513 GCA_964422935.1 uncultured Oscillospiraceae bacterium | reverse complement strand
GACAGAAGCGCCGGGTCGCTATTGCCGGTGTCATTGCCATGGAGCCCCAGGTGCTTATTCTGGACGAGCCCACCGCGGGACTGGACCCCATCGGACGGGCGGAAATTTTAGGAAACATTGAAGCCTACCGCAAGGGAAAGAACGCAACCATTATGATGGTATCCCACTCCATGGAGGATGTGGCAAGGCTGACAGACCGGCTGCTTGTGCTGAACGGCTCCCACTTGGCGATGGACGCCGCCCCGGGAGAGGTGTTTACCCATCCCGAGGAGCTGGTTGCCATGGGCCTGAACATCCCCCAGGTGACCCAGGTTTTTCTGGCACTGCGAAAAAAAGGACTGGACGTAAAGAACGTCTATACCCTTGACCAGGCGGTAGCGGAACTGGTCAGGATTCGGGGAGGAAAGTAAGATGCTGAAAGATATTACCTTAGGCCAGTATTTTCCCGGGAACTCCGTAATCCACCGCCTGGACCCCAGGACCAAGCTGATTTTGCTGATTGCTTATATTGTGGTGCTGTTTCTGGCAAAGAGCGTCCTGAGCTATGGACTGATGTTTCTGGTGCTGGTGCTGACCATTCGGGTTTCCACCATCCCGCCGAAGTCCATTGTCAGGGGAATGAAGCCCCTGGTGATGATTCTGATTTTCACGGCGGTGCTGAATCTGTTCTTTACCCAGGAGGGGACGATCCTGGTGGACTTCTGGATTATCACCATCTCCACCGGTGGTATTATCCGGGCCATCCAAATGATGGCGCGAATTCTCATGCTCATTTCCGCTACCTTCCTGCTGACTTATACCACCTCGCCCATTGCCCTGACCGACGGGCTGGAATCCCTGATGAACCCCTTGAAGAAGGTAAAGGTTCCCGTCCATGAGCTTTCCATGATGATGTGTATTGCCCTCCGGTTTATCCCCACCCTCATCGAGGAAACGGATAAGATCATGTCTGCCCAGAAGGCCAGGGGAGCGGACTTCGAGACCGGCAGCCTGATCCAGCGGGCAAAGGCGCTGATTCCCATTCTGGTGCCCCTGTTTATCAGCGCCTTCCGTCGGGCTGACGAGCTGGCTACCGCTATGGAATGCCGCTGCTACCAGGGCGGCGAGGGACGGACCAAAATGAAAATGCTTCGCTACCACCGACAGGACCTGAAAGCCTTTGCTATGGGCGGCGGGATGGCGGCTGTGGTCCTGGTGCTGGGCGCTTTCGGACTGTGAGGAAGGCTATGCGGAACATTGCCTTGCGGCTAACCTATCTGGGAACGGCCTACCACGGTTGGCAGGTGCAGAAAAACCTGCCCACGATTGCGGAAACCATGGAGAAAGCCGCTGCCATGGTGGTAGGCCATCCGGTACATATGACCGGCTGCGGTCGTACCGATGCGGGAGTCCACGCCCGGTGCTATGTGGCGAATTTCCGAACAACCTCCACCATTCCCGTGGAGCGGCTGCCCTATGCCCTCAATACCCATCTGCCCTGTGACATTGTGGTAACAGGCGCCCGGGAGGTTCA
>CAYRDE010000052.1:0-12624 GCA_964422935.1 uncultured Oscillospiraceae bacterium | reverse complement strand
GGAGGTCCTCACCGGCTGTAAGGTGGAGGCCAGCCTGGCAGATGCCAAGGCCCCTGCCTCCTATCAGTTCATGCGGCTGGGCTACTTCTGCCCTGACAGCAAGGACTGCGGACCCGGTCATCTGGTATTCAACCGGTCTGTCAGCCTGAAGGACAGCTTTAAGCCCGCAAAATAAGAAGTCTTTCAAAAATGATCCCGCCTATTTCCCTGGTCGGGATCATTTTTCTTGCTTTTCTCTCATATTGTAGTTATAATAAAATCACCTTGAAAGGAGGCAGAAATATGGAAAATGAAAACCTGATGGATTATCAGAGCATTCGAGCCACAGCACGCCGTAACCTCACGGGGAAATGGGGCATTTCCATCGGCGTGGCTGTTGTCGCCTGTCTGCTGGGAGGCATGATCACCGGAAGCGCATTTCTTCCGGATGTCACCAAAAGCCTGAGGGAATCCCCCGATCTCATCTCTTTTGGCGGCGTCCTTCGCATATCTGTCACTTACGGCTTTGTCGGCTTCGTTTCCTTTCTCATTGGCGGCACCATCGAGCTTGGCTATGCCCAGTTTCTTCTGAAGCAGTACGACGGAAAGGACGTGGCCTTCAACGACCTTTTCTCCCAATTCTACCGGTTCGGTCAGGGCTTCGCCCAGCACTTCCTGCGTCTGCTCTATGTTTTCCTGTGGATGCTGCTGTTCATCATCCCCGGCGTTATCAAGAGTTTCAGCTATGCCATGACACCTTATATCATGGCGGAGCATCCAGAGCTTTCCGCCTCAGAGGCCATCAAGCGCTCCATGGCAATGATGGAGGGACATAAGCTGGAGCTGTTTGTCCTGAACCTGACCTTCCTCGGCTGGACCATCCTGTGCGCATTGACAATGAACCTAGGCCATATCTTCCTGAATCCCTACAAAAACGCTGCCTATACCGCTTTCTACCGGCAAATTTCCAATTCCTATACCGCGCAAATGTAAACCCGGTCAGTTGCAGAACCAAAACCACAGAGCCAAATCCATAGATTCCAAAAAGGAGACTGTGCCCAAAGGTACAGCCTCCTTAAATTATTCACAGCATCAGCAAAGACACCGCCATACTCACTCCCATAATCGCCACAAATACCAGGATACCGGGGCTTGAAAAGAAGCATTTTAAGCATCTTCTGTCCATCCATTCCGCCCGGCGGTAGGCACTGATCTGCCGGCGCTTTCCAATCAGGATTCCCACAGCGGCAATGGCGAACCCCCAAAATACCAGACCAGTAAAAACATCCGCCGCCCCGGCGGGCATCAACCCTGTCAGCCTTGTCATAAGATCCGCCAACACCAGGTTATTAAAAACATGCAGCGCCGTTGACCAAAGCAGTGAATACTCTGCGGCACAGTAGCCCAGCACCAGCCCCGCCAGAAAGGCATAGGGTGCTTGCAGCAGATTTCCGTGAAACAGGGCAAACAGAAGGGCCGAGCCGAAAATGGCAAACCGCTTTCCGCAGGGCCTCAGGGAGCGCAGGATCAGGCCCCGAAACAAGATCTCCTCGGAAACAGGGGCCAGGACCGCTGCGTACAGGAGCATGCTCACCGTGCTGCTTTCCCCGGAAACGGCATCCAGCATGTCCAGGACAGACTTTCCAAACTGGTTCATCACCATTTCCAGGGTTCCAATCCAAAAGCTGCTGATCAGCTGGGCACCGGCAATCAAGGTCAGCATGGCAAGAAAGGCAGAGGCCTTCATGGGCGCTTCTCTGTGGAGAATCTCCCGCCAGTAATCCCCACCCTTCCAGGCCCAGAGAATCAGAAGACCCAGAAAAATGGTCAGGAGATACCCGGAGGCGTTGTTCATCAGAGCCGCTGTGTCCACCTCCGGGAAGAAATTTCCGGAGGCGAACTCTCTCAGATACTGCTTCATCACATCCACGGTCATGGTGCCCATGACCAGAATGTTCATCAGGCCATAATAAATCAGAATGGCCCATCCCACAATGGAAAATTTATGGCGGAGCCATTTATTCACTTGCTTTTCTTCCATATTTCTCTCCCAGGATTGCCTCCGCTGTCAGGATGCCATCCACGGCAGCGGACATGATTCCCCCGGCGTAACCGGCGCCCTCTCCCGCAGGGTACAAGCCCCGGATACCGGACTGTCTCTCTTCATCCCGGAGAATCCGCACCGGGGAAGAACTGCGGGTCTCCGGCGCCGTCAGCACACCGGAGGGATCGGCAAAACCTTTCAGCCGCCGGTCAAGTCCCGGCAGGGCTTCTTCCATGGCCCTTGTCAGCTTTTCCGGCAGCACATCGTGGAGGTCGCACCAGGTAACTCCGGGCCGATAGGTTGGCTCCACGCCGGTGCTGCCAACACTTGCCCTTCCCGCCAGGAAGTCTCCCACCGTTTGGGCTGGTGCACGATAGCTTCCGCTGACCTGATAGGCCCTCTTCTCAATCTCCTGCTGCCATTTTACCCCGCCCAGGACCCCCTCGTGAGGAAAATCGGCAGGGTTCACCGTTACAAGCAATGCCGCATTGGCGTTTTCTCCGTCCCGGTCCGCATAGCTCATGCCATTGGTCACCACCGCGCCCGCTTCCGAGGCTGCCGCCACCACATACCCTCCCGGGCACATGCAAAAGGTGTATACCGTTTCGTCCGCCAGGTGCTCTACCAGCTTGTAGTCCGCCGGAGGCAGGGCCGGATTGTCCGACCCATATTGGGCATGGTTGATGGTCTTCTGCTTCTGCTCAATACGCACGCCCATGGCAAAGGGCTTCGGCTCCATAGGCACCCCGATTTCTTCCAGCATCCGGAAGGTATCCCGGGCGCTGTGACCAATGGCAAGTACGGCCTTGTCACAGGGAATCAGCTCCCCATCCGCCGTTTTGACTCCGGTGAGCTGGTTTCCTTCCGTACAAAATCCCGTAACCTGGGTGCGGAACCGAACCTCTCCCCCCAGATCGATAATCCGTTTGCGGAGATTCTGCACCACCGTCAGCAGGATATCCGTTCCCACATGGGGCTTAGCGTCATACAGGATCTCCTCCCTGGCCCCGGCTTTCACGAACTGCTCCAGAATCCAGCCGATTCTGGGATTGCTCACCCCTGTGTTCAGCTTGCCGTCGGAAAAGGTGCCCGCTCCGCCCTCTCCGAACTGGACGTTGCTTGCCGTGTCCAGGATACCGGTGGAAAAGAAGGTTTCCACCTTCTCATGGCGGGAAACCGCATCTTCTCCCCGCTCCAGGACAATTGGCCTTTGTCCTGCCATGGCAAGGATCAAAGCGGCAAACATTCCCGCCGGACCAAAGCCGATGACCACCGGACGCTGCTCCCGGCATTCCCGGGGCTTTGGCGACTGGTAAAAGGCGGTGGGAGCGGGCGCTGCCCGCTTACACCCGCTTTGCTTTAGAATCTTCTTCTCATTTCCCTCCACTGCCACATCCACGGTGTAGATGATCTTTACCTCAGGCTTCTTCCGGGCGTCCACGCTCCGGCGGATGATTTTCAGGCTTCGGATTTTGGAATTGGAGATTCCCAACAGTCTTGCCGCCTCAAAGCGAAGCTGATGGGCGTTATGCTCCGGCGGCAGGGCAATGTCTCTTAATCGTATCATCTTATTTCCTCCCGGCGCTTTCTCCCGCCAGACGCCCGGAACTCCAGGCCCATTGCAGATTGTAGCCTCCGCAGTCCCCATCGATGTCCAGCACCTCGCCACAGGCATAGAGGCCGGGAACGATTCTGCTCTCCATGGTCTTCTCGTCAAAGGCCTCTGTCAAAATGCCTCCGGCAGTCACCTGGGCGCTGTCCATGCCCAAAGGCTCCGTCAGCACCACGGAAAAGGCCTTTACCGTTTTTGCCACCTGTCCCAATTCCCAATCGGAAAGGCCGGAAATGGGACGGTTCCCGGAGATTCCCGCCGCCTGGGTCAGGATTCTTCCCAGCCGGTTATGGAGAATTCCCGTCAGCAGCTCTCCGGCAGGCAGAGCGGTCTCCCTTCGCCAGAGGAGCATGGCTTTCAGCGTCTCCTCTTCCAGCTCCGGCAGGAAGTCCAACCGGCACAGCCACTCTCCCCCGCCCTGGCACACATCCCGGGACACCTCAAACATCACCGGTCCGGAAAGGCCATACTGGGTAAATTGCAGCTCCCCCAGGCTGGAAGCAAAGACCTTTCCATCATGGAGGATCTCCGCCCGGCAATTGGCCCGAATCCCCTTCAGTGCCGGAAGACTTGACCAATCGGCTTTGATCTGTACCAGGTTAGGCCGCAGCTTTGTGCAGCGATGGCCCAGGGACCGCAGCAGCTTATAGCCGGACATGGTTCCTCCCAGCTTGCTGCCCGCAAGGCCGCCACAGGCCACAATCAGCCGATCACAGAAAAGCGTTTCTTCCCCGGAGGTTACCAGGAAGCCCTCCCGGGTCTTCTTTATCTTCTCCACCTCAAAGCCCAGCTTTACCTGGATGTTGGGCCTTTCCAGGGCAAATCGCAGAATATCCACCACGGAATTAGCCTGATCCGAGTAAGGGTACACCCGTCCTCCAGGCTCCGCCACGATATACAGGCCCAGGGAGGAAAACCACCGAAGGGTCTCCTCCGGAGGAAACCTGTCCAGGGCAAACCGGGAAAAATCCGGTGTCTGCCCATGGTAGTGGCTCTCACCGGTCCGGAGATTCGACAGGTTGCAGCGTCCATTTCCGGTGGCCTGGAGCTTTCTGCCCACCCGGGTCTGACGCTCCATCAGGATCACCTGGTTTTCTTCCCCCTCCGATGATGCCAGCGCCGCCGCCATTCCGGAGGCCCCGCCGCCGATGACTCCAATAACCATTCTCTCAGTCCTTTCTTCCTGCATATTTTGTCCATTATACTCCACAAACCCGGCCGATACAAGAAAAACTTCTTTTCATCCGACCGAATCTATGGTATACTATCGGAAGATTGATTTCTGCAAATCGGCAGGTGATACCATGGATCGAAGCAACATTGTCAAAATTGCCCAAACCGGTGAGGACAAGCTGCTTCTTGCCAAGCTTTGGGACAAAATAAATGCCGGTATCCGGAAAAATATTCCGGCGAACACCGGCTTCCTCTCTCCCCGGGAATTAGAGCTTGCCCGGTTTCTCTTTGGGGCGCCGGAGGGTCTGTATGCCTTCGGCGGCTATGAGGACGCGGAGCGGAAAATGCTCATTTATCTTCCGGAATACTGCGGGGAGGATACCCTGTGGAGTGAAGAAAGCCCCTGTGCCTGCCTTCGGGCAATCTTCTTTCAGGGAGACAGCCTGAGCCATCGGGACTTTCTGGGCGCCCTGATGGGCGCCGGGATTGCCCGGGAGACTCTGGGGGACATCTGTGTGGGAGAAGGAAGCTGTGACTTCTTCGTCACGGCGGAGATTGCTCCCTATATTTTGCAGAATTTCACCGCGGCAGGCCGGACCAAGCTTCATTTGGAGCAGATTTTATTGAAGGAAGCCGCTATTCCGGAGCCGGAGGTAAAGGAGATCAAGGATACCCTGGCCTCTCTCCGGCTGGACAGCGTAATTTCCTCCGGGTTTCGGATTGGGCGGAGCCTTGCTGCCCAGTATATTTCCGCCGGGAAGGTCGCCATTGACGGTCTGCCCTGTGAAAAACCGGATAAGGCCGTTACTGAGGGGATGAAAATTTCCGTTCGGGGCCTGGGGAAACTGCGGCTGGCTGCCGTGAACGGAAAAACAAAAAAGGACAGGATTTCGGTGGTGATCCACCGCTATGTGTGAGGGAACGCTATGAATATGAAGGAAGTTATCGCCAGAATCAATGAGCTGGCAAAGAAAGCAAAAACTGTAGGACTGACCCCGGAAGAACAGACGGAACGGGATCGCTTAAGAAGAATCTACTTGGATTCCGTAAAGGCCAACCTGGTAGGACAGCTGGAGAACACCTATATTGTCGGCCCCGACGGCACAAAGAAAAAGCTGGAACACAAGTAACGGAGGGTACAATATTGTGATTTCGCTGGGCATCAGATTTTTGGGGCTTCTTCTGTCCCTTATTGGTTATATGCTGTTTCTGGAAAGGAAAGGCATTCATATTGCCTTTGCGCCGGTTCTGACCGTGTCAGGGATCGGCATTGCTATGTTCTTTGCGGGTCTGCTGAACATCATGTCTGTTACCGTTCTTGCGATTTTTCTGGGCGGTCTGTTCTGCGCCGTTTTCTCTCTGCGCACATTTCATGCAAAAGTGTACCCCCTCCCACGGACTTTTCCGGAAATAATCCCACTCGGCTTCTTTCTCCTTCTTTCTGTTTTCTTCTTTCTCCGGCTTCACTCCGAGCATCTCCTTGACTATGACAATTTCAGCCATTGGCTTCTGGTGATCCGGGACATGCTGAATACCGGTCACCTGCCTAATTTTGCCTCTACGCAAATCGAGTTTCAGGGGTATCCCACAGGATGCGCCGGATTCATTTTTTACATATGCAAAATTCTGGGCGACCGCGAAGGCATCATGCTTTTCGGTCAGGCCATCCTGCTCATCGCCTGCCTGTGCGTCTTCTGGGCCTTTGTGGAGAAATCCTATCTGATATCCGGGATTGTCATCTCTCTTGCCTCAATCTATCTTCTGGTTGGGAATATTCCAATTACCAATCTGTCCGTGGACACCCTGCTTTCTTTGCTGGGGATTGCCTCCTTTGCCGCTGTTCTTTTTTATCGAAAAACGCCCAAAGCCGCTTCTCTTTGCCTGTGTATCCTGAGTTCCTTTCTGATTCTGGTCAAAAACAGCGGCATTTTCTTTCTGGCCTTTCACGGTCTTCTGCTGCTGATTCTGGTGGTCTTCCAGGCGGTTCTGGAAAAGAGGAAGTTTCCCTGGAAGGATTGCCTGTCCCTTGCCGGGCTGACGATCATCGTACCCGCCTCCGTGTTCTACCTCTGGGATCGGCATGTGGATTATTCCTTTTATGCCGGTGAGGTATCCAAACACAGCATGACCATCGCCAATTATACGATTGTTTTCGGAGAGAAATCCCCTGAGGATGTCCGGGCAATTCTGGACGCCTTCCTGCAAAGAATATCAACCCCCTCCGGCTGGGAGGTTGCCCTTCTGCTCACGCTGGCAGGGCTGTACCTGGCAGGATTCCTCCGTCGGAGAATTCGTAGAAATGGGAATACCGAGCTTTGGTACTTTCTCTGGTCCGCCTTTACCTACCTATGCTATCTGGCTGGCATTCTGGTCATGTATCTCATATCCATGCCCTATGAGGAGGCTGTCAGCTTAGGCTCCTTCGATCGATACCTCGCCACTATCACCATGTATCTGGTTGGGATTGGGGTCATATATCTGCTCCGGGAAATCAGCCTCAGCAGCAGGAAGGTTCCTCCCGCTGCCATACTCGCTCCCCTGGTTTTGTGTTTTCTCCTGATTCCCCACAAAGGCGCTGTTTCCAACCTGTTTTCCGGCACGAATAACTATTCCGGCACCACCCGCGGCACCCTCCAGCAGCTTCACGCGGACTACGACATTGGGGACGGGGCCCGGTATTATGTGATCGGAGACTGGGAGTGGGGCTATCTGTACTGGGTGAGCCGGTATGAATTCTGGAGTACAGATGTCATTGTCCGGGAGGAGCCAAATGCAGAGGAATTTCCTGATCTTCTGTCGGATTTTGACTATATTATCGTTATCAAAGAATCTGAGGAAAGCGACCGCTTTCTAACGGATGCAGGGCTTCCTCTGGGAGAGCGGGTCTATGCTCTGGAGGAATACCGCTAAGTTACCCTTTTCGAAAATGGAGGTATCCTATGCCCTTTCTGCCCATCACCAAACAGGAAATGCTGGATCGGGGCTGGACCCAGTGCGATTTCGTCTATATCATCGGTGACGCCTATGTGGATCACCCTTCCTTCGGTCATGCCATTATCAGCCGCTGTTTGGAAGCCCACGGCTACAGCGTGGGCATCATTTCCCAGCCCGATTGGAAAAATCCCAAGTCCGTTACCACTTTTGGCCCGCCCCGTCTGGGGTTTCTCGTCACCGGCGGCAACATGGACTCGATGGTCAATCACTATTCCGTTACAAAGCACCGACGGAAAACCGACGCCTTTACCCCCGGAGGCGTCATGGGAAAACGTCCCGACTATGCCACCATTGTCTATTGCAACCTGATTCGCCAGACCTACAAGGATATCCCCATTCTCATCGGCGGCATTGAAGCCAGTCTTCGACGCTTAGCTCACTACGACTACTGGTCGGAAAACCTGAAACGCTCCATTCTCTTAGATTCCCAGGCAGACTTGCTCATGTACGGCATGGGCGAAAAGAGCATTGTGGAAATCGCCGACGCTCTGAACGCCGGTATGGATGTGAAGGACATCACCTATGTGGACGGCACGGTGTTCAAAACCTCCCAGCTGGACGACAGCTTTCCCACCATCATTCTGCCCTCCTACGAGGAACTGAAGGCCAGCAAGCGTCGCTATGCCGAATCCTTCAAAATCCAGTACGGCAACTGTGATCCCTTCACCGCCAAACGTCTGGCGGAACCATACGGCAAATTCTATGTGGTACAGAACCCGCCCCAGAAGCCCCTGACCATGCAGGAAATGGACGCCGTCTACGACCTGCCCTATATGCACGCCTTTCATCCCAGCTATAAAGCCGCCGGCGGCGTCCCTGCCATTGAGGAAGTGAAGTTCAGCCTGGTGAGCAACCGGGGCTGTTTCGGGGCCTGCTCCTTCTGCGCCCTGACCTTCCATCAGGGACGGATCGTACAGGTCAGGAGCCATGAATCCATTTTAAAAGAAGCGGAAAAAATGACCCACGATCCGGATTTCAAGGGCTATATTCACGATGTAGGCGGCCCTACCGCCAACTTCCGGCACCCGGCCTGTGAAAAGCAGATGACAAAAGGTACCTGCGGCGGGCGGCAGTGCCTCTATCCTACCCCCTGCAAAAATATAAACGCCGACCATTCGGACTACGTTTCCCTGCTTCGGAAGCTTCGCAAGCTCCCCGGCGTCAAGAAGGTCTTTGTCCGCAGTGGCATCCGCTTTGACTACCTGCTTGCCGATAAAAAGGACACCTTTTTTAAGGAGCTGGTGCAGTATCACGTTTCCGGTCAGTTGAAGGTTGCCCCGGAGCACGTCTCCGATGCCGTTCTCAGCCGGATGGGAAAGCCTAAAAACGCCGTATACAACCGGTTCGTGGACAAGTATTTCGCCCTGAATAAGCAGTACGGCATGGATCAGTACCTGGTGCCCTACCTCATATCCAGTCACCCTGGCTCTACCATGAAGGAAGCCGTGGAGCTGGCGGAGTACATTCGGGACATGGGCTACAATCCGGAGCAGGTCCAGGACTTCTATCCAACCCCCTCCACCCTCTCCACGGTGATGTACTACACCGGTCTGGACCCAAGGACCATGGAAAAGGTCTATGTTCCCACGGACCCCCACGAAAAGGCCATGCAGCGGGCTTTAATCCAGTACCGGGACCCCAGAAATTACGCCCTGGTGCGGGAAGCCCTTCTGAAAGCCCATCGGGAAGATCTGATTGGCTCCGGCCCCAAATGCCTGATCCGTGCCTTTCCGCCAAAATCCGGAGGCCACCCGGCAAATGCAAAAAAGCCGCCAAAGGCTTCTCCCCGGGCGTCCGCTCACACCCCTGCCAAGCAGGTTAAGGGAGGACCCAAAGCAAAATGCAGATAGGCGGTCCTGCTGCGCTTACAGGAAATATACAAAAGAAGGTGTTTTTTATAGATCTATCCATTGCGCACCGATGGAATGAAGGGCTTTCCCATGTACAATGTCTTTCCGGCAATCAGCTTAAAATCATTGCCGCGGTTTGCATGTTCATCGATCATGCTGCCAAAGTTTTCTATCCCTCTATCTCCTATAGGATTCTCAACCCCATGTTTGCTGCCGGGCAAATGTCCCAGGATCTGTTTGCTGCTATAGACGGCACTTATCATTTTCTTTGCAGCATCGGTGCAATTGCCTTTCCGGTCTTTGCCTTCCTGTTTGCGGAGGGATTCTGTCATACCCACAGTAAGAAGGATTTTCTGCTTCGCCTTGGGCTCCTTGCCCTTATCTCGGAGTTCCCTTTTGACGCCACCTTCTTCAGTCGCTATCAGGAGGGGACACCGGGCTGGCCCTGGTATTGGTGGTACCAAAATATATTCTTTACCTATCTGCTGGGACTGGGTGTCCTTTGGCTTTGGGAATTGGCAGGTCACATTCGCAGAAAGCCCTTTTCCCTCCTTGTGCAGGGCCTAATCCTGCTGATTGGATGTTCCCTGGCGGAATTCCTTGTGAAATGCGACTACGGCGGATTTGGTGTTTTCCTGATTGCGATAGCATATGTGCTGCGAAAAAACCGGCTATGCCAGATTTTGGGCCTGCTTGCCGCAAAGCTGCTGATTGACCGATGGTATCACCCAATTTCCTTTCTGTTTTCTCTCCTGCTGATTCTGCTGTACAATGGAACCCGGGGTGAGAAACACTTAAAATACTTCTTCTACGGTTTTTATCCCGTCCATATTGCGCTGATTGGGTTCCTGGACTGGCTGATTTTCTCAGCGCTGTGGGAAGTTCTTTGACGTGACAAAAGAAAATTGCCAATAAAAAATCCTGCCGGGATTCGGCAGGATTTTTATTGCATTTCCTGGAGCTATCCTTCCGGCATAATGGCAAAGCTGCCCTTATGCCCATCCGCCGTGACTGTGATCTCGGCCTTTCCTGCCAGGGTAACAGGATAGTCCCCGGTCTGTAGGTTTGTCTGTGAGAAGGCTGTGCCGGTTTCGTCCTGAATTTTCATATCCAGCGTTCCGCCGTTCGTCTCCACCCGCACCACATACCGCTTTTGCTTTGGTCGCAGCGTCATGGTTTTCGTTCCGCTAAGCAGAGAATGCCTCTGTGTCCACTGCTCAGAGGTGCTGCTGGACATGCTGCCGATTTCCAGCACTGAGGAACCGTGAGGGATACCCGGACTGGAAAGCAGGATTACCAGCAGCCCTGCCACCAGCAGTCCAACCAACCATTTTCTCGACTTTCTTTTGTCTCCGGCTGCCAGATAGATGGGCAGAAACAGGCTGCCAAGGAATATCAGCAATGCAGTCATTTGAACGGTCAGCAGGCCTCTTGCTTCCAGAGGCAGCAGAGATACCAGGATGGTCAGCAATGGGGTGATCACAATGACCGCAAGAGACCAGACCCGCAGGGTCTTCACCACTTTGGGCCAGTTATCGTTACGAAAGCTTACACCCGGGAAGTTCAGCTTTAAAAAACCGTCAGCGTAAAACCCAATTTTGTTTTCATCATAGTACCCAGGAAGCTTCTCCTTCAGAAAGCACCAGAAATACACGCCGAAGATCAGCCCCAGTACCTCGTAAATCAGCAGCGGGCCAAACCCGTTTCCATCCCCTCCGCAACCGGGGAGCCGGCTTCCCAGGACGTACAGCAGCACACTCACCAGTGCCGCCCCGCCAAAGAACAGTGTCCGCTCCTTTCGTTCCTTCTTCGCCCGTTCCGGGTCTTCTTCTGCCAAACGCAGCGCTTTCTTCACCAGAATCTCCACGTTCTCCGCTGCCTCCGGATTTTCCGTCCGCTTCCCTTCCAACAGCTCCGCAACGCCAACTCCCAGGCAGTCTGCCAGTGGAATCAGCAGGGAGATATCCGGCAGACTCAGTCCCCGCTCCCATTTGCTCACCGCCTTGTCTGACACATACAGCCGCTGGGCCAGCTCCTTCTGTGTCCAGCCCTTTTCCTTCCGAAGCTGGGTCACAAAGGCCGCGAAGGCCTCCTTGTTAATCTCATACATAGGGCTATCCCTCCTTCTCGCCCTTCCACCATACCAGAAAGCCGTCGATTCCGCAACCGACCAGCGGTAGAATCGACGGTTTTTTCCTTTACTTTTCCCTTCTCCGATAGCACAGCATTTGATAGGAAACGCCCTTTTCTTCCCCTTCCAGCAGTACCCCTTCCCGATACCAGTGAGGGTCCTCGTCCAGGTTGGGGAAAAAGGTATCCGACTGGGGACAAACCCCAAGCTTTGTGATATAGGCCGTATGGCAGTAAGGGAGCATCTGGCGGTAAACGCTGCCGCCGCCGATGACGAAGACCCGCTCTGCCCCCCGGGCTTTCTCCAGCGCTTCCTCCGGGCTGTGGCAGGAAATGAAGCCAGGATAGTCCCGATCCCCACGGGTCAGCAGGTAGTTAACCCGTCCTGGAAGGGGCTTGTGCCCGGGGAAATCTTCCACAGTGCGGCGGCCCGCAATCACCGCGGCACCCCGGGTGGTTTCCCGGAAGAACCTCCGGTCCGCGTTGAGGGTAATGGGCTGGGTGCCGTCCCGACCAATGCCCCAGTCGGAATATACCGCAACGATCAGTTCCATACTGCCTCCCTCAAATCGCCATGGGGATTTCAAAGTTGAAGGGATGGAACCGGTAGTTTTCCACCCGGAAGGAATCCTTGGTAAAGGCATAGAAGTCCGTAACGCTCTCGTCCATGGAGAACTTGGGCGCTTCATACCCGCTAAGCTCCAGCATGGCCTTAACCGCGGGAATATGCCGGTCATAGATGTGGCAATCAGCAATCACATGCACCAGTTCCCCCACCTTCAACCCTGAAACCTGGGCCATCATATGGGTCAGAACGGCATACTGCACCACATTCCAGTTAT
>CAYRDE010000051.1:0-13308 GCA_964422935.1 uncultured Oscillospiraceae bacterium | reverse complement strand
TGAGCCAAAATCTTCTGCTGTCAGATCTTGCCGATTTAATCAGAGCTTCCCTAAGACAATGGCGTTGATGGCCTCCACCAGGTCCACCATATAGATCCGCTTGACAAGGGCGGTGGGATTCCCATCCACCACAGCCAGGCAGTTGCTGCCGTCCTGACGGTACAGCTGAAGCTTCACGGTGGGGAAGTGCTCGTCCTTTAAATGCAGGGTCAGGGAGATTTCCTCCTTGCCGGTGGGCTTGTCGGTGGTGAAGCTTTCGGCGGTGAGGGTTACCAGGGCGCTGGAGAGATCGTCAGTTTCGATTTCCTCTCCGTTAAAGTACCAGTGAATCTCGTCGCTGTCTTCCTTCGTGTCTGTTTCCTTCGAATGCTCTTCCTCGGTTTCTTCCTTCACGGTGGTGAGGGTATAGCTGCTGCCGTCCAGGGTGACATCTACGGCAGTCACATCGTCAAAGTCACCCCAGAACATCTCCTGGTGACGCAGGTCATTGTAGGATACCTTGGTCAGGGTGTCATACAGATCCTGGCTGATATTGTAGACAATGGGAGAATCGCCAAAGCGGAGGTAGCAGGGAATCTCTGTCTCCTCTTCCCCGGTTTCCGTCTCCTGGGTTTCCGCCTCCGCGGCAGCCTCCGCTTCCCGGACAGCCTCCGGGTCCCGACTGACTTGAAGGATGAACACCTCGTCGGTAGTGCTGTCCTCCTCCTGCTGCCGGTAGTTTACGGTTACGGTCAGCTCGGGGTTATCCAGACCGAAGGAGGACAGCTCTTCCTCGGTGGCATTGTAGGTGGCGTAGTCTGTCAGCGTCAGACCCTCCAGGCTGCTCAGATAGCTTTCCACCCGTCTGGTATCCAGGGGATTCTTGCCGGTAAAGTATACATCGTCAGCAGAATAGGACTTGCTGCTTTCCTCCTCATAGCGGAGGGAGTAGTTTTCCTTGCCGGCAAAGGTCATGTCGATCACATCGGAAAGCTCCGGGGAAACGTCGTTGCGGATCATATCCCGAATGGTGAGCTGGAAATCCTCCATTGGGTCCTCGGCAACCAGATAGGCATTGCCGTCGTCCAGGCTGAGATACCGCTGGGAATCCATCTGGCTGAAGTCGCCTAGGGAGACGGTGTAGGTATCATCCTCCGTAGTAAAGGTAATGGTGCATTCCGGCTCGGCAAGGCCGTACTGGCTGTAGTCCTCCACGTCTTCAATCACAAAGGCGGCGCTGAGGGAGAAAAAATGGTTCAGGAGCTTGCTGACAACATCCTCGTCTACGGGGAAAGCGTCATCTTCATCCCAGCACCAGGTTCCATCCTCGCCCCGGTGGAAGGACAGGCTTTCTTCCTCGCAGCTCCAGGACAGGCTATGCACATCCTCCGGGGAAACCTCCAGGATTACCTGGCCCGTCGCCTGGATTTTTTCGGTATGGGCTTCAAAGCGCGTTACCGCAAAGGTAGCGGCGCAGACCACCGCCAATACGCAAAGAAGCAGAGTGATTCGCTTAGACCGATTCATTTTGATGTTTCCTCCTTACCAGGATCACCCATACGCCGCAGAGCAGATAGCTCAGCGGGAATACGCCGATCATCAGGGTTTTCAGCGTAGCGGCAGTGGAATCGCTGATGGTCAGATAGTTGTAGTTTAAGGACTTGCTCCGAATTGCCATGGCCTCGCTCTCTCCGATGAGCTGGGACAGGGCGTTCATCGCCAGATCGATATTGGCGCCGGAGGAAAAGGCGTTGTACATATCCTCCAGGAAGTCAGAGGAGGAGAACCAGATGATCTCGCCGCCCTCGTCCCGTTCAATGGAGACGCCCAGGGTAAAGGGACCATCGATGTCCCCATCCTCTTTCTCGTAGGTGGTGAGGCCGAAGCCGTCCAGCTTGCTGAAGGATGCGTCAGAGGTGGTCAGAAGCTGGGTCACCGTGGCTCCTTCCGCTTCTCCCGTGACAACCATGCCCTGGGCGATGGGCAGGATGGCATAGTAATGGGCTTCCATCAGGGAGTTGGTGACAGGGCTGCTGTTTAAATCCGGCAGCAGCACATAGGGATATCCGAAACCGTAATGCTCCCGGTCCCCCTCTACCACAACGCCCTCCTCTACGGTAACATGGTACTCCGCCAGAATGGAATGGAGGTTGCGAAGCTCCGCATCCTCCACAGGACCGGACAGAACCAGCAGCTTGCCGCCGTCCTTTACATACTGGGAGAGCATATCCGCCTCCTCCTGGGAAAGATCGCTTTGAGGCGCGTAAATGAGAATGGCGTCGGCGTCCTTGGGAATCTCATCCACGGTCAGCAGGGACAGGTCGGAAAGGGTCATGTTCTCCTTCTCAATCTGATCGGCAAAGGTGGCGGGAAGCTCTCCCTCGCCGTGGCCCTGGAGCCGGTAGAGAATGGGCAGATCATCGCTTACACAAAAGCCGATGGCAGAGGTGATGGCCCCTTCTCCGTCGAAGGAGGTTGTGTAGGTGTAGGAGTACATGTCGGACTCCTGGAGGTAGATGTCATCATAGGCGATATACCGGAATTTGTCTCCGGACTCCACGATCAGACTGTTGTTGTGCACGGTTTCCGCCGTATACTGCTGGGTGAAGGTGGGGAAGACATCGGGATTTTTCTTCACCACGGTAATATGATCGGAAAGGCTTTCGTATTTATCCAGCAGATTGCGGATCACATCGTCCTCCTGATCGGACTGGACAATCCAGTAGATGGTCACATCCTTTTGCAGGTTGTTGACCACCGCTTTGGTATTGCTGGTGATGGAATAGAGCTTGCTGGAGCTGATATCAAACTGGGTCAGGTGGGAGGGCAGCACAGAGGCGAAGACGTTGACCACAATCAGAATCGCCAGCACCACAGCGGTGACAGCCAGGCTGTAGCCGCCGCCCCGGAGGGCAAGGGTATTTTCTGTTTTTTCCAACTGGGGCTTTTTCAAAATGGGCTTGCGCATCAGTTATACCTCCTCTTTTCCAGGGACTGGACAGACAGGAACAGGAAAAAGACAATGACGGTCAGGTAATAGACGATGCCTGTCAGGTCGAATACCCCGTTTACGAACTTGTAGAACCGCTCAAACAGGGAAAGGGTTTCCATGACCTTGGGGAGCAACCCCTCAAAGACGCTGATATCCACCCAGCAGACAATGGTTTCCAGAGCCACAAGGCCCAGGGAGATCCAGTAGGCCAGGGTGCTGTTCCGGGTGATATGCCGGATTACCAGTCCCAGTACCAGAATCAGCACCAAAATGGCAATCACAGAGCCGACGGCTGTGGAGGAAACATATTCCGCCAGGGACACGGAGTAGTAGTTAAACAGGATTGCGGCAATGCCGATGCCGGCGGCAAAGCCCTGGTTGTCTGTCAGAGAGGAGATGAACACGCCTACGGCAATGAGAGCGGCTCCCAGCAGAAAGAAGGCAAACAGAGAGCCATAGGCGGTGAGCAGGTACACCTCTCCGTACTGGGAGAAGATCAGGGGATACAGGGCAATCAGACACAGGGGCAGCAGGTAGACCGTGAGCAATGCCAGGTATTTGCCCAGAATCACCTGGGTGGTGGAAAGGGGCAGGGAATAGAGAAGCTGGTCGGTTTTCTGCTTCCGCTCCTCGGCAATGACCCGCATGGTCAGAATGGGGACAATCACCACGAACACCAGGCAGCCGAAGCTTAACACAAATTCAAAATTGCTCACTGCTGCCTGGAGGTTATAGAGCATAGCGCCGATGCCCACGAACATCAGCAGGAAGGCACCGAAGACATAGGCGGTCAGGGAGTGGAAATAGGTGCGCAGTTCATGTTTTAATACGGCAATCATGCGTCTGCATCCTCCTTGTTTTCAGAAAGCTCAATGAATACATCTTCCAGACTTGCTTTCTTCGCGGTCATTTCCAGCAGAACCAGGTTTTGCTGGGCGAAGGCCTGGAAGAGGGTTCGCCGCAGTGCCTCCATATCCTCGCAGTCTGTTTTCAGTACGGCGGTGCAGCGGTTTTCTTCCGCCGTCAGCTGGATACCGGTGATGTGGGGGATTGTCTCCAGGACCTTGGAAACCTCCGTCTGGGTGCCCTCGGCGGTGAGAAGAATTTCGCCTCCGGAACGCATTTGCTTTTCCAGATTTTCCGGCGTATCAAAGGCAACCAGTCTGCCATGGGCGATCATCAGAATCTGGTCGCAAATGGTCTGTACCTCGGAGAGAATGTGGGAGCTGAAAATCACGGTGTGGTTTTTCCCCAGTTCCTTGATGAGGTCACGGATCTCAATGATCTGTAGCGGATCAAGGCCCACCGTAGGCTCGTCCAGGATGATGACCCTGGGATCACCCAGTAGAGCCTGGGCGATGCCCACACGCTGCTTATAGCCCTTGGAGAGGGTGGCAATCCGGCGGTTTCTGACGGAGGCAATGCCGGTTTGGGCAATCACGTCCTCAATTTGCCGGGTCAGGACCTCCCCCCGAAGCCCCTTTGCCTCTCCGACGAAATGCAGGTATTCCTCCGGGGACTCGTTCATATACAGCGGGGGCTGTTCCGGCAGATAGCCGATCAGCTTTTTTGCCTTGTTCGGCGCTTCGAAAATGTCGAAGCCGCCTACGGTGACGGTTCCGGCGGTGGCGGACAGACAGCCGGTGATGATGTTCATGGTGGTGGACTTTCCCGCGCCATTCGGCCCCAGGAAACCGTAGACATGTCCTTCTCCGATTTCAAAGGACAGATCGTCTACAGCCAGATGATCCCCGTACCATTTGGTTACATGTGACACAGATATCATGGTGCATCCTCCTTGCTTGTTTTGAAGCTCAGTATAGAGCGGGAAACTTAAGAGATGCTGAAAGCCGGCGTGAACAATTTATGAAGTTATGAAGGAAATGGATGCAACTGGAAATTTCCAATTCGGATTCCTATTGCCTGAAAGGGGGAAATGTGTTATGATAGGGCAGATGGAGGAGGTGCTGCCTTTGGAATTTTTTCTTTCCACCATTGGCGGGGACAGTGTCCGCACTGCCCGGAAATACGGACTGGGACTGGAAATCGCGGAATTCTGTACTGCTGCCAACATGGACGATGACTTTTCCCGGTGGGATACTCAGGTGAGGGGAGAGCTGGAGGGAATTCCCGGGCGGATTTTCCATGGCCCTTTCAATGAGCTGTTCCCCTGCGCCGTGGACCCCAAGGCCCGGGAGCTGGCAGCCGCGCGCTACCGGCAGGCCATTGCGCTGGCGAAAGCCTACGGGGCAGAGAAAATCGTGATCCACGGCGGATTTCATCCGTTTATCTACTATACGCAGTGGTATGTGGAGCAGTCTGTCGCCTTCTGGAAGGACTTTCTAAAAGAAGATCCGGGGGTGGAGATTGTGCTGGAAAATGTGCTGGAGCCGGAGCCGGAAATGCTGCGGGATGTGGTTTCCGGCGTGGCCCATCCGGGCTTTCATCTGTGCCTGGATGTGGGCCATGTGAATGCCTATTCGAAGAGAAGCCCTATGGAGTGGCTGGAGATCCTTTCTCCCTGGCTCAGCCATTTCCATCTGCATAATAACGACGGCACCCGGGATGCCCACAGTGCGCTGATGATGGGCACCATTGCCATGGAAGCGCTGCTGAATGCGGTAAGGGAACGCTGTGAAAACGCCACCTGTACCCTGGAGCTGCAGGAGACGGAGGGGTCCGTAGAGTGGCTCAGGGCCAAAGGCTTCCGATAAAGGGGGACGCAATATGCGCCAAAACGATCATACTTTTTTTCAAAACCGTCAGTGTAAATACTTTCCCTGCCACAAGGGGGCCAGGGAGGACTTTAATTGTCTGTTCTGCTACTGCCCTCTGTATGCCCTGGGGGATGGCTGCGGAGGCAATTTCCGATACACGGAAAAGGGAGTCAAGGACTGCACCAGATGCCTGCTCCCCCACAGCCCCGGGGGCTATGAATACATTATAAAGAATTTTAGTAAGGTCTCCGACCTTGCAAAACAAAACCGAAAGAAGGAATCAGTCATGTCTTTGGAGAACTTTATTCGTCAGGTGAGCCCTCTGGATGAGGCGGCCATGGATAAGGCCAGGGAGCGGCAGGCCCAGCTGGCCAAGCCTCCCGGAAGCCTGGGACGGCTGGAGGAGCTGTCCATCCAGCTTGCCGGTATCACCGGACAGGTACATAACAAAATCGAGAAAAAGCATCTGCTGGTCTTTGCCGGGGACAACGGTGTGGTAGAGGAAGGGGTGTCCAGCGCGCCCCAGTCGGTGACGCTGATGCAGACCATCAATCTGACCCGGGCGAAAACCGGCGCGTCCGTGCTGGTCAAGCACTTCGGCGGCGAGATTACGGTATGCGATGTGGGCGTAAACGCGGACATTCGGGAGCCAAAGGTGCTGAACCGGAAGATTGCCTATGGCACAAAGAATATGCTCTATGGCCCTGCCATGACCCGGGAACAGGCGGTTCAGGCTGTGGAAACCGGCATCCAGCTGGCAATGGATACCCAGGCGGATGTATACGGCGTGGGTGAAATGGGCATCGGCAACACCACCACCTCCTCTGCGGTGCTGGCGGTGCTGCTGGGTGTAGACGTAGAGACCGTCACCGGACGGGGCGGCGGCATTACCGACGAATCCTTCCTCCGGAAAAAGGAGGTCATTCGTCAGGCTATCGCTTTGAATCAGCCCAACCGGGAGGATGTTATCGACGTGCTTTCCAAGGTGGGCGGCTTTGACATTGCCGCCATGTGCGGCGCGTTTATCGGCGCTGCCATTCGCCATCGACCGGTGGTCATCGACGGATTTATTTCCGTGGTGGCGGCCCTCTGCGCTGTACGGCTGTGCCCCAACGTGAGAGGGTATCTGGTTCCCAGCCATGCTTCCTATGAGATTGGCTATCGGCTGGCGATGGAGGCGATGGATTTGCAGCCCATCTTCCTGCTGGGAATGCGGCTGGGTGAGGGCAGCGGCTGCCCCCTGGCCTTCGAGGTTCTCAGCGCCGCCTGCGGCATCATCAACGACATGGCGACCTTTGACCAGGCAGGCATCGACGACGGCTATCTGGACGAAATCCGGGAAGGTGACAAGTTCTCCGTGGAGGGCGCGAAATGACCTATTTTCTCTCCGGCGGGGCGAAAAACGGAAAATCCACCCTGGCTCAGGATCTGGCAGTGGTCCTCTCCGGGGAGGGAAAGCGATATTATGTGGCGACCATGATTCCCGTGGACGAGGAAGACCGGGAGCGGATTCGACGCCATATTGCGGACCGGGACGGACTGGGCTTTGAGACGGTGGAGTGCGGAAAGCACATTCTCTCCTGCCTGGACACCGCGGACCCGGAGGCCACCTTCCTGGTGGACAGCGTTACGGCCCTGCTGCAAAACGCCATGTTCCCCCAGGAAAAGAACTACGAGCTGGACCTTGCCAGCGCCGAACGCTGCGCCCGGGAGCTGATCGAGTTTGCCGGAATCGTAAAGAACGCGGTGTTCGTCAGCGACTACATTGCCTCCGATGGGGACCGCTACTCGGAGAGTACGGAACTGTACCGGAAGTGCCTGGCCTCCATCGACTGCCGCCTGGCGGCAGTGTGCGATACGGTGGTGGAGGTCAGCGCCGGAAACCGGATTGTCCATAAGGGGGTGCTCCCACTGTGAAAACCTATCTGCACGCCTTTGCCATGTGCCAGAGCATGTTCTGTGCCCTTCCCTTTCCGGGGAATCTCTGGGATGAAAAGGCAAGGGACAAAATGCTGCTGTTTCTGCCCCTGGTGGGCCTGGAAATGGGCATTCTTTGGTGGGGCCTTGACTGGCTGACCCGGATTTTGGGGCTGAGTCATCTGATCCGGGGACTGGTTTTGGCAGTCTATCCCTTCCTGGTCACGGGGTTTTTGCACCTGGACGGCTATATGGATGTGACGGACGCGGTAAAGTCCTGCCGGGACCTGCAGCGCCGCCGGGAAATCCTCAAGGATTCCCATGTTGGCAGCTTTGCAGTGATCAACCTGGCGCTGCTGGCGCTAGGACAATTTGCCCTGATGGCGTCCGTGCCGGAGAAGGCTCCCCTGGGGGTGCTGTGCCTCATCCCCGGGGTGAGCCGGTGCGGCTCTGCCCTGGCGGTGACCCTGCTGCCCTCCATGTCCACCAGCCAGTATGCCGGTCAGGGGAAGAACAAGGCCCATGCCGCTGCGGTTGTGGGAATGGCCTTCCTGTTCTTGCTGGCGGGCTTCCTGATCTGGGGAAAATACGGCCTTGTGCCGGTGGGAGTCATGGCAGGCTACGGCCTGGCCCTGCACCGGGGATATAAGTCCCTGGAGGGAATGAACGGAGATATTGCGGGCTATGCGCTGACCGTAGGCGAGCTGTGGGGAATCGGCGTTTACGCCCTGCTGTAAGGAGAACACTATGATTTTGATAATCGGCGGCGCCTATCAGGGCAAGCTAAGCTATGCCAGAAAGGCATTTGCCCTGAAGGACGAGGATATTTTTACCTGCGAGGGAACGAAAATTGACTTTTCCAAGCGGTGCGTTCGGAGGCTGGAGGAATTTACCTTTGCCTGCCTCCAGGCGGGAATCGACCCGAAGGCCTACCTGGAAGAGAACCGGGCAGAATGGGAAAACAGCATTCTGATTTGCCGGGACATTTTCTGCGGTGTGGTACCTGTGGACCCGGAGGTCCGGGAGTGGCGTCAGGTAACCGGACGGCTTTGCCAGTATCTGACAGGAGAGGCAGAAGAGGTCATAAGGATTTTCTGTGGATTGGAGCAAAAACTGAAATGAAGGTTCTGCTGATCCGTCACGGAAAAACCGGGGCCAATGAAAACCATCTCTACTGCGGAAGCACCGACCTGCCCCTGTCCCCAAAGGGCAGGGCGGAGCTGAAACGGGGATGCTATGGCACTCCCTGTGCCCGGTTTGCCACCAGCGGCATGAAACGGACGGAGGAGACGCTGGAGCTGCTGTTTGGAAAGCAGCCCCATCTTGTTCTCACCGGATTCCGGGAGGTGGACTTCGGGGCCTTTGAAATGCACAGCTATGAGGAGCTGAAGGAAGACCCGGCTTATCAGACGTGGATTACCGGGGACAATGAGAAGAACACCCCGCCCGGGGGAGAGAGCGGCGAAGCGATGACCGGGAGGGTTCTTTCCGCCTGGAAGGAGCTGGAGAAAACCGGAGAGGACTGGGTGGTGATCACCCACGGTGGGGTCATTGCGGCGATTCTGGAGAGCCTGTTTCCGGAGGCAGGGAAGAACCGGTATGTGTGGCAGCCAAAGCCGGGTCAGGGCTACTGCCTGACCCGGGAGAAGAACGGCTGGACCTATGCGCCGCTGCCGGAAGAAACCTGAATGAGACCCCGGAAAAGCAGAAAATTTCGGGGCATTTTTTGGAGGAAGAGAAATGCAAAAAGGGGAAAGCCGGTTTGCTGCCTGCCATCCGGCGGTGTGCTTTGGCTTTTTTGTGGGCGCCATTGGCGGCAGCATGTTTTTTCAGCACCCGGCCTATCTGCTGGTGTCAGTGGTGTCAGCGGCGGCGCTGCTGCTGACGGAAAAGGGCAGGGCGGCCCTGCCCATGCTGGCGGGAATGGTGCCCCTGTTTCTCATCGTTTCCGCCATCAATCCCCTTTTTAACCACTATGGGGCAAGGATGCTGTTTCGAGTGTTTGGAAGCCCCTACACCCTGGAAGCCCTGCTGTACGGCGGGGCGATTGCCGGAATGCTGGTGGCGGCCTTGCTGTGGTTTTCCTGCTACAGTGCCGTGATGACCAGCGATAAGTTTACCTGGCTTTTTGGATACCTCATTCCCGCTCTGTCCCTGATTCTCGTCATGGTCCTGCGGCTGATCCCGGCCTATGGGCGGAAGGCCTCCCAGATTACCGGTGCGAGACGGTGCATCGGAAAGGCCCCTGCGGCAGCGGAAAGCTGGAAGGAAAAGGCCAGACACAGCATGTCCGTCCTTTCGGCGCTGACCACCTGGGCCCTGGAAGGGGCCATTGTCACCGCCGACTCCATGAGCAGCCGGGGCTACGGCACGGGGAAAAGAACCGGCTTTCAAACCTACCGGTGGCGCTTTGCCGACATCTGCTTTGGAGCGGGAGGATTGATTCTCTTCGGCATCACCCTTTGGGGCGCTGCCCGGGGCTGGACCAGGGCGTCCTTTACACCGGTAATGCACATTGCGCCCATTACAGGGAGTCCTTTGGCAGGGCTCCTGGCCTATGGGCTGTGCCTGCTGACCCCCAGTCTGCTGAATCTCCGGGAGGAATGGAAATGGAACTATTTAAGATCGAGAATTTAAGCTTTGCCTATCCCACGTCCCCGGAGAAGCTGGCGCTGAACCATGTGACCCTTTCTATTCAATCGGGGGAATACATTGCCCTTTGCGGCAGAAGCGGCAGCGGCAAGTCCACCTTGCTGCGCCATCTGAAAACTGTCCTGACCCCTGGGGGCAGACGGGCGGGCAGGGTGCTGTTCGATGGTGTGCCTCTGAAGGATGTGGACCTGAAAACCCAGGCGGCCCGGATCGGCTATGTGATGCAGGACCCGGACAGCCAGATTGTTACGGATCAGGTCTGGCATGAGCTGGCCTTTGGTCTGGAAAGTCTGGGCTGCGACCAAAAGACCCTGCGGCTCCGGGTGGCGGAAATGGCCAGCTATTTTGGTATCCAGGACTGGTTCCACCGGAATGTGGCGGAGCTGTCCGGAGGCCAGAAGCAGCTATTAAATCTGGCGTCCATCATGGCGATGCAGCCGGATGTGCTGATTCTGGACGAGCCTACCAGTCAGCTGGACCCCATTGCGGCCTCGGACTTTTTAAATACCGTGCGGAAAATTAACCGGGAGCTGGGCACCACCATTTTGCTCACAGAGCACCGGCTGGAGGATGTCCTCCATGGGGCTGACCGGATGATCGTCATGGAACAGGGAAAGGTGGTTGCCTTCGATACCCCCAGAAGGGTGGGACAGCAGCTTTTTCAGGAGAAAAGCCCCATGTTTGCCGCCATGCCGGCACCTATGCAGATGTTCTACGGGGCGGGAGAGGATGGGGAGAACTGTCCCCTGACCGTCCGGGAGGGGCGCACCTGGCTGACAGAGCGCTTCGCGGGCAGACCGCCTGCCATCACCCGGCTCCCGGAGGAACCGGAACTGACAGAAACAGGAAATCCTGCCCTGGAAATCCAGGACGCCTGGTTCCGCTATGAGCGAAGCAGCCCCGATATTCTTCGGGGTGTGAATCTGCGTCTGACCCCCGGCACTCTTCACTGCATTGTGGGAAGCAACGGGGCGGGAAAATCCACCCTGCTGAAAACCATCTGCGGGATCTGTAAGCCCTACCGGGGAAAGGTGAGACTGGATGGCAAGTCCCTGGAAAAGTATAAGGGGAAGGACCTGTTTGTGGGGAACCTGTCCATGCTTCCCCAGGACCCCCAATGCCTGTTCGTGAAGGAAACGCTGGGGGAGGATTTGCTGGAAATGCTTCCGGCGGGAAGCACCGGGGAGGACCCCCGGCTTCTGGAGACGGCCCGGCTGTGCGAAATTGACCAGCTGCTGGGGAATCACCCCTATGACCTGTCCGGAGGAGAGCAGCAGCGGGGTGCCCTGGCAAAGGTGCTGCTGACGGAGCCGAAGCTTTTGCTGCTGGACGAACCGACCAAGGGACTGGACAATTTCTTCAAGAAGATCTTTGCTCAGATTCTGGAGAAGCTGAAGGCCAGGGGCGTGACCATCCTGATGGTGTCCCACGATGTGGAATTCTGTGCTGCCTACGCCGATGCGGTGAGCATGTTCTTTGACGGACAGATTCTCACCACCAATACGCCCCGGCGGTTTTTTGAGAAAAACAGCTTTTACACCACTGCCGCCAACCGGATGAGCCGCCATGTGTTCTCCGGTGCGGTGACGGCGGAGAATGTGATCGAGCTGCTCCAGAGAAATCAGGAGGAATAGAAAAATGGAAGCAGCGAAGAAAAAGAGACTTCCCAGGCGTGCCTGGATCAGCGTGGTGGTACTGTTCCTGCTGATTCCTGCCCTGGTGCTTCTGGGCGGGAAGCTGGGAGGACGAACCTATTACCTGGTGGGGGTGGCGGTGATTCTTCTGACCTGCCTGCCCTTCTTCCTGGTGTTTGAGGGGCGTAGACCCCAGGCGAGAGAGGTTGCCGCTCTGGCGGTGCTCAGTGCCCTGGCGGTGGCAGCCCGGGCGGCTTTTGGAGCCGTTCCGTTTTTTAAACCCATGATGTCGGTGATTATGATTGCGGGCATGGCCTATGGGCCGGAGGCGGGATTTCTGGTGGGGGCGGTCAGCGCTTTTGCCAGCAACTTCCTGTTTGGTCAGGGGCCATGGACCCCCTGGCAGATGTTCGCTTACGGCCTCGGCGGCTTCCTGGCGGGGGCCGGCGTTCGGCTGAAGCTGCTGCCCCGGGAAAAGCTTCCCATGGGAGTGTTCGGATTTTTTGTGGTTGTACTGGTCATTGGCCCGGTTCTGGATACCTGTAGTGTGTTCACCATGCCCACCCAGGTGAACCTGACCACCGCCGGAGCCATTTACCTGGCGGGCTTTCCCTACAATGTAACCCACGCCCTATCCACGCTGGTGACCCTCTATCTGGTGGGAGAGCCCATGCTGGGAAAGCTGGACCGGATTCGGCGGAAATACGATGTGACGGAAACCTGGGAGGGGGAGGACTGGCCTCCTCAGGCATAATCAAAACAGAAAAAGAAAGGGTGATTTCAGTGACAGAAGCAGAGCTGTTGGAGATGATTCAGGAGGAGGGGTTTGCCGCCGCCTTTATTGCTCCCAAGGACATTCCGGTGGAGCCTACCTTCCGTATGTTCTGCGAGGAAAACCGCTGCGGGAAATATGGGGCGAACTATTCCTGTCCGCCGGACTGCGGCACGGTAGAGGAAATGCGGCAGAAGCTGTTGGCAGAGGAGAAGGCCATCATTCTCACCTCTCACTGGGAGGTGGACGGGTATGACGACAAGGAGGCCGTTCAGTTTGCCAGAAAGGCCCATAACCAGGCCATTCGCCGGGTGATCGAAGGGGTCAAAAAGGGAGGCTGGGAAGGCTTTGCCGCCGGATATGGGGGATGCAATCTCTGCACGCCCTGTAAACGGGCAGAAAACGAGCCCTGCGCCTTCCCAGAGAAACGGATCAGCTGCATGAGCGCCTACTGCATCAACGTTGCGGAGCTGGCCCAGAGGTGCGGCCTGGAATTTTCCTGGGACCCGGGAAAGCTGTATCTGTTCGGTATGATCGCCTACCATAAGCCTTAGGGAAACTCTGAATAAATCGTCTGCGGCTTACAGACAGATCTTTTGCCCCAGCCGTGCAGGTCGTCGCAGTACCAAACATTATGCTCCGTTT
>CAYRDE010000050.1:0-13463 GCA_964422935.1 uncultured Oscillospiraceae bacterium | reverse complement strand
AATCTTGCTCATAATCTTTATCCTCCTAAAATTCTGTAAGAATGGTTTTATATGTTAAGTGTTTGCTTGTGATTTAATTCGCCACCTGCACCATGGCGAACCGGACGACTTTGTCGCCGATCTTGAAGCCCCTCTGGAAAACCTGGGAGATGGTGTTCTCCGGGAAATCCTCGCTTTCCGTGTGCATGACCGCGTTGTGCATGTTGGGGTCAAAGGTCTCTCCCGGCTGTCCGAAGATTTCCACGCCCAGGCCGGTGAAGATTTTGACAAGCTCTGTCATGGTCATTTCCACGCCCTTTTTATAGGCGGCATCCTCGGTGGGCTGGTTTAAGGCCCGCTCCAGATTGTCATAGATGGGAAGGAGCTTGCCGATGGTATCGGCCTTGCCATTGCCGTAGGAGGCTTCCTTCTCTTTTACGGTACGCTTGCGGAAGTTATCAAACTCCGCCGCCACCCGAAGGTGGGCGTCCCGCTCCGCGTTATATTTTTCTTCCCAGGGATTTACTTCCGGCGTTTCCGGAGCCTGCTCCGGGGCTTCCACCGTCTCAGTGGTTGCCTCGGTTTCCTTCTTTTCCGCTTCTTCCTGGGTTACTTGCTTTTCTTTTTCCTTTTTTGCCACGTTAGATAAGCCTCCTCATTCTATGCTGTTTCCGTCTCTACGATTCGTGGGACTCCTCTGCTTCCGGCTGGGGAAGCTGAGGGGTTTCCGGCTTTGAGAACATTTTGGAAAGGCTTTCCGCAAAGTAGCTCAGCCTTGCGGTGACCTTGGCGTAGTCCATTCTGGTGGGACCTACCACGCCGATCATGCCCTGCATTCCTTCTCCAATGTCGAACTTTGTGACCACCACGGAGGTGTCCTTCAATTCGTCTGCCACATTTTCCGGCCCCACAATCACCTTTGTGCCGTTGCTGTTACCCATAACGGCAGGCAGGTTCCGGAAAGTATCCTCGTCCATGGACTCCATGACCCGCTGGGCTTTTCCCACGTCCTGGTATTCGGGAAGCCCCAAAAGCCGGGACTGGCCTGCCACAGCCATATTGGCGGTGCCGCTCTTTTTGAGCGTCTCCTGGGTAAAGTCCAGGACCACGGGAACCAGGGGAGCAGCCGCACCGGCGGAGGCCATAACCTTTTCCATCAGCTCGGCGGTGATCCCTTCCAGAGGCACTCCCGCAACCGCGGCGTTCAATACGGCGGACAGAAGCTTCAAATCCATTTCCGTAACGGCTACGGGAAGCTTGATGACCTTATTGACCACCTGATCTCCCGGGAGCATCACCATCAAAACCACGCTGCCCTTGCCGGACTGCACCAGCTCAAAGTGCTCTACACAAAGGGAACGCTGTCTGGCGGTAACGGAAATGGCAGGAAGTTCCGTGGCCTGGGAAACCAGCTTTGCCACCTTTTCCACCATTTTGTCCACCTGCTGCATCTTCTCTTCGATGGCGCTGCTAATGGATTTGGTCTCGTCCATGGACAGCCGGTAGTCCATCATCAGCTCATCCACATACATCCGGTAGCCGGCAGTGGAGGGAATCCGTCCCGCACTGGTGTGGGGCTGCTCCAGCAGACCCAGGGCGGTCAGCTCTGCCATTTCATTTCGTATGGTAGCGGAGGAGTACTTCATATCCGGAAGCTCGGTGATGGCTTTGGAGCCAACCGGTTCCGCCGTGCGGATATACAGGTCAACCACAGACCGCAGTACCTTTTTCTTCCGCTCGGAAAGTTCCATTGGTTTCTCCTCCTTTTTGTTTTAGCACTCATTCTCCTTGAGTGCTAAGCACACTATACCATTGAGTGCTAAAAAAGTCAATGGGTAGTTTTTGAATTATTTTTAAACATTTGATGCGGGGCATCTTTCTTTTAGAAATAGCCTGCCCCAAATTCCCCGTAAAACCCCTGATTATTCTGTAAATAAGCTTTCTGGAAAGCGAAAAACCGTTTTATCCCGGGAAGTCGGTCTCCGGAAATAAAACGGTTTTTGTTATGCATACAGGTTCGGGTCCCTTTTTAATCCGTATCGTCGGTGTCAAAGGTGATCTGCACATGGTATTGCTCCTCTCCCTGGTGATTCAGGGTGTCCTCTACCGCCATGCGGATCAGGCCTTCCTTTCCCCGCAGATCTTCGGGAAGGGGGACGTCGAAGATCAGATTCATGTGCTTTTTCCCCTGGGCCATCCGGAAATCATGGAAGCAGAGACGGCTGTCCTGTTCCTGGAGCAGCGCTCCCACCTGTTCCTTCAGGGCGTCCCGAACCGGATCGTCCACAATCACCGGGTCATAGTGAATGACCAGGTGGATGCCGTGACTGCGCAGGCACTCCCGCTCGATATCGTCAATGATTTTGTGACACAGCAGCGGGTCCAGCCGGTGATCCATTTCCACATGAAGGCTGGCAAAGCGGCTGCCGGGGCCGTAGTCGTGGACCATCAGGTCATGGTAGCCAAGGACCAGGGGCTGGGCCTGGACATAGTCCAGAATCTTCTGCCGCAGCTCCGGGTCAGCGCCCTCTCCCAGGAGGGTGGACACGGTGTCACTGGCCATGCCCCAGCCGCTGTACAGGATGAACAGGGCCACTCCCAGGCCAATCCAGCCGTCCACAGGAATGTGAAAGAAATGCTCTGTCAGAGCAGCCAGCAGCACAGCGGCGGTGGTGATGCAGTCGTTGCGGCTGTCCGCGGCGGTGGTACGAAGGGCGGCGGAATCAATGCGCATTGCCAGGTTCTGATTGAACAGGCACATCCAAAGCTTTACCAGAATAGAGGCCACCAGAACCACCACAATCAGACCGGAGAATTCAATGGGGGTCGGATGCAGGATCTTCTGAACGGAGGATTTTGCCAGCTCAATACCGATGACCAGAATCAGCACCGAAACGGCAAGACCGCTTAGGTATTCCGCCCGGGCGTGACCGTAGGGGTGGTTGCGATCCGCAGGCTTATCGGCGATGCGAAAGCCGATGAGAGTGACGATGGAGCCGGAGGCATCGGAAAGGTTGTTGACCGCGTCGGCGGTAATGGACAGGGAACCTGCCAGGGTGCCCACGATGAGCTTTCCCAAAAACAGCAGGAAGTTGCAGAAGATCCCCACCGCCCCGGATAGTACGCCCATGGCGGAGCGAACCCGGCTGCTTTGACAGTCGGCATGATCTTTTATAAACAGGCGAAGAAGCAGATTCGTCATAATGGCCTCCAAAATCCAGGTTCCGGCAAGGGGGAAAGCGTTCTACCCTGGGTAGAATCCCCGGTTCTACCATGGGTGGGATAAAAAAACGGCAGGTTTCCCCTGAAAATGGCGTGACTTTTCCCTGGGAATCCTGTATAGTATGGTTACGCGCGACGTCTGCGGTGGATACCACATTATTATACCGCAGAAAGCCGAATATGTCTATTTCTTTTTCGGAGAGTGAATTTCATGTCCTATCAAATCATTACCGATTCCTGCTGTGACTTCCCCACGGAGCTGTACGCCAAGCTGAACCTGGTTGTGGTACCGCTGAGCGTAGAATTCCGGGGGGAGGTATTTGACGATAAAAACGACGACAGTCTGAAAACCATCTATGACGGACTTCGGGCCGGAGAGCCTGCCCACACCGCTGCCGTCAATCCGGAAACATGGGCAAACGTAATGAAGCCCAGTCTCCAGCGTGGTGAGGACGTGCTGGTGATTGCCTTTTCCTCCGGCCTTTCCACTACCTACCAATCCGCGGTCATCGCGGCGGAGGAGCTGAAGGAAGCGTATCCCGAGAGGACCATTTATGTGGTGGATTCCCTGTCCGCTTCCATGGGTCAGGGCCTGCTGACCTGGTATGCCTGCCAGAAGCGGGACCAGGGACAATCCCTGGAGGAAGTCCATACCTGGCTGGAGGAAAACAAGCTCCATCTGTGCCACTGGTTTACGGTGGACGATCTGATGTACCTGAAACGGGGTGGACGGATCAGCGCCGCCACGGCTGTGGTGGGCACCATGCTGCAAATCAAGCCGGTGCTCCACATGGACGACGAAGGGCACCTGATTAACATGGCAAAGGCCCGGGGCAGAAAGGCCTCCCTGGAGGCCCTGGCAAAGAAGGCGGCGGAGCTGGGGGAGGGTTATGACAATTCCACCATGTTTATCTCCCATGGGGACTGCATTGCCGACGCGGAGTATCTGGCAAAGCTTATGAAAGAGCGCTATGGGGTAAAGAATGTGGTTATCAGCTATGTTGGCTCCGTAATTGGCTCCCATTCCGGCCCGGGTACGGTGGCCCTGTTCTTCCTGGGCACCCACCGGTGAGAAAACCATCCCGAAAACAGATTCCGGTTATCCTGACAGGGTCGGGATAACCGGAATTTTTTAAGGTCAGTCTTACTTGCCCTGCTGCTTACACCAGACCTTCATCACCAGGTTGACGGGCAGGAACTTTACCAGCACCGTCTGGAGCTTCTCCGGCAGGCCCAGAGTGGAAACGGTCTTACCCTTCTTCATATCCCGGATGGCCTTTGCGATGACCTGTTCGGGGGTATAATAGCGGCTAAAGTAGTTGACGGTATTGTCCTGCTTGGCAAGGTCAATAAATTCCGTGCTGATCCAGCCGGGACACACCGCGATAACGCGGATGCCTTTATCCCTCAGCTCCACCCCCAAAGCCCGGGAGAAATTGAGGACGTAGGCTTTGCTTGCGCCGTAGACGTTGATATAGGGCACCGGCTGCCAGGAGGATAGGGAGCCCATGTTGTAAATCTTACTGCCGGGCTTCATATAGGGGATGCTCAGGTAGCACATACCGGTGAGGGCCCGGGCATTCACGTCAATGGACTGCAGCTGCCGCTCCATATCGAGTTCGGAGAAGACGCCGAAGTAGCCGAAGCCGGCGGCGTTGACCAGCACGGCGATTTCCGGCTGCTCCTGTTTCAGAAGGGCGCCGTATTTTGTAAGGCTGTCCGGTTCCTGCAAGTCCAGGACCAAAGGCCGAATCTTTGCCCGGCACTTTTCCTGCAGGGCAAGCAGGCGCTGCTCCCGACGGGCGATGACCCAAATCTCATCAAAGGTCTGTTCCTGATCCAGGGCGTACACAAATTCCCGGCCCATGCCGGAGGACGCTCCGGTAATGACTGCAATTTTCATAAGTATCGCACTCCTTTTCCCGTTAAGGATACCACAAAAAGGAATAGGTTGCAAGCAAAGAAAATGGAGCGCGTTGGCGCTCCATCAGCTTTCCATCTGCCGACCCAAAAATCCGGCAGCGGTTTTGGTAAGGCGCTGGTCCGCCTCCTGGAGGGGCTGTTCCCCCTCGCTGAGCAGGAGCATAACGCAGCCCATCAGATCCCCCTGGGACAAAATGGGGGCAGCAGCGCCGAGCTGATATTTTTCCTCGCCGTCTGCGGCAAAAATAGGGGTATCTCCGTTTTTAAAGAGGTAGTTTTTCCGCTGCTCCATGAGCTTTTCCAGCTCCGGGGAATTGGGCTTGTCCATCAGCTCCCGTTTTGGGATGCCGTGGAGGGCAATGATGCTGTCCCGGTCTGCGATGGCGGCGATGTGACCGGTGGCGGAGCCCATAGATTCACACATCTGGGAAGCGAATTCCTGCAAGCCTCCCATGGGGGAGTATTTGCGGAAGATCACTCCGCCGTCTTTTTCTGTATAGATTTCCAGGGGGTCGCCCTCCCGGATTCTCAAGGTGCGGCGGATTTCTTTGGGGATAACAATTCTGCCAAGATCATCCACCCGGCGAACGATTCCTGTTGCTTTCATTTTCTTTCCTCTCCTTGTGCTTGCGTTTCCAGTGCTATTGTTTGCAGGAAAGGAAAATTTATGCGATTTTCTCCCTTATGAAACGAGCTGCTCTGCCAGCACCTTATAATAAAGAGAGAAAAGAGCGTACGGAGAGCCCCAGACGGGACTCTCCGTTTGTTATTAACAGAATTACTTGCTGTAATCCAGGTAAGCGCCCTTCATGGGGCTGGCGGCCAGCTCACCGAAGAGCCGCAGGGTGCCCTTCTGATACTTCTTGGGCTTTGGCTGCCAGCTTTTCCGACGCTCCGCCAGGATGGCGTCGATCTCCTCAGGTGTCTTCCGCTCCCCCTTGACGCCTACAATGTTCAGCTTCCGACCAAAGACGTCAATTTCAATCAGGTCGTCCTTTTCAACCAATGCAATGGGGCCGCCGTCAGCTGCTTCCGGGCTGCAATGACCGATAACAGGGCCAGTGGAAGCGCCGGAGAACCGACCGTCGGTGATCAGCGCAATGGAGCGGCCCAGCTCCTTATCGGAGGAAATGGCCTCGGAGGTGTAGAACATCTCCGGCATACCGCTGCCCTTGGGACCTTCGTAACGGATGAACACGGCGTCGCCCTTTTCCACCTCATGGCGCAGCACGGCGGAGAGACACTCCTCCTCACTGTCAAAGGGACGGGCGCGGAGAACGGCCTGATACATTTCCTTGGGGCAGGCGGTGTGCTTGATTACAGCGCCCTCGGGAGCCAGGTTGCCTTTGAGAACGGCAATGGAACCGTCGGTGCCGATGGCCTTGTCATAGGGACGAATCACATCCTGACGGGTGATGGTAATACCGTAGCGGTCACCAAAGGCCTTCAGCCACTTTTCGCACCGCGCATAGTAGCCGTTTTCCTTCAGCTCCTGAAGGTTCTCGCCTAGGGTCTTGCCGGTGACGGTCATCACGTCCAGATGAAGATGCTCTTTGATTTCCTCCATAATGGCGGGAACGCCGCCTGCGTAGTAGAAGCACTCCGCGGGCCACTTTCCGGCGGGACGGACGTCCAGCAGGTACCGGGCACCCCGATGGAGCCGGTCAAAGGTGTCGCCGGTGATTTCCAGACCCAGTTCATGGGCAATGGCGGGCAGGTGGAGCAGGCAGTTGGTGGAGCCGGAAATGGCGGCGTGAACCAGAATGGCATTTTCAAAGGACTTCATGGTGACGATACTGCTGGGCTTCATGGCGTCGTCTCCCGCCATTTCCACGGCGCGCTTGCCTGCCTGACGGGCGTAGGAAAGCAGGTCGGGACTGGTGGCAGGCATAAGGGCGCTGCCGGGCAGGGCCAGACCCAGGGCTTCCGCCATGACCTGCATGGTGGAGGCGGTGCCGATGAAGGAGCAAGCGCCGCAGCTGGGGCAGGCGTTTTGTTTGGCCCAGTTGAGCTTGGATTCGTCGATTTCTCCACGCTCAAACTTGGCGCTGTACATGCCCAGCTGCTCCAGGGTGAGCATGTCAGGGCCGGCGTTCATGGTGCCGCCGGGCACCACCACCGAGGGAATGTCCACCCGCATAAGACCCATCAGGTTGGCGGGCATACCCTTATCGCAGCTGGCAAGATAGACGCCAGCGTCAAAGGGGGTAGCCATGGCGTGAATCTCAATCATGTTGGCAATCATTTCCCGGCTGGCAAGGCTAAAGTTAATGCCATCGGTGCCCTGGCTTTCGCCGTCGCAGATATCGGTGCAGTAGTACCGGGCGCCGTAGCCGCCAGCCTCCTGAACACCCTTGCGGACTTCCTGCACCAGCAGGTTCAGGTGACCGCTGCCGGGATGGGAGTCACCGGCGGTGCTTTCAATGAGGATCTGGGGCTTGCTTAAGTCCTCCGGCTTCCAGCCGGTGCCGATCCGCAGAGGGTCCAGCTCCGGAGCCAGGGTGCGCATTTTCTGACTGATGAGTTGACACATAGTAAGTACTCCTTTTCAGATAATCAGGCAAAGAAGGAAATGACCAGGGCGATCAGGAAGCCAACGCTGCCAACCAAAGTTTCCATAATGGTCCAGGTTTTTAAGGTGGTCTTTTCGTCGATCCCCACCAGAGACTTTACCAGCCAGAAGCCGGAGTCATTGAAGTGAGAGCAGACGGTGGAGCCACCAGCCACAGCAGCGGTGACACAGGCCAGATACAGGGGAGACAGCTCGGAAATACCGGGGATGGCGGAGATAATACCAGCAGCCATGGTCATAGCCACCGTGGAGGAGCCTACGCTGATACGCACCAGCACAGCCACCAGGAAGGCCAGTACCACCAGAGGCATGTTCATTCCGGAAACGGCAGACCCGATGATGTCGCCCAGGCCGGAATACTGAAGCACATACCGCAGCACGCCGCCGCAGGCAGTGACCAGCAGAATCAGACCGGTGGGTTCCAGGGACTTGGTCATGACCTTTTCCAGCTGCTCCAGAGTGTAGCCGTGACGGGTGCCCAGGAAGTACATGGCAACAATGGTGGCAATGAGCAGAGCTACGAAGGGCTCACCCAGGAACATAAAGACAGTGTTGAGAACGTGCTCAGCAGGGAAGATCACGCCGCAGACAGACTTGAAGATGATGAATACCAGAGGAATGAGGATGATGCCCACGATCAGGCCGAAGGGAGGGAGCTTATATTCGTCCATGTCCTCCTGATTGGCAACATGCTCAGGCACGGGGATCATAAACTTTTTTCCGCAGTATTTGCCCCAGATGGGGCCTGCCACTACCATGGCAACGGAGCCGCAGAGGATACCCACCAGGATGACCCAGCCCAGGTCAACACCCAGCATATTGGCAACCAGGATGGGGCCGGGCGTGGGCGGAATGAAGGCGTGGCCTACAGCCAGACCGGCAAGCAGGGGGATGGCGTAGTACAGAGTGGAGCGACCGGTGCGCTTTGCCAGGGAGAAGGCCAGAGGAATGAGGATGATCAGGCCCGCGTCAAAGAACACGGGCATGGCGACAATCAGACCGGTGATGCCCAGGGCCCAGGCGGCTTTCTCGTCGCCGAACTTTTTGACCATGGTTACAGCCAGGGTCTGTGCGCCGCCGGAGGCTTCCAGAATGGCGCCGAACATGGAGCCAAGACCCACCAGCAGGGCGATGCCCTTTAAGGTGTTACCGATGCCGTCATTGACGGCGGTGATGATGTCGGCGGCAGGCATACCGGCGATCAGGCCGATGCTGATGGCGCCAACCAGAATGGAGATAATGGCGTGGACTTTGAACTTGATAATCAGCAGAAGCAGAATTCCCAGACCGATGAGGGCTGCCACTACCAGCCGGGTAGGATCAAGCATGGTGGCTGCTAACATGATAATACACTCCTTATTTCTTCTTTTTTTAGTTCCGATTCTCATAACACATCTGATGTAAGTATGGGATTATTCACTGCCGGCTGTAAATTTTCTTAAATACCTCAGACGTCTTATGTTTGCACTGATATAGTAGCATGTACTCCCTAAAAAAGCAAGAATAATCTGACGTTTTCAACGACTTCTCTGTTTTTAACAAGAAAACCAGGGGCATTTCCCATCGGAAGCCCCTGGTTTTTGTGCAGCTTGCTTAAAGAAAAAAAGGAAACTGCGATTAATCATCAGATGTCTGCGCTTGATTGGCCTCCTGCAGGCGGAGAATAGCCTGCCGGTTGCAGGTCAGATGCATCATCATGGCACATTTGGCCCCCAGGGAATCCCCTGCCAAAATGGCATTGGTGACCGCCCGGTGGGTGTCAATGGTCTCCTGCATCAGCTGGCGGTGGGTCAGGTTGGCGAAGGTCATAATGGCGGTGTTGATTACAGGCAGCAGCATTTCCACCACCCGGTTTTTGCTGCACCGACCAATGCAGGTGTGAAAGGCGATATCCATGGGGATGTGATCTTCTCCATGGCGGTACTTTTCCTCCGTGGCGTCGCAAAGCTCCTTTACCTGAAGCTTATCCTCTTCCGTGGCGCGAATGGCAGCGTTGGCGGCAATTTCCGGCTCCAGCAGCAGCCGAACCTCCAGCAATTCCAGGGCCAGCTTATACTTGTCGTCCAGCTTGGACAGGCCCAGAGGGTCCTCCGTCATGGGGACGTGGCTTTGAATGTAGGTGCCGTCGCCCCGGCGAACCTCCAGAACGCCTTTGGTTGCCAGACTTTTGACGGCCTCCCGGATGGTGCTGCGGCCTACCTCAAACATCTGCCCCAGCTCAAACTCGTTGGGGAGCTTGGCCCCTATTTCCTCCCGGAGAATATAATCCATCAGATCTTTTTCCACTTGAACGCCCAGGGGTTCCCGGGACTGCTTCTGCTGTTCCATAAAAATCGTTCCTTTTGCCAAAGTATTTCCTGTAGTATACCATCCATTGGCAGAAAATGCAAGCAGATGTCTGACCTTTCAAAATTTGCCGGATGCCCAAAGGAGCATCCGGCAAATTTAGCAGATTCAGAACAGTTCGTTTTCCTTCCGACTGGAACAGACCTTTTCCAGCTTCTGCTCCGCACTGGTCAGCACCAGCTTATTCAGATGCCGGGCATTCTGGGGACACAGGTGGATGTAGCGCATACAGGAAATACACAGGCAAACCCGGATTTTTCCAGGGTATCCTGCAGCTCCACAATTTTGTCAAGGTCATCCACCCGGCGAACGATTCCTGTTGCTTTCATTTTCATTCCTCTCCTTGTGCTTGCATTTCCAGTGCTATTGTTTGCGGGAAAGGAAAATTTATGCGGATTTACATGGCAGGAGCTGGTCAGGAATGGGAATGTTTTTTTCATTCCGCCACATTTGGCATTGTCCTTTGCTTCATTTCATTGTCAAGGATATTGCAGATGCTGCCCGGCGATTCTCTTCTTAAAAATTGACAAAAGGCGAAGGATGATGTATCATGTTAAGTATCAAATTACGCTGTATTTCGGGATTGTCCAGGGACCTCCGGGAACATGCAGCGTTGTGTTTTACAAAGGAGAAGCGTTATGAAAGGTATCATTCTGGCGGGTGGATCAGGCACCCGGCTTTATCCGTTAACGAAGGTCACCTCGAAGCAGCTGCTCCCGGTTTATGACAAACCCATGATCTATTATCCCCTTTCCACGCTGATGCTGGCGGGAATTCGGGACATTTTGATTATTTCCACCCCTACGGATACGCCGAATTTTAAAAACCTGCTGGGCGACGGCAGCCACTTTGGCATTCACCTGAGCTACGCCATACAGCCCTCTCCGGATGGACTGGCCCAGGCCTTCCTGATTGGCAGGGAATTCATCGGTGAAGAACCCTGCGCTATGGTGCTGGGGGACAATATCTTCTACGGCAATGGCTTCTCCCCCCTGCTGAAGCAGGCCGTAAGCAATGCGGAAGCGGGGCGGGCCACTGTGTTCGGCTACCATGTTCCGGACCCGGAACGGTTTGGCGTGGTGGAGTTTGACGCAAAGGGCAGGGTTTTGTCGGTGGAAGAAAAGCCTCGGCAGCCCAAGAGTAACTATGCCATTACCGGCCTGTACTTCTTCCCCAAAGGTGTTTCCGCCCTGGCGGCGCAGGTAAAGCCCTCCGCTCGGGGGGAGTTGGAAATCACCACGCTGATTGAGATGTATTTACACCAGGACAAGCTGGATGTGCAGCTCATGGGCCGGGGCTTTGCCTGGCTGGATACCGGCACCATGGAAAGCCTGCTGGAAGCTGCGGAATTTATCCATATGGTGGAAAAACGCCAGAGCATCAAAATCTCGGCTCTGGAGGAAATCGCCTACCGCTTTGGATGGATTACCACGGAGGAATTGCTGGAATCCGCCCAAATGTATGGAAAATCTCCCTACGGTCAACACCTGATCCGGGTGGCTGAGGATCGGGTAAAACATCTGCAATAAGAGGAGAGACGCTATGACAATCATCGTTACCGGCGGCGCCGGATTTATTGGCAGCAACTTTATTTTCCATATGCTTGGCAAGTATCCGGACTACCGGATCGTATGTCTGGACAAGCTGACCTATGCCGGCAACCTTTCTACCCTGGCCCCTGTCATGGACCATCCCAATTTCCGCTTCGTGAAGCTGGATATCTGTGACCGAGAGGGGGTATCCAGGCTTTTTGAAGAAGAACACCCGGATATGGTGGTGAACTTCGCCGCTGAGAGCCATGTGGACCGCTCCATCGAAAATCCAGAGGTATTCCTGCAAACCAACATCTTAGGCACCCAGGTGCTGATGGATGCCTGCCGGAAGTACGGCATACAGCGCTACCATCAGGTTTCCACCGATGAGGTCTACGGCGACCTGCCCCTGGATCGCCCCGACCTGTTCTTCACCGAGGAGACCCCCATCCACACCTCTTCCCCCTATTCCGCCTCCAAGGCTGCTGCCGACCTGTTGGTGCTGGCCTATCACCGTACCTATGGCCTGCCTGTGACCATCTCCCGCTGCTCCAATAACTATGGCCCTTACCATTTCCCGGAGAAGCTGATTCCGCTGATGATTGCCAACGCCCTGAACGACAAGCCCCTGCCGGTATATGGCGAAGGCCTGAACGTCCGGGACTGGCTGTATGTGGAGGATCACTGCAAGGCCATTGACCTGATTCTCCATAAGGGCCGGGTAGGCCAGGTTTATAACATCGGCGGTCACAACGAGATGAGAAATATCGACATTGTGAAGATCATCTGCAAGGCACTGGGGAAACCCGAAAGCCTGATTACCTATGTCACCGACCGGAAGGGCCACGATATGCGCTATGCCATCGACCCCACCAAGATCCACAATGAGCTGGGCTGGCTGCCGGAGACCAAATTTGCGGATGGCATTCAGAAGACCATCACCTGGTACCTGAACAACCGGGAGTGGTGGGAGACCATTATCTCCGGTGAGTATCAGAATTACTACGAGAAGATGTACGGCAATCGATAAGAAGACGCCATAGGGGTTGAAGGGGGATGTACCCCTGCCAACCTGGCGCAGTGCACTGCGCCGACATTTGAAGGAAATCGAGGGATAAAAATGGGACAGATCAAAGTCACCCAATGCCCCATGGCGGGTTTGTATCTCATTGAACCTGCTGTCCACGGAGACAGCAGGGGCTATTTCATGGAAACCTACAACCAGAACGATCTGCACGAGGCCGGACTGGACATGGTATTCGTCCAGGATAACCAGAGCATGTCCACCAAGGGTGTACTCCGGGGGATGCATTTTCAGAAGCAGTATCCCCAGGGAAAGCTGGTTCGGGTCATAAAGGGCCGGGTCTTCGATGTGGCGGTGGACCTGCGTTCCGGCAGCGAGACCTACGGTAAGTGGTACGGCGTAGAGCTGACGGAGGAAAACAAGAAGCAGTTTTATATCTCTGAGGGCTTCGCCCACGGTTTCCTGGTGCTTTCCGACGTTGCCGAGTTTTGCTACAAGGTCACGGACTTCTACCATCCCGGCGATGAGGGCGGTTTGGCGTGGAATGATCCTGCCATCGGCATCGACTGGCCGGAGCTGACCGGTACTTACAATGGCACCGCTTCTGCCGAGGGCTATGCCATGGCAGACGGCACTCCTTTGAACCTCAACGAAAGAGACCAGAAGTGGCTGGGGCTGAGGGATACGTTTCGGTTCTAAGGAAACTCTGAATAAATCGTCTGCGGCTGAGTAGCGGATCTTTTGCCCCATCCGCGCAGCTCTAAAACCGGGAAATACATCCAGTATTCCCCCGGTTTCAGAACTTTCGGCTGTGCCAAAATCTCTCGCTATCAGCTCTTGCCGATTTAATCAGAGCTTCCCTAAG
>CAYRDE010000049.1:0-13667 GCA_964422935.1 uncultured Oscillospiraceae bacterium | reverse complement strand
AGATGCCTCTGCGGGAAACGAGCCGCACCGGCAACTGCACCAACCCCTACGGCTGGACGAAATACATGACCGAGCAGATTCTCTCCGGCATAGCCTTGGCGGACAAGCAGTGGAGCGTGGTGCTGCTGCGCTACTTTAACCCCATCGGCGCCCACGAGAGCGGCCAGATCGGCGAGGACCCCCGGGGCATTCCCAACAACCTGATGCCCTACATCACCCAGGTGGCCATCGGCCGCCGGGAGAAGCTCAGCGTCTTCGGCAATGACTATGATACCCCTGACGGCACCGGCGTCCGGGATTATATCCATGTGGTAGACCTGGCAAGAGGCCATGTGGCTGCCATTCGTTACGCGGTGGAGAACCTGGGCTGTGAGGTCTTCAACCTGGGCACCGGCACCGGCTACAGTGTGCTGGACATGGTGAAGGCTTTTGAGAAGGCCAATGGTGTGGCGGTGCCCTACCAGATCGTTGACCGTCGCCCCGGCGACCTGGCTACCTGCTACGCTGACCCCAGCAAGAGCGCTGAGAAGCTGGGCTGGAGAGCGGAAAAGAATCTGGAGGATATGTGCCGGGACGCCTGGAACTGGCAGTCCAAGAACCCCATGGGCTACGGGGAATAAAATTGGATCATTTTCTGCAATGCCGTGCCGGAGACTTCTCCGGCACGGTTTTGATATCCGTTTGAAAAGCAAATGGAATTGTTCATAATTTCTTTTCAATTTTGTTAACATTTCTTTCTTAAATAAACCTTAAAATATTAAGAAAATCATAGGCGAAAGAGAACATAAAAAAGACGGGAGAGATTCCTATGAGTACATTTTTAACACTGGCGTTTCTGTTTTTTATAGGCGCTCTGGGGGGCTGGTGCCTGGAAGTGGTCTTCCGGAAATTCTTTTCCTCTGACAATCCGGAGCATAAATGGGTCAACCCCGGCTTCTGCACGGGACCCTATCTGCCGATTTATGGCTTCGGACTTTGCTTCCTTTTCCTGATTGCCTCCCTGGAGCCGTTGATCGTGGCAAGCAGTCCCTTCTGGACAAAGACCGTTCTGTTCATCGTTATGGCGGCCTGGATGACAGTGGTGGAGTACATCGGCGGACTGTTCCTGCTGAAATATTATCACATCCGGCTGTGGGATTACCGGAACCTTTGGGGAAACGTACAGGGTCTGATTTGCCCGCTGTTTTCCCTGTTTTGGGCGATTCTGGGTGCCATGTATTATTTCCTGGTCCATCCCCATATTTTAAACGCCCTGCACTGGCTATCTCAGAATCTGGCATTCTCCTTTGTGATCGGGCTGTTTTATGGTGTGTTTATTATTGATATCAGTAACTCTTTGCAGCTGGTGAATAAGCTGAAGCAGTTTGCCGAGAGCAATGAACGAATCCTGAAATACGAGAATATCAAGCTGCACATCCGTGCCCAGCAGGCGAAACGTACCGGAAAGCGGTATTTCTTCCGCTCCTTTAAGTCGGATCAGCCCTTGAATGAGCATTTGCGGGATATGATGGAATCCTTCGAGAAGCGGATCAAAAATCCCCAATGAGTTGCAGACCTAAGAAAAGAGAGAGGATACCATGAAGCAATATTACGCGGGAATAGACATTGGCTCTACCACGGTAAAACTGGCGGTGCTGGATGAGGGCGGTGAGCTGGTATTCGGCGCCTACCGCCGTCACCGGGCGGATACCCAGGGGGCACTGGCGGCACTGCTGGAGGAAGCGGCGCCGGTGGTAGGAGACGCGGTCCTCCGGGCAGGAATCACCGGCTCCGGTGCCATCAACCTGGGAAAGGCATTGGAGATTCCCTTTGTGCAGGAGGTTGTAGCGGTAGCCACAGCCTTGCAGACAAATTACCCCCAGACGGATGTCGCCATTGAGCTGGGCGGTGAGGATGCCAAAATCATCTATTTCAAGGGCGGCCTGGAGCAGAGAATGAACGGTGTCTGCGCCGGCGGAACCGGGGCGTTCATCGACCAGATGGCGGCGTTACTGCAAACCGATGCCGCCGGCCTCAATGCCGCTGCCGCGGACTATCAGGAGATTTATCCCATTGCCGCCCGGTGCGGCGTGTTTGCCAAGACGGACATCCAGCCCCTGATCAATGAGGGGGCGGCGGTCTCCGACCTGGCGGCCTCCATTTTCCAGGCGGTGGTGAACCAGACCATTTCCGGCCTCGCCTGCGGTAAGCCCATCCGGGGCTGTGTGGCATTTTTAGGTGGGCCGCTCCACTTCCTGCCGGAGCTGAAAAAGGCCTTTATCCGTACCCTGCGTCTGACGCCGGAAACCACCGTTGACCCGGAAAACTCCCACCTGTTTGCCGCCATGGGCGCTGCCATGGAATCCAAGGAAGCGCCGGTGGTGGAGATCGGGAAACTGATCGAAGGACTGAAAAAGGGGGTGGCGGTGTCCTTTGAGATGCCCCGACTGGAGGCCCTGTTTGAAGACGAGGAAGCCTATGCCAGGTTCTGTGCCCGCCATGCCAAGGCGGTTGTGACCAAGGAGCCGCTGCAGGGCTATCATGGCAACTGCTACCTGGGCATTGACGCCGGGTCTACCACCACCAAGCTGGCCCTGATTGGGCAGGAGGGACAACTGATTTACTCCTTCTATGCAAATAACCAGGGTAATCCCATTGAGACAGCCAAACGGGCCATTGGGGAGCTGAAAGAACTGCTTCCCCCGGAGGCAAAGATTGTCCGTTCCTGCTCCACCGGCTACGGCGAGGCGCTGCTGAAATCCGCCTTCTGCCTGGACGACGGTGAGGTGGAGACCATTGCCCATTGCACTGCCGCTGCCTTCTTTGACAAGGACGTGGACTGCGTGCTGGATATCGGCGGGCAGGATATGAAGTGTATCAAGCTGAAAAACGGCACCGTGGACTCCATCATGCTTAACGAGGCCTGTTCCTCCGGCTGCGGTTCCTTCATTGAAAACTTTGCCACCTCTCTGGGCTACAGCGCCCAGGACTTTGCGGAGCTTGCCAGGTTCGCAAAGCATCCTGTGAACCTGGGCACCCGCTGCACGGTGTTTATGAACTCCAATGTAAAGCAGGCCCAGAAGGAGGGGGCGGAGGTCCCCGATATTTCCGCGGGACTTGCCTATTCCGTGATCAAAAACGCCCTGTTCAAGGTCATTAAGCTGTCCTGCGCCAATGACCTGGGGCGGCACATCGTGGTCCAGGGCGGCACCTTCTACAACAAGGCGGTCCTCCGTGCCTTTGAAAAGATTGCCGGCGTGGAGGCTACCTGCCCGGATATTTCCGGACTGATGGGCGCTTTCGGCGCCGCGCTGGTGGCCCGCTCCAATTACACGGGACAGAAGAGTACCATGCTTCCCATGGAGGACATCGTTTCTCTGACCTATACCTCTGCTACCCGGCGGTGCGGGGGCTGCGCCAACAACTGTATGCTCACCGTCAGCACCTTCCCCGGGGGCAGAAGCCATATCACCGGCAACCGGTGTGAAAAGGGACTGGGGGATACGGGAGAGCACAAATCCGCGTCCAACCTGTTTGCCTATAAGCAAAAGCGGATGTTCCACTATCCGCCGCTGCCGGAAAAGGATGCCCCCAGGGGCACCATTGGCATCCCAAGGGTGCTGAACATGTACGAAAACTATCCCTTCTGGGCGACCTTTTTCCGGGAGCTGGGATTCCGGGTGATGCTGTCCCCCTTCTCCACCCGGAAGATCTACGAGCTGGGCATGGACAGCATCCCCTCGGAATCGGAATGCTATCCCGCAAAGCTGGCTCACGGTCATGTCCAGTGGCTGGTGAACAAGGGCATCAAAACCATTTTCCATCCCTGCGTGTTTTATGAACACCAGGAGAATCCCAATGCCCAGAACCACTACAACTGCCCCATGGTGGTGTCCTATGCGGAAAACCTGAAAAACAATGTGGAAGCGGTGGTGGATGGTTCCGTCCGGTACATACGTCCCTTTATCGCCTTTACCAGCGAGAAAACCGCTGCCGACCGGCTGGTGCGGCTGTGCAAGGAAACCTGGAGCATCCCCGAACAGGAGGTCCGGGCTGCCGTCCGCAAGGCCTGGGCGGAGCAGAGGAACGCCAAGGAGGATATCCGGCACCAGGGAGAAAAGACATTGGCGGAAATGGAAGCCAGGGGAGGGAAGGGCATCGTCCTGGCAGGGCGGCCCTATCATCTGGACCCGGAGGTCAACCATGGCATAGCCGAATTGATCGCTGCCTATGGCCTGACGGTGTTTACGGAGGATAGCCTGCCCACGTCTCCCCAAAAGGATCAGAAGCTTCGGGTGCTGGATCAATGGGTATACCATTCCCGGCTGTACGCCGCTGCGGAGTTTATTTCCCAGCGCAACGACCTGGAGCTGATTCAGCTCAACTCCTTTGGCTGCGGTCTGGACGCTGTCACCACGGATCAGGTCAGTGAGATTCTGGAGGGGAGCAACAAGCTCTATACCCTGCTGAAAATCGACGAGGTGAACAACCTGGGGGCTGTCCGCATTCGTATCCGCAGTCTGCTTGCCGCCATGAAAATGCGGGAGCGGAAGGGAATCCTGTCCCAGGGCCAGGAGATGGCCTATCGCCGGGCGGAATTTACCGAGGAAATGCGGAAGGACGGCTATACCATTCTGGCTCCTCAGATGAGCCCCATGCATTTTGACATTCTGGAGCCGGTGTTCCGCAAGCACGGCTATCATGTGGTGGTTCTGGAGAACGATGACCGGACAGCCATCGACACGGGACTGAAATATGTGAATAACGACGCCTGCTATCCCTCCATCACGGTGGTAGGGCAGCTTATGGAAGCGGTTCTGTCCGGGAAATATGACACAAATCGTCTGGCGATCTTTATGAGCCAGACCGGCGGCTGCTGCCGGGCCAGTAACTATGTGGGCTTTATCCGCCGGGCGCTGGACAAGGCGGGGCTGGGCCATATTCCTGTGATTTCCCTGAACGCCAACGGTATGGAGAAGAACGAAGGCTTCCATCTGACCGTGGGGCTGGTGCGGGATGCCCTCCGGGCGGTGGTCTATGGGGACCTGTTCCTGCGGTGCCTGTATCGGGTGCGCCCCTATGAAGCGGTGCCCGGTTCTGCCGATGCCCTTCACGAAAAGTGGAAGAAGATTTGTGTAGACTCTCTGACGAATCCCCAAACGCCTTATAAATACAGTCAGGTCTGTGCCGGAATCGTGGACGCCTTTGATACGCTGCCCATGGATGAGGGCCTGAGAAAGCCCCGGGTCGGCGTGGTGGGAGAGATCCTGGTCAAGTACATGCCTCTGGCAAATAACCACCTGGTGGAGCTGCTGGAACGGGAAGGAGCCGAAGCCATTGTGCCGGATATGATGGACTTCTTCAACTACTGCATGTACAACGGGGTCTATAAGCACGAATTCCTGGGGGCCAAGGGGACAGCGGAATTGACCGCCAATGCGGCGGTGAAGCTGATCCGGGCGGCGAGACGGCCCGCTATCAAGGCGCTGGAACGCAGTCGGCGGTTTGAAGCCCCGGTGCCCATCGAGGATGTGGCGGAGATGACAAAGCCCTTCCTGTCCCTGGGTAACCAGTACGGTGAAGGATGGTTCCTGACGGGGGAGATGGTGGAGCTGCTCAGCGGCGGTGTTCCCAACATCATCTGCATCCAGCCCTTCGCCTGTTTGCCCAACCATGTTGTGGGTAAGGGCGTCATTAAGACACTGCGTAAGTCCTTTCCTCAGGCGAATATCTCGGCGGTGGACTACGACCCCGGCGCTTCTGAGGTGAACCAATTGAACCGAATCAAGCTCATGCTGTCGGTGGCCCAGAAGAACCTTTCCGAGGAAGCCGATAGCCTGGTGAAAACCTCCTGAGGCATAAAAAAGAGGCACCTGCCGGGTGCCTCTTTTTGCGGAGAATATGACAGAAAAGCCCCGGATTCCGGTCACATTTTCCGGAATCCGGGGAACTGTTTTGCTTATGGGGCGGGGTGGTTGACGGAGCCGGATTTGCGGAACTCCAGGTATTGCAGAAGCGCCATGGAGCCTACCAGCAGCAGTCCCAGGGTGTCCGTGGCAAGGCCGGGATAAATCAGCATCAGACCGCCAAGGGCGCTGAGGATGCGCTGATACCAGGGCATGGGATGGAGCAGATAGCCCTCCAGAGAGGCGGAAATGGCGAAGATGCCTACAAAGGAGGTAACGCAGATCAGCACCACTTCCATGGCGGTGGTGTCCACAAACAGCATAGCGGGGTTCAGGGCGAACACATAGGGCACGATGAATGCGCCAATGGCAAGCTTTGTGGAGGTCAGAGCCGTCTTCATGGGATTGGCTTGGGCAATGGCAGCGCCGGCATAGGCAGCCAGGGCCACGGGAGGCGTCAGGTCGGCGACAATGCCGAAGTAGAATACGAAGAAGTGAGCGGCAACCGCGGGGACGCCCATCCGGATCAGAATGGGGGCACAGGTGGCAGCCATAATGCAGTAGTTTGCGGTGGTGGGAACGCCCATTCCCAGGACGATGCAGCAGATCATGGTCAGGAACAATGCCACAATCACATGGTTGCCTGCCAGAGCAACAATGCCGTTGATCAGCATGTTGGCAAGACCAGTCATGGTGATGGTGCCGGCGATGATACCGGCAATGCCGCAGGCGGCTGCCACGGTGATGGTGCCCTGACCACCGGCAGCCAGCGCTTGCAGAAGCCGCTCGGGGGTGATGCGGGTATCCTTATTGAACAGGGATACGAAGATGGCAGCCAGAATGGCAATGGCGGCGGCATACTGGATGGACTTTTGGCTGGTACCGACCAGATAAATCAGAAGAAGCAGCGGGAAAAGCAGATAGACCTGCTTCAGCAGAGGCCGGATCTTGGGAAGCTCCTCCTTGGTCAGACCCCGAAGGCCCAGCTTTTTGGCTTCCAGATGGACGGAAACGAAAATACCGGCAAAGTACAGAACCGCAGGCAGGATGGCCTTGACCGCAATGGAGCTGTAGGGCAGCTGAACGTAGTCTGCCATCAGGAAAGCGGCAGCGCCCATGATGGGGGGCATGATCTGTCCACCGGTGGAGGCGGAGGCTTCCGCGGCGGCAGCGAACTCCGGCTTATAGCCGGTTCGCTTCATCAGGGGAATGGTGACGGAGCCGGAACCAACGGTGTTCGCTACAGAGGAGCCGGAGACCATGCCCTCAAAGGCGCTGGCAACCACAGCCACCTTGGCAGGGCCGCCGGAGAAACCGCCGACTACGGCGTTGGAGATGTTAATAAAGAAATCCGCGATGCCGGTACGCTCCAAAAAAGCACCGAAGATAATGAACACCACAATGAACTTGGAGCATACGTTGATGGGGGTGGAGAAAATACCTTCCTTGGAATAGAACAGGTAGCGGACAGAGTAGTTGAGCTTTCCCCACAGGGAAGGATTGGAAAGACCCCAGATCAGGGCATAGACAAGGAAGCAGGCTGCCACGATCAGAATGGGAAGGCCCACACTCCGGCGGCAGACCTCTGCCAGACAGGCTATGGCGACAATGCCGATGATGATCTGGTAGGCCGCAAACTGACTGCCCTGCTGGATAATATCCATGGCGTTGAAGGTAAAGTACAGGAAGGAGCCTGTTCCCAGAACCATCAGTACAATATCATACCAGGGAATAAAATTGACCTTCTGATGGCCTTTCCTGGCAGGGAAGACTAAAAAGCCGATGAAGACAATGAAGGCCACAAAGGAGGTCAGCCGCAGCTCCTCCAGCCAGCTGGTAAACAGGGTTACATACAGGCAGAAGACAGAAAAGCTTGCAAGGATTGCGTTCACCACCAGGCGGGGTTTGCCCTCCCAGATGCGGACATTACTCTCCCGGTCATACTTTTTCATTACGGAATCCAGATCCATAGGCTGCTCCGGTTTCTGTGCTGTTTTTTTCTTTAAAAATGCCATGGCGACCTCCTGTGCGAAAGTTTTTGAATACGAATAAGTCCTTAGGAAAAAGGCTGCGGCGAAATTCGCCGCAGCCATAGGGGAAGCGAATGCTTAGTTCGTCTCTACGGTGACGCCCTTCTCAGCGAAGTACTTGGCGGCGCCGGCATGGAAGGGGGCGGTCATACCGCTGGTGGCGTTCTCAACGGACAGCTCGGCGCCCTTGCCGTTTTCGGCGGCGATGGCGTCGGTGTTGTCGAAGATGGCCTTGGTCAGGGCGTACACATCATCCTCGGAGGCACTGGCGGAGACGATCAGGGTGGCCTTCACGGTTACGGTGTTGACATCCTCGGCCTGACCGTTGTAGGTGCCGGCGGGAATGGTGTAGGTGGTATAGAAGGGGCAGTCAGCCATGAGCTTATCAGCCACATCGCCGTCAATGGGAACCAGGAAAGCGTTGTTGGTGGTGCAAAGCTCGGTGATGGCGGCAGTGGGAGCGCCGGCTACAATGAAGGCAGCGTCAATCTTGCCGTCCTTCAGAGCGTCGGTGGAGTCGGCGAAGCTCTGGTACTGGGCCTTGATGTCGGACTCGGTAAGACCGGCAGCGGCGAGAACGTCCATGGCGTTGAAGTAAACGCCGGAGCCGGGAGCACCGATGGAAACGGCCTTGCCCTTCAGATCGGCAACGGACTTGATGGAAGCATCCATGGTGATCAGCTGGACGGACTCTGCGTACAAGCCGCCCACGACCCGGAAGGAATCGATCTTACCGGTGCTTTCGAAGGAACGGGTGCCCTGCCAGGCATAGGCCATAACGTCAGACTGGACGGTGCCGAGCTGGTAATCGCCGGAGGCAATGGACTCGATGTTGGCTCTGGAACCATCCGTGGAAACAACCTGGACATCGATGCCTGCGTGGTTTTTAATGTACTGGCCCAGTACGCCGCCGAAGGCGTAATAGGTGCCGGAGGTGCCGCCGGTGCCCATGGTCATTTTGGTTGCGCTGGAACCGCCGCAGGCGGTCAGAGTCAGAACCAGGGTCAAAGCCAGGATAACAGACAGGATTTTCTTCATAATCATTTTCCTCCTTCTCTCTGGAATGTATTTCCAAAGTGTGAATGAATTGATTATACTACTCTACTTGCAATTTTGCAAGTAGAAAAATTGCATTTTATTGGCGAAAAACCTGAATAAACCTGGATTCGCTGGGAATCTAAAAAACAAATATGAGAGTTTTGTTTAGAGAAACTGCAAAAACAGGGGGAAATGGGAACCTTGCACAGATTGCCTGTGTACAATATCAACAAAAGAACTGAAAAATGAGATGTAAATTTTGGCTGCTTCCGCGCTGCGAAGAAAGCTGTCTGCTTCCTGCGTACAAAGACTCGATTTTTGCCGCAGTTCTTGAGAAACGCTGGCTTTGGGGCGTTGAGCAGGAGCACGGAGGAAGGAAGGAAGCGCATTTCAAGGCTTTCGGCGAGGTAAAGCCGGGCTTCACCGGGGATTTTCCGGAGAAAAAGGAAAAAAGCTTTGAATTTCTGAGAAATTCCTCTTGCCAAACGGGACAATGGGTGGTATAATATCCATGTTAATGAAGGCATGTAGGAAAAGAGAGGCGCAAGCGCCTCTCTTTTTGATTGATTATCTCAAGGAAAGAAGGGGTCGTTTGAAAGTTACCGAGCAGGTAGCCCAGTTCGTAAAGCCCATCGTGGAGGCCCATGGATGCGAGCTGTGGGATGTGGAATATGTCAGAGAAGGAAGCGAGTATTTTCTGCGCCTGTATCTTGACAAGGAAGGCGGCGTGGATATCAACGATTGCGAAGCCGTCTCCCGGGCCGTGGACCCGATCCTGGACGAAAAGGACCCCATTCCGGGGGCTTACCATTTTGAGGTCTGCTCGGCGGGCCTGGAGCGGACGCTGAAACGGCCTGCTGATTTTGAGCGGTTTCTGGGAAGCCCCATTACGGTAAAGCTGTATCGTCCCAGAAATGGCCTCAAGGAGATTCCCTGTATTCTGAAAGGCTACGAGGACGGAGCCGTCACCGTAGAGGCGGGAAAGGAAACCATTCGATTTGAAAAGTCCGAGGTCGCCCTGGTGCGGCTTCGTGTGGAATTCTGATTTATAGGAGGAAATGTTAGAAATGGCACCCAGAAAAAATGCCAAGAAGAAGGCCGAAGCCCCTCAGGTTGACATCGGCGCCGAGATCTTTGCTTCCCTGCGGGAGCTGGAAAAGATCAAGGGAATTCCTGTTGATTATATGGTAGATCGCCTAAAGCAGGCGCTGACCAATGCCTACCGGAAGGACCGGGAAGATCGCCGGGACGTCCCCGCTGACAATGTGGTGGTGGACCTGAGCGAGAAAGGTCTGTCCATGCACATTGTGAAAACCGCTGTCGAGGAGCTGGAGGACACCGCACTGGAGATCCAGATTGACGCTGCCCGGAACATTGACCCCAAGGTGCAGCTGGGCGATCAGGTGAACATCCCTGTGGATATTCAGAAGTTTGGACGGATTGCCGCCCAGACCGCCAAGCAGGTGGTGATCCAGGGCATTCGGGAAGCGGAGCGGGGCGTTATGTACGAGTCCTACTCCAGCAAGGCCCAGGAGCTGCTTACCGGTACGGTGCTGCGGATTGATCCTGCTTCCGGTGACATCTTTGTCCGCATCGGTCAGGGCAACGATGCCTCCGACGCCATCCTGCGTGCCTCCGAACAGATTCCGGGAGAGTCCTACAAGGAAGGGGACCTGGTTCGGGTGTATGTGCTGGAAGTCCGTAAGCCCGGTCGGGGGCCTCTGGTCCATGTTTCCCGGACCCATCCCAACCTGGTGCGTCGGCTGTTTGAGCTGGAGACACCGGAAATCGCCGAGGGCCAGGTGGAAGTCCGCAACATTGCCAGAGAGGCCGGTTCCCGTTCCAAGATGGCGGTTCGTGCCACCATGGAGGGTGTGGACCCTGTGGGCGCCTGCGTAGGTCCCCGGGGCGGCCGTGTGGGCGCTGTTGTGGAAGAGCTTCACGGGGAAAAGATTGATATTGTGGTCTGGAGCGAGGACCCCTGCGAGTATGTACGGGCGGCGCTCAGCCCGGCGGATGTCATTTCCGTTTCCCTGGTGCCCGGACAGAAGGCCTGCCGTGTAGTGGTGCCCGACGATCAGCTTTCCCTTGCCATCGGCAAGGAGGGCCAGAATGCCCGACTGGCGGCCCGGCTCACCGGATATAAGATTGACATCAAGCCCGCTTCTCAGGCAGAGCCGGTGGAAGAAGCCCCTGCGGAGAAGACGGAGGAATAAGGGACACGTCCCTGGTTTGAAGAAGGGAGGAACGCTGCCATGCAGAAGAAAATCCCCCAGAGGCAGTGCATGGGCTGCCGGGAACGAAAGAACAAACGGGAGCTGATCCGGGTGGTTCGGGGCACTGACGGCACCGTCTCCCTGGACTTCGGCGGGAAGGCACCCGGTCGGGGCGCTTACATCTGTCCCAATCCGGAGTGCCTGAAAAAGGCCCTCCGCTCCAAGGCTCTGGATCGGAGTCTGGATGTGACGATTCCCGAGGAAATTTACGCTCGCCTGGAAAAGGAAATGGAGGCAGGGCATGAATAAAGGATTCAACTACCTGTCCATTGCCCGGAAGGGCGGCCTGGCGGAGCTGGGTGAGGAGCCTGTGGGCGCTGCCGCAAGAGCGGGAAAGGCCTATGTGATACTGGTTGCCGGAGACGCCTCTGATCATACCTGGCGGCGGGCCAAGTCCTTCGCGGCGGGTACGCAGCAGCAATGTGTCCGACTGGAGGGGACAAAGGAGGAGATGGGCGCTGCCGTTGGCAGAACCAGTCTTGCCATTGCCGCCATCACGGATGTGCGTTTGGCCCTTGCCCTGGTCCAGAGTCTGGAGAAGCCGGAGGAAAATAAGGAAGCCCTGGCTGTGCTGACAGCCAAGGCGGACAAGGCGAAGAAGCGCCAGTCGGAAGCCAGAGCCCACCAGCGGAATGTGAAGAAGGGAAAGAAATAGAGAGTCTCATATAGTCGTTTGGATACCTGTACCTGCTGTGTAGGGTGGGTACAAATGTAAAATGGGGAGTGCAAATAAAAGAGGAAATCCGGTTTGCGCTGCGCATTCTGCATTTCATTTTTTGGAGGTGCGTGTATAGATGAGTTTTGTCAAGTATCGTGTCAAGGAGGTCGCTGCCGATTTTGGGGTGGCGCCGAAGGAAATTTCAGAGATCATTGGAAAGTACTATGAAAAGCCCAAGTCCAATACCCAGGTGCTGACGGATGCGGAGCTGAATCTGGTGTTTGACTATATGACCCAGAAGCATCAGATTTCTTCCATTGAGCAGGTGTTTGCCGTCAGAGCCCCAGCGCCTAAGGCCCCGGTCAAGGCGGAGACACCCCAAAAGACCGAGCCTCAGAAGAATAACGGGCCTCAGCAGGGGAACCGTCCTCAGAATCCCAATAATAAGCCCGCCGGGAATGTCTGTCCCCAGCAGCAGGGCCAGAGCGCTCAGAATGCCCAGCCTGCCAAGCCGGAAAAGCCCAAGGAGCCGGAGCGGAAGCGGGAGCGCCGGGTGGTGGATACCTCCGCGGTGCAGGTCAATGTGGGACGGTTTGCCGATGTGGATAACCTGGTTTCCGAGCGTGTCCAGAACTTCCAGGGTGGCAAGCAGCGCATTGGCGGCGGCAAGGGCAAGCAGCAGCAGAAGCAGCAGAAGGGCGGCTTTAAGGGCAACAAGTCCCGGAATGAAGAGCAGGAGAAGATGCGCCGTCTCCAGATGGAGGTGGCACGGAAAGCCCCTGTTACCGTGAAAATCCCCGATGAAATCACCGTGGGCGAGCTGGCCTCCCGGATGAAGAAGACTGCCGGCGAGGTGATCAAGTGCCTGATGAAGAACGGTGTCATGGCTGCCATCAATCAGACCATCGACTATGAAACCGCCGAGTTTGTAGCGACGGAAATGGGCTGCAAGGTGGAGAAGGAAGTAACCGTCACCATCGAGGAAAAGATCATTGACGACCATGTGGATACCGCGGAGGAGCTCCAGACCCGGGCCCCTGTTGTGGTGGTCATGGGCCACGTTGACCATGGCAAGACCTCGACCCTGGACGCCATCCGGAAAACCTCCGTCACCGCAGGCGAAGCGGGCGGTATTACCCAGCACATTGGTGCGTATACTGTAGATGTGAACGGTCAGATGATTACCTTCCTGGATACGCCTGGTCACGCTGCTTTTACCTCCATGCGTGCCCGTGGCGCCAGAGCTACGGATATCGCCATCCTGGTGGTGGCTGCCGACGACGGCATCATGCCCCAGACCGTTGAGTCCATCAACCACGCCAAGGCCGCCAATGTCCCCCTGATCGTGGCAATCAATAAGATGGATAAGCCCACCGCGAATCCGGATAAGATCAAGGAGCAGCTGACCAAGTACGACCTGATTCCCGAGGAATGGGGCGGCGATACCATCATTGTGCCCATCTCCGCCAAGACCGGCATGGGCCTGGACGAGCTGCTGGAAATGGTACTGCTGACTGCCGAGGTCCAGGAGTTGAAGGCCAACCCCAACCGCCGTGCCAAGGGCACCGTCATTGAGGCCCGTCTGGATAAGAGCCGTGGCCCTGTGGCGACCCTGCTGGTCCAGAACGGTACGCTGAAGCAGGGCGATATCGTGATCGCCGGTACTGCCGTAGGCCGTGTCCGTGTGATGACCAACGACAAGGGCCGTACGGTCAAGACCGCAGGTCCCTCTGTGCCTGTGGAGATCACCGGTCTGGCCGAGGTCCCCACCCCCGGCGAT
>CAYRDE010000048.1:0-13778 GCA_964422935.1 uncultured Oscillospiraceae bacterium | reverse complement strand
CACAGGCTTCGTCGCCGCACCACATGGTCTTGACGTAGCCGCCGTTCTTCTCCTGCAACTCCTTGGCCTCCTCCAGGGTGTGGGCCGTGTAGATGTGCTCGTCCAGATTCTTCTTGGCCTTGTCGAACATCTGCTGCTGAACCACCTTCAGCTGCTCGGCAACGGCGGCTTCCAGGTCCTCCAGCTTCACAATCACCTTTTCCCGGTCCGTCCGGCGAACCAGTACACACTGGTCATTCTCCAGATCCCGGGGGCCGCACTCTACCCGCAGGGGTACGCCCTTCATCTCATACTCGGCGCACTTCCAGCCCATGGAGTTGTCGGAATCGTCCAGCTTGGTACGGAAGCCGGCTTCCATCAGCCGGTCCTTTAAGCCATTTGCCGCTTCCAGAACGCCGGGCTTATGCTGGGCAACAGGCAGAATGACCACCTGCACCGGTGCGATCTTGGGAGGCAGCACCAAGCCATTGTTGTCGCCATGGGTCATAATAATGCCGCCGATCAGCCGGGTGGACACGCCCCAGGAGGTCTGATGGGGGTTGACCCGCTGGTTATTCTTATCCGTAAAGGTGATGTCGAAGGCCTTGGCAAAGCCGTCGCCAAAGTAATGAGACGTGCCGGCCTGCAGCGCCTTCCGGTCGTGCATCATGCACTCGATGGTGTAGGTAGCCTCAGCGCCGTTGAACTTCTCCTTGTCGGTCTTCTGGCCCCGGGTGACCGGCATCGCCAGCACATTCTCGCAGAAGTCGGCATAGATGTTCAGCATCTGCTCGGTGAAGGCCTTGGCCTCCTCGGCAGTGGCGTGCATGGTGTGGCCCTCCTGCCACAAAAATTCCCGGTGACGCAGGAAGGGACGGGAGGTCTTCTCCCAGCGAAGGACGCTGCACCACTGGTTGTACTTCATAGGCAGATCCCGGTGGGACTGAATGACCTGGGCGAAATGCTCGCAGAAAAGAGTCTCCGAGGTGGGCCGGATGCAGTACCGCTCCTCCAGCTTGTCGCTGCCGCCCATGGTGACCCAGGCGCACTCCGGAGCAAAGCCCTCCACATGATCCTTTTCCTTTTGCAGCAGGGATTCCGGGATCAGCATGGGCATATACACATTCTCAACGCCCACCTTCTTAAATTCTGCATCCAGAATATGCTGGATATTTTCCCAAATGGCGTAGCCATAGGGCCGGTAGACAAAGATACCCTTAATGGAAGAATAGTCGATGAGCTGTGCCTTTTTGCACACATCGGTAAACCACTGGGTAAAGTCCACCTCCATATCGGTGATCTGCTCTACCTTCTTCTCTTTTGCCATATATTTCATCCTCTCAGGTTTTCATAATAAGTCCTGTCTATTATAGCACTGCTGTCAAGGGTTTTCAACGAAAAAAGCAGGTTCTTCCGGGCGCATGGTTGTATTTTCCAAAATCATTTGCTATACTGTAAGAAAGAAATCATTCACCATGGAGGTACTTCTGTGAAATCCATCCGAGAGATCTTTAAGATTGGCAAGGGCCCCTCCTCCTCCCACACCATGGGGCCGGAACGGGCCGCATTGGACTTTTTGCGGCGCTATCCTCAGGCCACCTCCTTCCAGGTGACCCTGTACGGTTCCCTGTGCAAGACCGGCGTGGGCCACGGCACCGACCGGGTGCTGCGGAACATCCTGGGTGCGGAACGCACCAAAATCGTCTTCTCCAAGGAAAGCTGGGAGGGAATGCACCCCAACACCATGGATTTTTCCGCCTTTGCGGAGGATTTGGAAATCGGCCATCTCCGTGTGGAATCCATCGGCGGCGGGGATATCCGAATTCCCGGCGAGCCGGAGGGAGCGGAAAGCGAGGACGTCTATGTGGAGCACTCCTTTGCGGAGATCGCGGATTTCTGCAAGTGGCGCTATATCGCAACTCTCAGTGACTATGTGGAGCTGAACGAAGGGCCGGAGATCTGGGACTTCCTCCAGGAGGTCTGGCAGGCCATGAAGGCAGCCATTGACGCGGGCCTCAGCAAAACCGGCGTTCTCCCGGGAGGCTTAAATGTCCAGCGAAAGGCCAAGTATCTGTATGAGCAGGTTCCGGACGAGAATATCCCTGCCCTGAAGGAATTCCAGATGATCGCGGCCTACGCCTATGCTGTGGCCGAGGAAAACGCGGACAATGGTACCGTGGTCACCGCTCCCACCTGCGGGGCCTGCGGCGTTCTTCCCGCAGTGCTGAAATACGCCCAGGTCACCCGGGGCTTTACGGACGAGCAGATCCTCAGAGGTCTTGCCACCGCCGGCATCATCGGCAATCTGACCAAGCAGAACGCCTCCATATCCGGAGCGGAATGCGGCTGTCAGGCGGAGATCGGCACTGCCTGCTCCATGGCCGCCGCAGCCCTGGCAGAGCTATATAAGCAGAACCTGGATCAGGTGGAGTACGCCGCCGAGGTTGCCATGGAGCATCACCTGGGGCTGACCTGCGACCCCATCTGCGGTCTGGTGCAGATTCCCTGTATCGAGCGAAACGCCGTAGCCGCCGTCCGGGCCATGAACGCCTGCAACCTCAGCTATTTCCTCACCGGCTCCCGAAACATCAGCTACGACATGGTGTGCCGGGCCATGCGGGAAACCGGCATCCATCTGGATCACCGGTTCCGGGAAACCAGCGAAGGGGGCCTTGCCAGACTCTATAACCGCAAGCGTGTCTGATAACAAAATTCCCATCCTCCTGCTTTTCGGCAGAAGGATGGGATTCTTTTTTATGATAGCAGACCCGCTCTTACAGGAACCAACTCTTCAGCAGCTTCAGGTCGTTTTCCGCCCGCTCCGGCTTTTCTTCCTCCCGCATGACCGTCAGGTCCTGGCTTAGCTGCTTAACATAGCTTGCAATCATGGGGTAGTCCAGGCAGGATTCTTCCAGAGGCGTGCTGTAATAATCGCCCTTTTCGTCAAAGTTCACGCCCTTGATGTGAACGCACACGATCTTGTCTCCCCACAGGGTCATAGCCCGGTCCCACATCCGCTCCTGCTGGTTTCTGTCTTCATAGGAGATCAGGTTGGCGGCGTCGAAGATGATCTTCAGGTTGGGGCTGGCAATGCTGTCGAGCACCATTTTCGCCGCCTCGGGAGTGTTCATGGCATGGTAGAACACCGGCTCCACCGCCACCGTAATCCCTTCCGCCTCGGCGTGGGGCATGATCTCCTCCAGAGAGCGCAGCAGCGCCTTCTGGGCGTCCTCCCGACGAGTACCGGCGGGCTGCTTGACCATGTTGGTAGTCTCGCTGCCCTGGCACCGGGCGGAGAGCACCCTGGTATAGGGAATCTGGCTGATAAAATCCGCCACCTGCTTTTTCCGCTGCTCCTCCTCCACCAGGCTCAGCTCCACATAGGTGCCGTGGACCGCAATGCTGACCCCGGTCTTTTCTGCCGCCGCGGCGGTCTCCGCCACCAGGGACGGCGTCACATCGGCGTAGCCGCTGACCCCGGTTATGCCCTTTTTATAGGCCAGCTGCACGCACTGAAAGCCGAAGCGCCCCGTCTTTTCCAGCATTTCCAGAGGCGTTCCCTTCCCCATGTCGTGAACCCGGGTGCCGAAAATGATGTTTCCCATCGTCTGTCCTCCTGAAGGTGTTTTTTTCATCATAGCACAATCCGGCCGGATCTGTAAAGGGATTTCCTTAATTTTCCTTTAAGTCTTTCCTTCCCCTATTGACAGGCCAGGTTTAATGTGTTAAACTTCAAGCATAAGGTTGAATGAATTAGACCTTTTCATCGATACAAAACAGAAAGGACGATTCCTATGAAACGAATACTGACACTGCTTCTCACCCTGAGTATATTGCTGTCCCTGGCTGCCTGCGGCGCTCCCGCCGGGGATGGTGCGGATACTGCCGCTGCCTGCGGCGCTCCCGCCGGGGATGGTGCGGATACTGCCGCTGACTCCGCCACTGCCTCCACCGCCCCGGAGGGGCCTATTGAGGCTTCCAATGTGGATGATTTTCTTGCCGCCATCGGCCCGGACCGGGAGATCATTCTGGAGGAAGGCACCTACTACCTGAACAGCGCCGCCGACTACGGCAATTCCAAAAGCCCCTATTACACCTGGGAGCCTGTTGGCTTAAATGACTTTGCCCTTACCCTGAACGCCAGCAACCTGACCATCCGGGGCGCCGGTCAGGGCAAGACCAATCTGCTCACCGAGCCCCGGACCGCCGATGTTCTGAGCCTGACCGGCTGCCGGAACGTCACCCTGGAAAGCATGTCCCTGGGACATACCGTGGAGCCTCAGGTCTGTGACGGCGTGGTTCTCGCTCTGAGAAATACGGCGGAGGTCACACTGCAGGACCTGGACCTCTACGGCTGTGGCACGGTAGGCGTTATGACCTACGATTCCCGGGACCTGAATATCCAAAACTGCGTCATTCACGACTGCTCCTACCAGGGCGTCAGCCTGAGCCGGTGTCAGAACGTCACGGTCCAGAACTGCGCCTTCCGCTCCCTGGGAAAGGCGGAGCCTCTGGATACCGTATTCATGCTTTTGGACTGTGAAAACGCAACGATCTGCAACAACACCGTCACCGAAAACTATACCGGCACCGTCCTCACCGTCAACCCCGCCTGGTGGAGTGAGGCCCTCAACGGAAACGATGTCTCCTTTCGCAGCAACATCGTCTCCGGAAACCGGATTTCCGGCTCCCTCTTTTCCGTGTCCCGGAGCGAGTTTATCCTGGACAATAACCTATTCGACGAGAACGAATCCCGAAACTGGTATGAAACAGGCAGTACCCACGCGGTGGACCTGGAGGGTAACGAAGTAGTCTTCGAGGAGGTCCCCCAGGAGACGGTTCCCGTCACCCCCGGGGTTGCCCAGCCTGTCACCACCGGCCCGCAGACCACGGTCCATGTGTCCACCGCCGATGAATTCCTGAAGGCCCTGGGAAACGACACCTGCATCGTCCTGGACGCGGACCTCATTGACCTGTCCGCCGCCTCCGACTATCCCGCCGCGGAGAAGGCCACCGCCGGGCCTGCTTATCCCGCCAACACCTACGACGGCGTCACCGAAAGCTACTATTGGGAAAACAACTATGACGGCCCCAGCCTGGTCATTGACGGACTCCACAATCTGACCATCAAAGCAGAGGGCAACGACCGGGCCGCCCATGTGATTTCCGCCACCCCCAGATACGCCCAGGTTCTCACCTTTGACAACTGCTCCGCCATCACCCTTGACTGCTTCACCGCCGGACACACCAAGGAGCCGGGGCAGTGCATGGGCGGCGTCATTCTCTTCCAGAACTGTGAGGATATGCTGGTAGAAAACTGCGGTCTGTTCGGCTGCGGCATCATCGGCGTTCAGGCCCGCAGCAGCCGGAACCTCCAGGTGGTCAACTCCGAAATCTACGAGTGCTCCCAGTCCGGCATCTCCCTGACCGACACGGACACCGTCGCCATCTCCGGCACCCTGATCCGGGACATCGGCGATCAGTGGGACCCCAACGCCCCCTTCTATTCCTTCAGCAGCGCCGCCAATGTGACCCTGGATGGCGCGCCTCTGGACAGTAACTATGTAGGCCGATAATGTTTCTCCCTTCGCCCGGATCGGTGTTCCCCTTCGGGCGAAGGGCAACCTGCTTCTCGATGACAGCAAGGAGGATTGACCGTGAACACCTTGTTTCAAAACGTACTCACCGCCAGCTTTCACGGCAGCATTGTGATTCTTGCGGTTCTGCTTCTCCGGTTTTTCCTGGGAAAAGCCGCTCCCAAAAAGTATCTGTGCTACCTGTGGGTGCTGGCAGGCCTGCGGCTGCTTCTGCCCCTTGACATTCAAAGCCAGTTCAGCCTCCAGCCCCAGACCCCGCCGGGGGTAATCGTCCGCTGGGAGGAGCCGGCCTCCGTATTTCGCTCCCCTCCCCAGCCGGTATCCCAGGAGCCGGTGTCCCAGGCGCCTGTCTCCGGTGCTGAGGCGGGGGAAGCATCCCCCTCTGCCACGGAACCCGCCCGATTCTCCCGGGGGACGGCAGTCCCGGAGACGCCGGAGGAAAGCGCCCCTGCCCCGTTGAAGGACAGCACACCGTCCCTTCCCCTGCTGCCCATCGTCTGGGCCGTGGTTGCCCTTTCCTTCCTGGGCTATAACCTGTACTGCTACCAAAGTCTTCGGGGGAAGGTCGCTTCCGCCCGGAAGATTTCCGGGGGCTGGGAGGCTGACGGCATTGAAACCGCCTTTATTCTGGGCTTCATCAAGCCCCGGATCTACATTCCCGCCAGGACGCCCCAAAAGGACCGGGCCTACATTCTGGCCCATGAGCGGACCCATCTGGACAAGGGGGACCACTGGATCAAAATGCTGGGCTTTCTGACGTTGGCCCTCCACTGGTTCAACCCCCTGGTGTGGCTGAGCTATGCCCTGATGTGCAAGGACATCGAAATGGCCTGCGACGAGCGGGTGGTCCAGTTCATGGAGCTTGCCGAGCGGAAGGAATACTCCACCGCTCTGTTAAATTGCAGCTCCCGCCATGTCCTCCACGCCGCCTCTCCCGTGGCCTTCGGAGAGGTGAACGTGAAAAACCGGATTCAGTCCATTCTCGCCTACCGCAATCCCAGCTTCTGGGCAGGCTTTCTAAGCGCCATGGCGGTGATCTTCGTCACCGTATGCCTGGTCACCAACCCCATGGCCTCCGACGCCGCCTCAGGCAGCGGCTCCTCCCATTCCTTTACCGTGGCTTCCCAGCCGCCCATGGAGGAAAACCCGGACTGGGGCGTCAGCATCCTGGCAGAGCCCACCTCCGGCACCTCCATGAACCTGTACTACAGTCTCAGCGAAGGGGATACGCCCTGGGACGGAACCCCCATCGAGGTGGAGGGCACCGGACGGTTCTCTCTGGAAGCCTGGAACGGAAAGACCTGGGAGCCTCTGCCCGCCAGGGCCTCCCAGCATACCGAGGATAACGATCTGCACCGGGTTCTGGACCACCCGGTGGAGGGCTACCCCTTCCGGGATACCATCGACTGGCAGGCTCTCTACGGGAAGCTTTCCGAGGGGGACTACCGCATCGTCATTCCCCTGAGCCGGGATGGAGAAACCAGGCCCTATTGCGTCTGGTTCCACGTCTACGCCAATGCCCTTACAGGTGAAGAAGCCGAGGCATTCGCGAAGGTGGAGGCGGCATTGTACCGCCTCGCCGATGCTCAGAACTACACTGCCACCATCTCCGATTCCTCCCGGCAGGGTGTGGTGATGCCCTCCGCCGTCATCCATTTCAGCGGCGCGTCGGCCCAGATCGATTACTACACCGGCAAATACTGCTATGCCTCCTATCCCTGTGATGCCGGCGATCCCCAGCTTGCCGCCTGGCTGGACGGCTTCTACCCCGGAGAGACCACCTATCTCTCCTTCGCCGGGAAGGACGGCAGCATCAGCAATAGCGAAATCTCCTTTACCGCCTCCTGGGTGGATGTGATGGGGCAGGTCCACCACCAGGTTCACACCTATCTTCTGGACGACTTTGGTCAGCTCACCGGGGCCACCCTGGTAACCGAGTCCACAGATGGAGAGGGGGTTCTCACCAAAAGTGAGCGGCAGCTGACCGTCGAATATAACAGCACCTACGCTCTGGATACCATGGTGTCCCCCCAGGACCCCTATGCGGCCGCCACGGAATCTCCCTGGAATCTCTACTTCCGGGTGGGCACCGATGACGATTCCCCCTATTATGAGGGCATCACCGCCTCCGGGGCAAAAATAACCCTCCGGCTGGGGGACAACCACATCGGCGTCTCCGACTTCACCACCGACGGCAGCTACTGGCTGGAAAAGTGGCATGACTCCTCCATGGAGGACCGGCAGTGGCAGCCCCTGCTCACCCGGGACGCCAACCCCACCTGGGGCGGAGACACCCTCCGGATCAAAAACCGCACCACCGAAATCGATGTGGACTGGACCCACTTCTATGGGGAGCTGTCTCCGGGCCTGTACCGCATGGGCAAGCGCTTCTATAGCGGCAGCGAGTCCATCATCCAGTACGCCCAGTTCCGGGTCTATCCCGCCAGCGCCATTGTGGGAGAAGGGGGCACGGAGGCCATGGCCCGGGTATCCGACGCCATCAAAAAAACCTGCGCCGGCAGCTACTGCGTCAAGTCCACCAACGACTCCAGCCATCCCCTTTCCCAGCCCACTGTGGATTCCATTTACTGGAAGTGGGGCGACATCTGCGTCACCGATACCAACAGCTATGCCCTGGAAGAACCGCAGCTCCGCCGCTCCGCCCCGGTCCGTCAGGAGGACTACGGAGACGTCAATCTGGAAGACTACTATGATCCCAACACCTACTATAACCGCTGGGCAAAGACCCTGCCCTGGGATAAGCCCAACTTCCGAATCTACTTCCCCCAGGGGGACAGCGTCATCAGCGACGGGGAGATTTCCTTCACCGGCGCTTACTACCGGGACCCCGGTTCCATGGCCCATTACCGGGTATGCTTTAATGCGGATGGAAGCCTGGACGCCATCGAAAAGACATCCAGCGCCTCCGACGGTACGGAATATACCTATCTTCTCTCCTTTGAGAAGGTGCCGGAGGCGGAAATCAAAGCCGTAATTGACGACGCTCTGGCCCGGGAAGCCGCGAAGAAAGGAGGAGCCTTATGAAACGAACCCTGATTTTCCTTGTCACTCTGGTTCTGGCCCTGGCCTTCACCGCCTGTGGGGATACCACCCAGAGCACCGCCCCCACGGAAGCCTCCGCTACGACTCTCAGCCCCTCGGAGGCGGCCCCGACGCCCATTACCAATGTGGATGATTTTCTTGCCGCCATTGCCCCGGACACGGAAATTCTTCTGGGGGAGGGGGACTTTTACCTCCACGCCGCCGCGGATTTCGGGCAGTCCACCAGTCCCTGGTATGTCTGGGCCGGGTCTGAGGGAGACTACACCCTGACCCTCACGGGCGTCAGCAATCTGACCATCCGGGGGGCCGGTCCGGGAAAGACCAATCTGCTCACCGATCCCCGGTCCGTCCATGTATTGGAGCTGGCAAACTGCAAAAATGTGGTTCTGGAAGGCATGTCTCTTGGGCATACTGTCAGGGCCGAGGCCTGTGAAGGCAACGTCCTGCGGCTGCGGGAGACAGAGGATACTGCCCTGCGGAATCTGGACCTCTACGGCTGCGGCGCTGTGGGCATTGACGCCTATCACTGCGGGAATCTGGAGGCGCGGGACTGTACCATCCATGACTGCTCTCTGGCAGGCGCCAGCTTAAAACAGGTGCAAAACGCCTGCTTCCGGGACTGCGCCTTCCGCTCCATCGGCGCTTCCTCCCCGGCCCAGCAGGTTCTCGCAATCTCCAACTGCGGCCCCGTCACCCTGGACCGCTGTGACATCTCCGGGAACTACGTCCGCAATGTGCTCTATTCCGCCTCCACCGACGATGCCGTCACCATCCGGGAAACCAGCTTTTCCGGCAACCAGGCTGCCGATTCCGTATTTTGCTTCTTTGGCGATCAGCTGATCCTGGACAAGAACACCTATGGGGAGACCCAAATCCGGACCTGGTATGGAGAGGGCAGCACCCACGGCGTGGATTCGATGGGTACGGAGGTGACCTTCGAGGAAGCCGCTGCTCAGCCTGCCGGTCCCATCGAGGCCGAGCCTGTCTCCACAGGGCCTCAGACCGAAGTTCACGTTTCCACGGTGGACGAATTCCTGAAGGCCCTGCAAAGCGACACCTGCATCCTTCTGGACGCCCCCCTATATGATCTGTCCACCGCCTCCGAATACGAAGCGGTGGAAGCGGAGGTTGCCAGAAGCGACTGGGGCAGCAGCTTCGACGGCGCCGGTGAGGGCTACTACTGGGAGTATGCCTTTGAAGGCCCCGGCCTGGTCATCGAGAATCTCCACAACCTGACCATAAAAGCGGAGGGCGAGGACCGGGCCGCCCATGTGATCTCCGCCACCCCCCGGCACGCAACCGTACTGACCTTTGAAAACTGCTCTGCCATCACCCTTTCAGGCTTCACCGCCGGTCACACAAGGGAACCGGGCGCCTGCACAGGGGGCGTGGTCCTGTTCCGGAACTGCGAGGATCTGCTGGTGGATCACTGCGGCCTCTTTGGCTGCGGCACCATCGGCGTCCGGGCGGATGCCTGCCGGAATTTGCAGGTCGTGAGCTCCGAAATCTATGAATGCAGCCTTTCCGGCATCACCCTGACAAATACCGAAACCGCCGCCATCTCCGGCACCCTGATCCGGGACATCGGAGACGAATGGAATTCTGGCGCCCCCTTCTATGTACTCGATGGCTGCACCGGCGTCACCCTGGACGGCAAGCCCCTGGACGGATTCTATCAGGGCCGTTAATCCCACACCATAAGGAGGTAAAGTATGAACCAACTCCCTCAAATCTTTGACAGCGAATACAAGTTCTGCCTGCTGCTGTGGGATCTGGAGCCTATCAACTCCACCCGCCTGGTGCAGGTTTGCAGAGAAAAGCTGGGCTGGTCAAAGGCCACCACCTACACCGTTATCCGCCGGCTTTCGGAGCGGGGCGTGGTAAAAAACGAGAATTCCATTGTCACCACCCTGGTTTCCAAGGAGGACGTCCAGGCCTCCCGGGTGGAGGAACTGGTGGAGGAAACCTTCCAGGGCTCCATTCCCGCCTTCATCGCCGCCTTTTCCCGGGGCAAGAGGCTCACCCGGGAGGAGGCAGACCAGCTCCAGTCCCTCATTGACACCTTTCAGGAGGAATGACCGTGACTGCCCTGTTTCGCAATGTCCTCACAGCCAGCTTTCATGGCAGCATTGTGATTCTTGCGACCCTGCTCCTGCGGCTGGTTCTGGGGAGAGCCGCCCCGAAGAAGTACCTGTGCTGCCTGTGGGTGCTGGCGGGTCTGCGGCTGCTCCTGCCCCTTGACATTCAAAGCAGCCTGAGCCTCCAGCCCCAGGCCCCGCCGGAGGCTCTGGTCCGCTGGGAGGCCCCTGAGCCCCTGTTTCAAAGCGCCGAAGGTTCTTCCCCGCTTCCCGGGGAAGCGGCCCTGCGCGTCCCTGGGACCGGGTCTGCGCCCCTGTCGGAGGAGGCCCCTTCCCAGGGGGAAGCAGCCAACCCTGCCGGAAGGACCCCGGTCACCGCCCTGGCCCCCTTTCTCTGGGCCGCCGTATCCCTGGCTTTCCTGAGCTATAACCTATATAGCTACCGGAGTCTTCGCAGGAAGGTCGCCGGTGCCAGAAAAATTCCCGGGGGCTGGGAATCCGACGGCATCGACACCGCCTTTCTTCTGCGCTTCATCCAGCCCCAGATCTACATCCCCGCCAAAACGCCCCAGGAGGACCGGCCCTATATTCTGGCCCATGAGCGGACCCACCTGGACAAGGGGGACCACTGGGTCAGGCTGCTGGGCTTTCTGGCCCTGTCCCTCCACTGGTTCAATCCCCTGGTGTGGCTGAGCTACGCCCTCATGTGCAAGGACCTGGAAATGGCCTGCGACGAGCGGGTGGTCCGGTTCCTGGAGCCCAATGAGCGGAAGGAATACGCCGCCGCCCTGTTAAATTGCAGCTCCCGCCATGTCCTCCAGGCCGCATCTCCCCTGGCCTTTGGAGAGGTCAATGTGAAAAACCGGATTCGGTCCGTTCTCGCCTACCGCGCTCCCAGCTTCTGGGCAGGCTTCTTAAGCGCCATGGCGGTGATCTTCGTCACCGTGTGCCTGGTGACAAATCCCCCTCAGGCTCCGGAAATGCCGGAAGCCCCAGGCGACCGCACCTTCACCGTTGCCACCCAGCCGCCCATGGAAGAAAACCCGGACTGGGGCCTAAGCCTTCTGGCGGACGTAATCTCCCCCACCTCCATCAACCTGTACTTCGGGGTGGGAATCGATGGCAATTCCTGGGATGAAACCCCCATCACAAAGGAAATCCCCTACGCGCTGGAGGCCTGGAAGGGCGACGGCTGGGAGGTCCTTCCCTGGAAGGTTGCCAGCCCCGACTATTCCGGCTCCGATCCTTCCGTGGGCTCCTTCCGCACGGAGCTGCGCATCGGCAATTGCGATCCGGGCGCTTACCGCTGCCAGACCCTGGATTGGCGGTACCTCTATGGGGCCCTTCCCGAGGGGGACTACCGAATCCGGGTGCCCTTTACCCGCTTGGGAGAAACCCGGCCCTGCTATGCCTGGTTCCACATCTACGCCAATGCCCTGACCGGTGAAGAAGCCGAGGCATTGGCCCGGGTGGAAAACGCCCTGGATCTGCTCTCTAAGGACCAATACCATACCGCCTCCATTTCGGAGTCCACGGACCAGGGGGCTTTGCTTCCCAGCCTGACCATCCGTCAGTTTTATCGCCACGCCCAGGTGGACTACTGGGCCGGAGAATACCTCCATGCCAGCTTCCCCTGCGACGCTTCCGATTCCCGGGTCAGCACCTGGTGGGAATCCTTCTGCCCCCCGGAAAACGGCTACATTTCCTTCTCCGACCCCCAATGCCACGTTACCGGGGAGGAAATCTGCTTTGTTTCCTCCTATGTGGACGCTCTGGGACGGCTTCACCAGAAAACCTGCACCTACCTTCTCAACGAATTCGGTCAGCTCACCGGGGCGGACCTGCTGACCCGGACCACCGATGGCGAGGGCATCACCACCCAGAGCCGCCGTGTCCTTTCTCTGGACTATAAGCACGCAAGCATATCCGAACAGGCCGCCGCCCCAAAAGACCCGGTGGAGGCCGCTCTGGAGTCTCCCTGGGGCATCCATTTCCAGGTGGAGGATGACACCCTCACCGCCTCCGGCGGAGATGTGCTTCTCTCCCTGGACCCCAGCCACGTCGGCGTGTCCCCCTACACCACCGACGGGAGCTACTGGCTGGAAAAATGGACCGTGGGTGTGTATGACAACGGCAAGTGGAACCGTCTTCCCTCCCAGGCAGGGGACCCCACCTGGGGCAGCCGTACCGATTCCATCCGAAATGCAACTCTTTGCGTTCCCACGAACTGGACCGCCTGGTATGGCGTCCTGGAGCCAGGGCTTTACCGCATGGGCAAGCGCTTTTATAACGGGGAGGAATCCACCATTCAGTACGCCCAGTTCCAGGTTCAGCCTGCCGGCCTTATCCTGGGGCCCGGCGGCGAGGAGGCCATGGCCCGGGTTAACGGTGCCATCGAGGCCCTTTGCGCCGGTAACTACTGCATCCGGCGGGAGGAATACAGCGTTTCCTCCCTGTTCACGGACCGGATTGAGACCCAATTCTACTGGAAGTGGCAGGACATCTGCGTTACCGATTACTATGACCGGACCACCCGGGACTACACCCACAGCCGTGTTGTTGCCCCTGACGCCCCGGATGCCGACCCGGCCTACAGCCAATGGGTCCGCTATCTGTTCCTGGACAGCCCGGAGGCCTCCTTCTACTTCCCCCAGGGAGGCAGCGTGATCAGCGACCGGGAGATTTCCTTTCTGTATGGCCTGCCCGCCTCCGCTTCCCTGGACCGGTATTCCCTGTTCTTTGACGGGGAGGGTAGCCTCCGCTCCATCGAAATCCATCGCGCGCCCAGATATGCGGGAGGCAGCGAAAGCATCAGAGTGTACACCCTGGAGGATCGACCGGAATCGGAGATTCGGGCCTGGGCGGAAGAAAAAAGGGATCAGGCCTCCAAAATGGGTTCCTGATCCAAAAAACAATTCAAATAAAAAAGGAAAGGGTGCGGGTGTGGGGCGGCTTGTCCGCCCCGCTCTATTCTATCCTTACCTACCCTACTCTTATCTATACTTACCTCGTATAATAAGTTATAAAGTTAATATTTCAGGTATCAGCAGGTTTTGACATA
>CAYRDE010000047.1:9958-14327 GCA_964422935.1 uncultured Oscillospiraceae bacterium | reverse complement strand
AAATGCTGGGCGCCACCACCCGGGAGGAATACCGGAAGTATATTGAAAAGGATGCCGCCCTGGAGCGTCGGTTCCGGCCTGTGGCGGTGGAGGAGCCTACGGAGGAAGGGACCCTTGCCATTCTCCGGGCCTTAAAGCCGGGACTGGAAAAGCACCATCATCTGCGGATTTCCGAGGACGCCCTGAAAGAAGCGGTGCGGCTGTCCGTCCGCTACCTGCCGGACCTGTATCTGCCGGATAAGGCCATTGACCTGTTGGACGAAGGGGCTGCCCAGGCCCGGATGGAGGAAATGACCTCCGGTCGTGGCAGCGCTGCCCGGAAGGTGCTGGAACAGGAACTCCAGAGCGCTGTCCGGGAGCGGAATTTTGAAAAGGCGGCGGAGCTGCGGGACAAAATGCAGCAAAGGCAGAAGCCCAATGAGGGAAGACGCAGCCGGTGCGTTACGGCGGGGGACATCGCCAGTGTGGTCTCCGCCCGGATGGGAATCCCCCTGGGGCGGCTTACCGCCTCTGAGCGGGAGCGGCTATTAAACCTGGAGGGGCTACTGTCCAGTCAGGTGGTGGGCCAGGAAACAGCAGTAGCTGCCGTGGCGGAGGCGGTACGCCGGGGCTACAGCGGCATCCGGGACGGCACCCGGCCCATTGCCAGCCTCCTGTTCACCGGCCCCACGGGAGTGGGGAAGACGGAATTATGCAGGGTGCTGGCCCAGGAGGTCTACGGCAGCAAAGACGCCATGATTCGTCTGGACATGACGGAATATATGGAAAAGCAGTCCGTGTCCCGGCTGATCGGGGCCCCTCCCGGCTATGTGGGCTATGATGAGGGCGGGAAGCTGACGGAAGCAGTGCGCCGCCGCCCCTACTGCCTGGTGCTGCTCGATGAGCTGGAGAAAGCCCACCCGGACGTGCTGGGCGTTTTGCTACAGATTATGGAGGAGGGGACCCTTACCGATTCCACCGGCAGACATGTGAGCTTTAAAAACGCCATCGTCGTGATGACCTCCAACATCGGCGGTCAGATTCGGGGAGAGGGGCTGGGCTTCTGCGCGGCGGGAAAGCATTCGGAGATGGAGGAGGCCATCCGGCAGGCCTTCACCCCAGAGTTTTTAGGCAGAATCGACCAGATCGTTTCCTTCGGGCCCCTGAACCAGGGTGCTATGGAGGCCATTGCCCGGAAATACCTCCGGCTTCTTCAGGAACGGACCCAGAGTATCGGCACTCAGCTCCAGTATCCCCAGGAGCTGATCCCCTTCCTGCTGGGGAAATGCCCCGGCAAGGACGGGGCCAGACAGCTTCGCAGGCTGGTGCAGACGGAGGTGGAGGGGCCTCTTGCCAGCTTCCTGCTGCGCTGCTCCCGGAAGCCGGGCAGGGTAAAGCTGGAAATGAGGCAGGGAGAAATTTCCTTTCTCACATAATTTTATAGAACAACTGTTTGGAATAACCGGATTTTTTCGGGAGAAACGAAAAAATCACGAGAAAAAGATTGCATTTTCTCACAGATGGTAGTATACTGTCCCTAAATGGAGCAAAGTGGTAGCTTTGTGGAGGAAAAGGGAGAAGGTGAGGACATGATCGGCAAGTATCCGGCAAAGCTGGACGAAAAGAACCGCCTTTTCGTACCGTCAAAGCTGCGGGGGGAATTGGGGCAGACCTTTTTCGTAACCCTGGGGGTCAACTGCGGTCATCGCTGCCTCACCGTATACACTGCCGAGGAATGGCAGCGGCTGTCTGACAATTTTAACGCCCTGAGCATCTCCCAGCGGGCGGGGGCTACCAGCCTGATTTTTATGAATGCCGCCGAGTGCACCCCGGATAAGCAGTTCCGGTTCAGCCTGACGCCTTTCCTGCAGAGCTATGCGGGCATTGGCAAAGAGGTTATGATCGTGGGCCGGGCCGGGCAGGCGGAGATCTGGGATGCGGAAGAGTTCGCGGCCTTCGAAAAGGAAAATCTGACGCCCGAGAAGCTCCTGGCATCCCTGGAGGCCATTGGCCTATGAGTGAATTTCATCATGTTTCCGTCCTCCTGGAGGAGTGCATTGCGGGGCTGAATATCAAGCCCGACGGCATTTATGTAGATGGCACACTGGGAGGCGCCGGGCATTCCAGCCGGATTGCGGCGAAGCTTACCACCGGTCGCCTCATCGGCATCGACCGGGACACCGTGGCCCTGGAAGCCGCGGGAAAGCGACTGGAACCCTACAAGGATCGGGTGACATTGGTGCACTCCGATTTCAGCGACCTGAATCAGGTGCTCGATGGGTTGGACATCCCGAAGGTGGACGGCATTTTGCTGGACCTGGGAGTTTCCTCTCCCCAGCTGGACGACGGGGAACGGGGCTTTTCCTATATGACGGATGCGCCCCTGGATATGCGCATGAACCGGGAGGACAGCCGGGACGCTTATCAGGTCGTGAATACCTGGTCCTGTGAGGACCTGAGAAGGATTCTATACGAATACGGCGAGGAGCGCTACGCTCCCCAAATCGCCTCTGCCATCTGCCGCCACCGGGAGGAAAAGCCCATTGAGACCACTTTGGAATTGGTGGACATCATCCGCAGCGCCATGCCTGCTTCCGCACTGCGGGAAAAGCAGCATCCGGCAAAGCGAAGCTTTCAGGCCATCCGCATCGCGGTGAACGATGAGCTGAACGATTTGCGTAAGGTGCTGGAGGAAGCCATTCCCCGGCTAAGCCCGGGAGGCAGGCTGTGTATCATCACCTTCCACTCCCTGGAGGACCGGATCGTGAAAAACGCCTTTGCCGCCGCGGCGAAGGGCTGCACCTGTCCTCCCAATTTTCCGGTGTGTGTCTGTGGAAAGAAGCCCCAGGTGGCGATCATCACTAAAAAGCCCATTGTCTCCGGTGACCGGGAATTAAACGAGAACCCCAGAGCCAGAAGCGCAAAGCTTCGAATCTGTGAGAAAATATAGTCCGGTATCTGCACGGCGTCTTTCAAAATGCGGAAAGCGTCTATAGAAAGGAAAACTGCCATGATTCAAAAGCCTGAAATTCAATACATTGGTCAGTTTTACGTCTATGGCAGTGAAGCCAAGAAGCTGGAGCCCAAAAAGGAACGCAAGCTCCCGAAAACCATGCTGCCCATGGAGCGGCTGCGGAAGCGGGAAAAGCTGTATCTGGACCCGGTTGCCATGGTCGCCATGGTGGTGGCGGTGGTTATGCTGGTGACCATGATCGTGGGTGCGTTACAGCTTCAGGAGGATTGGAAAGAGTACCATATGACAAGCCGGTATCTTTCCTATCTGCACCGGGAAAACGCCCGGTTAGAGCTGGAATACCAGTTAAGCTTTGATTTGGAGGAAATCCGCTCCAAGGCGCTGGCTCTGGGACTGAAGCCCAAGGAGGAAGCGGTGCAAAAGTCGGTGCCCCTGGTTCTGCCGGAGCCGGATACGGAAGAAAATCAGGAAAAAGGCCTGGTGACCTTCTGGAAAGGACTGTGGGAATAAACCGTTCCTGTCCTCATAAAATAAGATAGTGGATGCAATGGGCGGCGAGGGATTCCCCTTGCTGCCCATTACGCGATTCTTATGAAGGGGGCATGTCCATGGGACAAAAGAAGGGGAAGGGCTACGACCGTCTGCGTATGAGCAGCGGACACCACAAAAGGATTTTGCTGGTGGGACTTTGCCTGAGTCTGCTGGCCTTTGTACCGGTGGCGCTGCGGCTGTATACGCTGATGATTCTGAATTTTGACTATTACGCCGACCTTGCCCTGCGAAACCAGACCCGTACCACAACGGTGACAGCGGACCGGGGGGATATTTACGACCGGAATATGAATGTGCTGGCATCCTCTGTCAGCGTGGAAAACGTTTTTTTAGATCCCCACGAGCTCAAGCAGTCCAAAGCGGATATTTCTGCCATTTCTCAGTTCCTGGGTGGGATTTTGGAGCGGGACCCCGACTGGATTGCGGAACAGGCGAAGGACCTGAAAAAGCGATATAAGCAGGTGGGCACCCGCATTGACGAGGAAAAGGCGGGACAAATCCGCTGCTATATCAATGAAAACGGCATTTCCGGCATCCATTTGGAGCCAGGTACCCAACGGGTCTATCCCTTCGGCACTCTGGCAGCCCAGGTCATTGGCTTCACCAATGCCTCCAATGACGGATGCGAAGGGGTGGAGGCGGCATACGAAACGTATCTGTCGGGAAAAACCGGACGGGTTATCACCACAAAGGGCAATAACGAGATGGATATGCCCTATTCCTATGAAAACTACATCTCTTCCCGAAAGGGAGACAGCGTTATTCTGACCTTGGATACCACCATACAGGCCTGTCTGGAAAAGCAGATGGGTGCGGCAATCGACCGCTATGCGGTCCAGAACGGGGCCTTTGGTCTGGTGATGA
>CAYRDE010000047.1:0-9948 GCA_964422935.1 uncultured Oscillospiraceae bacterium | reverse complement strand
GGAGAAATCCTTGCCATGGCAACTCTGGGAAGCTATGACCCCAACCATTATCTGGAGATTTATGATCCCGTGCTGCAAAAGGAACTCGAGGAGCAAAGGCTGAGCTATCTGTCCATGCCCCAGGGCAGCGAGGCATACGAGAGTGGAAAAAAAGCCTATACGGAAGCGTTGTCCGCCGCCCGCTTAAAACAGTGGCGTAACCGGGTGCTGTCTGACGGCTATGAGCCAGGCTCCACCTTTAAGGTGCTGACCATGGCGGCGGCCCTGGACTGCGGGGCCATCGATTTAAATACTCACTTCTACTGCGCCGGGGCAGAGCAGATTCCCGGACGGTCCCAGCTGCTCCACTGCTGGCGCTCTGCCGGTCACGGCTCGGAGCAAACGCCCCAGGCCCTTCAAAATTCCTGCAACATTGCCTTTGCCCACATCGCCCTGAAGCTGGGAGGCACCCGGTTTTATGAGTACATTGAAAAGTTTGGAATCCTGGAAAAGACGGGCATTGACCTGGCAGGCGAAAGCAAAGGCATTTTCTTCGACAAATCCCTTGTGACCAATACGGACAAATGGGGGACGGCGTCCCTGACCTCCGGCTCCTTTGGGCAGACCTTTAAGCTCACCCCCTTGCAGCTGGTCCGGGCCATTTCCTCCGTGGTCAACGGGGGAACCCTGTTGGAGCCTTACATCGTCTCCGAGGTGGTGGACGCGGACGGAAATACGGTTATGAAGGCAGAGCCTACCGCCGTTCGCCAGACCATCCGCCCGGAGACCTCGGAAACCATGAACGCCCTGATCCGGTCGGTGGTGACGGAGGGCACGGCGAAGAACGCCAATGTGGCGGGATTCTCCATCGGCGGAAAGACGGGCACCAGCGAGAAGATCGACGTTTTTGATGAAAACGGTCAGCGGGTTCAGGACAAGATCGTATCCTTTGTGGGCATCGCCCCTATGGAGGACCCGGAATATATTGTGCTGGTGGCTCTGGACACGCCCTCCCGGGCTACGGGAATCTACATTTCCGGCGGCGTCATGGCAGCGCCTACAGTGGGAGCGGTGATGGCGGATATCCTGCCCTACCTGGGGGTGGAGCGGGTCTATGGAGAGGATGACATCGCCGGGCAGGAAATTGTATTGGAAGACCTGACAGGCTTGACAGAGGGCGCGGCAGAGCGTAAACTAAAGGAAGCTTCTCTGAAGGGCAGATTCACAGGTACGGGAGAAACGGTCGCCGGACAGATTCCGGCGCCGGGACAGACCATCCCCGGCGGCAGCGAGGTGCTTGTTTATCTGGGAGAGAAGCCGGAGAGCCGGATGGTTGCGGTTCCCGACTTTTTGGGAATGAACCGCCAGCAGGCGGGAGAGGCCGCCGGAAGGCTGGGGCTGTATATCTTAGTCAAGGGGAACAGTGAGGTCTCTTCCGCTGTTACCGTTACCGCCCAAAGCCATGCCCAGCAGACCCAGGTGCCGGTGGGCACCACCATTACCCTGGAATTTACGGACCTGGGAGCCAGAGATTAACAGAACTCTGCTAAAGGAGATCGCTATGAAGCTAAAGGAATTATGGAAGGGAATCCGGGTACTGGAAAGCACCGCGGACCCGGAACTGGACATTGAAGACATTTGTTACGATTCCAGAAAGGTGAGAAAGGGCAGCCTGTTTGTTGCCATTTCCGGCTTTGCCTCTGACGGCAACCGGTTTATTCCCGTGGCCCTGGAAAAGGGAGCCGTGGCAGTGGTGACGGCGAAAAAGCCGGAAGGAGAGGCCCCCTATGTGCTGGTGGAATCCGACCGGCTGGCCCTGGCTCTGCTGGGATGTAACTTCTTTGGGTATCCGGCAAAGTCGATGACGGTCATCGGCGTCACCGGAACCAACGGAAAAACCTCATCCACCCTGATTTTGAAGCAGGTTCTGGAAAAGTGCCTGGGAGCCAGGGTGGGACTGGTTGGCACCATGGCGAATATGATCGGGGAGGAGGTGCTGCCTACCGAGCGCACTACCCCGGAAAGCTTTGAGCTGCAAAAGCTCTTTGCCAAAATGCGGGACGGGGGCTGCACCCATGTGATCATGGAGGTTTCCAGCCACGCGGTGACCCTGGAGCGCATCGGGGGCATCCACTTTGATGTGGCGGCCTTTACGAATCTGACAGAGGATCATCTGGACTTCCATAAAACCATGGACGCCTACTGCGATGCTAAGGCGGAGCTGTTCCGACGCTGCGACAAGGCGGTTATCAACCTGGACGATGCCTATGCCAGCCGTATGCTGGACGCCGCCGCCTGCCCGGTGCTGACCACAGGTATTGTATCTCCGGCCCGGCTTCGGGCGGAGAAGGAAGCGCTCCACGCCGAAGGCGTCTCCTTCACGGCCTGCTTCGGAGCGGAAAGAGCGGCGGTTACCCTGCCCATTCCCGGACGGTTTACGGTGTATAACGCCCTGACGGTGATTGGCATTGCCCTGCAGCTGGGGATCTCTCTGGACCAATGCGCCTCGGCTCTCCGGACGGTAACGGGGGTTAAGGGCAGGGTAGAGGTGGTGCCCACCCCCCAGACGCCTTACAGCGTCCTCATCGACTACGCCCATACCCCTGACGGCCTGGAAAATGTACTGACCTCCGTGAGGGATTTCTGCAAAGGCCGGCTCATCGCGGTCTTCGGCTGCGGTGGGGACCGGGACCCGATGAAGCGCCCCATTATGGGGAAAATCGGAGTCAGTCTCAGCGACATTGCGGTGATTACCTCCGACAATCCCCGGACGGAGGACCCGATGGCAATTATCCGGGATATTCTGGAAGGCGTAAGCGAGGAAGACGGGGAATATATTGTAATAGAAGATCGCCGCAGAGCCATCAGATATGCTATGGACATTGCGGAAAAAGATGATATAATTGTTCTGGCGGGAAAGGGCCATGAGACCTATCAGGATATCGGTGGTGAAAAGCATCACCTGGATGAACGGGAAGAGGTGGCGGCCCACCTGCTGGAATGGAAGCAATCGTGTGACGAATCACATTAATGTAATGGAGAAGGATATGGCTAACATCACCTTACGTCAGGCTGCTGAATGGTGCGGCGGCAAAGTAGATGAGCAATACAAAGAGGTTTCCTTCCTGGGAGCCAGCAATGACAGCCGGAGCATCCAGCCGGGCCAGCTTTTTGTGGCATTGCAAAGCGCCCGGGACGGTCACGACTTTATCCCCCAGGCCATGGAACGGGGAGCGGCTGCCTGCCTGTGCAGCCGCCGGGTGGGAGACTATCCTGCCATCTATGTGGAGGACCCAAGGAAGGCCCTGGGAGATATTGCCCGGCAGGAGCTGAAACGGATCGGTGCCAAGGTGGTGGCGGTTACCGGCTCTGTGGGCAAGAGTACCACCAAGGAAATGATCGCCGCCGCCCTGGAAGGGGTATACCGGGTGGCGAAGACCCCCGCGAATCATAATAACGACATCGGAATGCCCATGGCAATCCTGGCAATGCCTTTGGATACAGAGGTGGCGGTGCTGGAAATGGGCATGAACCATGCCGGGGAGATTGCCTACCTGTCCTCCATCGGGCATCCGGATGTGGCGGTCATTGTGAACATCGGAACGGCCCATATTGAGTTTTTGGGCTCTCAGGAGGGCATCCGCAGCGCCAAAATGGAGATCGTGGAGGGCATGAGCGAAAAGGGAATGCTGATCCTCAACGGGGATGACATGATGCTTCGGAATCTGGAGCAGAAGCCCCGGCAGCGGATCACCTATTTCGGAAAGAGCGAGGGCTGTGATATCCGGGCCTATGACGTTCGGCAGGAGGGAGACTACCTCCGGTTCCGGGCGGAGGCGGGCAGGCTGTCCATCCCCGTGGAGCTGATGCTGGAAGGGGAGCACTATGTGGCAGACGCCCTGGCTGCTGTATCGGTGGCGCTGAAGCTGGTGGTGCCCTCGGACAAAATCGGGGAGAACCTTTCCCATTTCCACAACCTCTCCGGTCGCCAGGAGATTTTCAAGGCGGGGGAATACACCATTATCAAGGACTGCTACAATGCGGGCCCGGAATCCATGGAAGCGGCGCTGAACGTTCTGGGAAACAGACAGGGACGGAAAATTGCCGTTCTGGGAGACATGCTGGAGCTGGGAGACTGTACCCCGGCGGAGCATTACCGGATTGGTCGGATAGCGGCGGAAAAGGCGGACCTGGTCTTTGCCTATGGTAGCCATGCTGCCCGGGTGAAGGACGGTACCATCACCGGCGGTATGCCGGAAAACCGGGGCATGGCCTTTGAAAGCCAGGATGAGCTGCTGTCCGCCCTGAAACGGACGGTAAAGCCCGGAGATGTGCTGCTGTTTAAGGCCAGCCGGGGTATGCACCTGGAGCGGGTGCTGGATGCGTTTTTGAAGGATCTTTGAAAATGGACTCCCGGTTTTTCCGGTTCGGGCCCTGCGGAAAAAGATTCCTGTTTCCAAAAGGAAGATACATAACGGAGGATAATACACATGAGTGGAGTTTTTATGACAGCCTTGGCAGGCGGCGTATTTACCGGCGCTTTGGGGTACTTGCTGCTGCCCATGCTGCGGGCGCTGAAGGCGGGACAGTCCATCCGGGAGATCGGACCTACCTGGCATAACTACAAAGCGGGAACCCCCATGATGGGCGGCCTGATGTTTATCTTCGGCACGATCCTGTGTCTGGCAGCCAATATTCCCTTTATGGAGGACTATACCGTCTTCTATGCCCTGGCTCTGGCACTGTGCTTCGGCTTTATCGGCTTCCTGGACGACTTTACCAAAGCAAAATACAAGCGGAATCTGGGCCTGACCTCCGCGCAGAAGGCCATGCTGCAGATGGCGGTGTCTGCCGTATTCCTGTACGCCATGTATCGCAGCGGAAAAATGGATACCCATTTGTACATTCCCTTCTGGAATGTAAAGTTTGACCTGCACCCAATCGTCTATATCTTCTTTGCCATGTTTGTCATGGTTGGCTCCGTCAACGCTGTGAATCTGACCGACGGTGTGGATGGCCTGTGCGCCAGTGTGACCATTCCGGTGATGATTTTCTTCACGGCAGCTTCCGTGGCCCTGGAGCGGTATGATCTTGCCCTGCTGCCTGCGGCCCTGGTGGGGGGCCTGATTGCGTACCTGTTCTACAACTGGCATCCGGCGAAGGTGTTTATGGGGGATACCGGTTCCCTGTTTCTGGGGGGCGTGGTCAGTACCATGGCCTTTGCCCTGGAAATGCCTCTGATTTTGATTCTTGTGGGCATTGTGTATATTATTGAGACGCTGTCCGTGATTTTGCAGGTGAGCTACTTCAAACTGACCCACGGAAAACGCCTGTTTAAAATGTCCCCCATCCACCACCATTTTGAAATGTGCGGCTGGAAGGAGGAAAAAATCGTCTTGACCTTTACGGCGGTGTCCGCCGTGATGTGCCTGCTTGCCTGGATTGGCATTCAGGGCTTGGTTTCGTAAAAACTTCCTCGTTTTCGGAAAGGAGTATCTATGGCAGCGGTTGCATTCCGTCCTGCCAAAGAGAACCGCCGTGCCTTAAAAAAAGGAACGGAGAAAAACGTTGACTATCCCTTCTTGTTTCTGGTATTATTACTGCTGAGCGTAGGACTTGCCATGCTGTACTCGGCAAGCTATGCCCAGAGTGAATACGATACCAGCTACGAAACTTCTACCAAATTCCTGCAAAAGCAGGCGGTTTGCGCCGCCATCGGTCTGACCGCCATGTATTTTTTCAGCCGAATCCCGGCAAAATTATGGTACAAGGCGGCCTGGCCCCTGTACGGAGTCAGCATTGTGCTGCTGCTGAGCGTGCTGGTCATCGGCGAAGAGGTCAATGGCGCCAAGCGCTGGATTAACCTTGCCGGTATCCAGTTCCAGCCCTCGGAGGTGGCAAAGTTTACCATGATCGTCCTGTTCGCCCGATTGACCCGGTGCTTCGGACAGGATGCAAAACAGTTCCGTTTTGGCGTGCTGGGCTTCGGCGGAGCGCTGATGGGCATTCTGGTGCCCCTGGCCCTGGAAAAGCATTTGTCCGCCATTATGCTTATGGGCATGGTGGCGGTGGTGATGATGTTTGTCGCAGGCACCAGTCCCAAGTGGCTGCTTGCGGGAGCCGGGGCGGCTGCGGTCTTTGTGGTTATCTATATTTCCTTTATGGGCTATGCGGGGGACCGGGTCACGGCCTGGCTCCACCCGGAACAGGACCCGGGAGATACGGGCTATCAGATATTACAGTCCCTGTATGCCATCGGTTCCGGAGGGATGTTCGGCCTGGGCTATGGAAAATCCAGACAGAAGTATCTGTACATGCCCTTTCAGTATAACGACTATATTTTCGCCATCTGCTGCGAGGAGCTGGGACTGGTGGGGGCCCTGGCAATCATCGCCCTGTTTGCCATGACCATATACCGGGGCTATTGGATCGCCCTGAATGCCCGGGATCGGTTTTCCACGGTTCTTGCGGCGGGGCTTGTGACCCTCATCGCCGTGCAGACCATTTTAAATCTTTGCGTTGTCACGAACCTGCTTCCCTCTACCGGGATTGCCTTGCCCTTCTTCTCCTATGGGGGCACGGCCCTGGCGGTAAACCTGGGGGAAATGGGCATCGTTTTGCATATTTCCCGATATCGGAATCAGAGAAAAATCCAGGAGGATGTAACATGAACGTTGTTTTCACCTGCGGCGGCACTGCCGGACATATCAATCCAGCCATTGCGGTTGCCAACATGCTGAAGGAGCGTCACCCCTACTGCAACATTTTGTTTATTGGTGCTACCGGTCATATGGAAGAAAAGCTGGTTCCCCAGGCGGGGTATGAAGTCAGATGCCTGCCGGGTTCCGGCCTGAGCCGGAAGCTCAGCCTGGAGGCGATGAAGAAAAACGTTCGCGCTGTGAAATGTGTCCTGGATTCGGTAAAAAGCTGCAAGCAGATCTTCCGGGAATTTAGACCCGACGCTGTCATCGGCACCGGAGGATATGCCAGCTTCCCGGCGCTCTATGCCGCCCAGTCCATGGGTATCCCCACCTGTGTCCACGAGAGCAACGCTGTCCCCGGAATCACCACCAAGCTGGTGGCAAAGCGGGCGGACCGGGTGCTGGTGGCCTTTGAGGAAAGCGTAAAATATTACCGCCACCCGGAAAAGGTGGAGGTGGTGGGAATGCCCGTCCGCCGGGAATTCCTGTTTGAGACCAAGGAGGATGCCCGGGAGGCGCTGCATATCCGGGGGCCGCTGGTGGTTTCCGCCTTTGGAAGCCAGGGCGCCAAGGTGATGAACGAAACCATTGCCGATATGATGGCACTGGAAAAGCAGGACGGCTTCCCCTTCCGCCACGTCCATGCCACCGGCAGCTTTGGCAAGGAATGGATGCCTAAGCGGGTGAAGGACAATGGAGTGGACTGGGAAAAATGCCCTCAAATTGACATTCGGGAGTATATTTTCGATATGCCGGTGTTGATGGCTGCCGCGGATGTGGTCATTGGTCGGGCGGGGTCAGCTACCTGCAATGAGATCGCCGCCGCGGGAATCCCCTGCATTTTGATCCCTTCTCCCAATGTGACCAACAATCATCAGGAGCGGAACGCCCGGCTTCTGGAGGCAGGCGGCGGCGCGGTGGTGCTGTTGGAAAAGGACTGCACCCCGGAAACCCTGTATGGCCTGGTCCGGGAGCTGCTGGATGACCGAACCCGCCGGGAGAATATGTCCCGGAAGCTTCACAGCATGGTACGTCTGGATGCCACAGAGGCCATCTGCGGCATTGTGGAGACACTGAGCCGGAAGTCCTGATGAAATCAGCAAGAGCAGAGAAGGACTCGGGGATTCCCGAAGCGTTTTAAGTCCCGGAAACCGGCAGGAACCGGGCACATTCCCCAGGAGGAAACAAATATGGATACAGTGAATCATAACCGGGAGGACCCTTCCCGTCGCCCAAAGCAGGCGGGAACCCCCAATTCCCGGAATCAGACAGAGGAGCCGGCAAAGCGCCGTCCCCCGGAGGAGAAGGCGCCTCAGCGCCGCGCCGCTCCTGAGGGAGGGACCCGGGAGCCCCAAAAGCGCCGCCCGGTTCCGGAAGAGAATTCCGCACCCCGGCGCAGAAGCAGCCCGGAATCTCAGGCAGCGCCTCAGCGCTCCAGGCCGGAGGCGGGGGAACAGCCCCCAAAGGCGGCAAATCCCCAACGGCAGAGTACCGGGACTCAAAGCAAGCAGAGCGCGGAGAACCCTCGGCGACCGGGGCAGAAGAAACCGGCTCCAGCCCGCAAGAGCGCCGCTGGGCAAACCCGGGATCAGGCGAAGGCCGGTCAGACCCGGAAAAGCGCCCGCCGTTCAGAGACACCCGATGATCTGTCCAGCAAAAAGCGGGCTTACGGAAACAGCAAACCCAAAAAGAAATCCGCCTTTGCGGTGCTCAGCCAGGCGGTGTCTGCCACTGCCAAGGAAAGCGCCCAGCGCCGCAGGGAGCGGCAGGAGCGCCAGGGAAAGCGGTCAAAGGGAGACAAGCAGCCCTTGCCTGCGGTCATTTACACCCAGCCCCAGGCCTTTAACCGGGACCGGCTGCTGGTGCAGCTGGTGACGGTGACGGCGGTGGTGGTCGCTTTTGTGGTGGGCCTCTCCGTTTTCTTTGAAGTGAAGCACATCCGGGTCAGCGGCGCGGAGGTATATACGGCCTGGGCCGTGCAGGAGGCTTCCGGCATCAAGGAAGGGGATAACCTGCTCACCTTCAGCCGGGCAAGAGCCGGAGCCCAGATTAAGGCAAATCTTCCCTATGTAGAAAATGTAAGCTTTGGTATAAGATTACCGGATACTGTCAATATTATCATCGAAGAAGAGGACGTGGTCTATGCCATCAAGGACCAGGACGAGCAGTGGTGGCTGATTAACTCCGAAGGTCGTGTGGTGGATCAGGCGAAAAAGGGCCAGGCCTCCAACTACACCCAGATTACGGGTGTTGCCATCGATCATCCGCTGAGAGATCAGACCGCTGTGGCAGTGGAAGCGCAGATCATTGCGCCGGTGGAAGGAACAGACCCCACGGAGGAAACCACGGAGCCGGTGATGCAGGTAGCTACGGTCAGCGGCGCGGAAAAGCTGAGCATTGCCCTGCAGATTGTTCGGGCCCTGGAGGACAACGACATTGTGGGCGATGCCGCCAGCATCAATGTGGCCCAGACCCAGAGCATTACCATGTGGTACGGAACCCGATACCAGATCAATCTGGGAGACAGCGCCAACCTGGAATATAAAATTGCCTGTATGAACAGCGTGATTATGAAAATGCAGGAATATGAGTCCGGCGTCCTGGATTGCAGCTTTACAATCTGGCCCGATCAGGTAAGCTACACACCCTTCTCGTAATGGTTTTCGGAAAATCTCCGGGTGCGCAATCACGGCAGAGGATTCGAGATGTAAGAATTTTGTAAATATTTTGACGAAGAATCAGATTTTCTATTGACCAAACCGAAAAATAAGGATAGAATAGAGAGCATGAGTAAAAAAACCAATCAAAAGCAGAAGGCCCGTGACTGCGAAAAGATACATAGGAGGAAGAGTAATATGTCCGATAATTTACAGGAGCGCGTTGTTAAGATCAAGGTGATCGGCATCGGCGGCGCCGGCAACAATGTTATTAACCGGATGATCGACGCAGGCGTAAGCGGCGTGGATTTTGTGGTTGTCAATACTGATAAGCAGGACCTGAATAAGTCCGTATGCAAAAATAAGATTCAGATTGGTGAGAAGCTCACCGGCGGCATGGGCGCAGGCTCCAAGCCGGAGATCGGCCGCAAGTCCGCAGAGGAAAGCCGCGCCCTGATTTCCAAGGCCCTGGAGGGCACGGATATGGTCTTTATCACCGCCGGTATGGGCGGCGGCACCGGCACCGGCGCGGCGCCCACCGTAGCGGATCTGGCCCACGAGGCTGGCATCCTCACCGTTGGTGTTGTGACCATGCCCTTGAAGTTTGAGGG
>CAYRDE010000046.1:0-14480 GCA_964422935.1 uncultured Oscillospiraceae bacterium | reverse complement strand
CCAGGATGTTCAGCAAGTATAACTTCCTGGCCCTGCCTGTGGTGGACGGGGAAAAGCGGATGGTGGGTATCGTCACCTTCGACGACGCCATGGACGTCATGGAAGAAGAGGCCACGGAAGACATGGAAATCATGGCCGCTATGACCCCTTCAGAAAAGAGCTACCTCAAGAGCTCTCCCTTTGACCTGTATAAGCACCGGATTCCCTGGCTGATGCTGCTGATGGTCTCCGCTACCTTTACCGGAATGATTATCACTTCCTTCGAAGGCGCCCTCAGCGCTTTGCCCATCCTCACCGCCTTCATCCCCATGCTTATGGACACCGGCGGTAACTGCGGCTCTCAGTCCTCCGTTACCATTATCCGTTCCCTGAGCCTGGACGAGCTGCATTTTTCCGACCTGTTCCAGGTCATTTGGAAGGAAATCCGCACCGCCGTTCTCTGCGGCATCACCCTGGCAATTGTATGCTTCGCGAAAATCTATCTCATTGATTATCTGCTCATGGGCAATACCAGCATTAACCTCATGGTCAACGGCGCGGTGTGCCTGACTCTGGCGGTAACCGTGGTCATCGCGAAATTCGTGGGCTGCTCTCTGCCTCTGCTTGCAAAGCACCTGGGCTTTGACCCGGCAGTCATGGCAAGCCCCTTCATCACCACCATCGTGGACGCCCTGAGCCTGCTGGTGTACTTCCTGTTCGCCAAGACCCTTCTGGGCGTATAAGGAAAAAATGAACCACCTGGGATTCCGTGTTTTTCGTAACGGGAAAGCATGGAATTCTTTCGATAAGGGAGGAATTTTGTGTCAATTTTTTCTTTGGATTCCAAATTCATGCAGGCCATGGGCTTTCTGGCTGACCTGGTGATTCTGAACCTTTTGTTTCTCATAACCTGCCTGCTCCTGTTTACCATAGGCGCTGCCAGTGCCGCCCTGTACAGCGTCACCTTCCGGGTGGGTACCGACCGGGATGAGGGGATTTTCCGCTGCTACCTTCGCTCCTTCCGGGATAATTTTCGGCAGGGCACGGCGCTAATTGCGCTGCTGGCAGCTGCTTTTGGATTGGTGCTGGCTCTTTTCTTCTGCTGCCTCTCCTTCACCGGCACAGCCAGTCTGCTGGTCTTTTTGTGCATCCTTCTGCTTGTGCTGCTGGCTCTGATTTATGGCTATGCCTTTCCCCTGCTGAGCCAGTTCTGCAACACGGTTCACGGCACCCTGCGAAACGCCCTGCTTTTATCCGTAGGGTATCTGCCCCGCTCTTTGCTCATTACCCTTGCGAATCTTCTTCCCCTGCTGGTGTTCTTCTTCGCCCCCAATTTCTTCTTCCGGATGGGAATTGTTCTGATTTCCCTGTATTTCTCCGGAGCCGCCTACCTGAACACCCAGCTTCTTCGGAAGGTCTTTGCCCCTTATTCCAAAAACGAGGAAGCGCTTTCTTAATGGGCGCTCCCTCATTCTTTTATTCCATCCACAGGAAATTCATAAATTCCGGCACCAGTTTTTCCCAGTCCGCCTCCCGGTGACCGCCGCCTACCTGGCAGCGCAGGCATACCGTCACTCCCAGCTCTGTCAGGCGGTCTGCCACCGCCCGGTTGCAGCGATAGGTCTGGCTGCTGCGGTCCTCTTCCTCCGGGTTTTCCAGCCCGTGGGCCTCCAGAGTGCCCCAGGACAGATATACCCGGGTATCGGGGCTGACATCCGAGGCATCCATGTCCGCCATCAGCGGCCCCATGCACCAGCCGATTGCGGAGGAAATGCACCCGGCCTTGGAAAACCAGCGATTATCGTGTACCGCAGCATACAAGGCCATAATGCCGCCCATGCTGGAACCGGCAATGCCGGTGCATTCCCGGAAGGAAATGGTCCGGTAATGGCTGTCGATGAAGGGCTTTACCTCCTCCACAATCCACGACATAGTTTTCTCCCCCATGGGTTCAAAGCCGGAAAACCAGCTGCCCTCCTCCGCCGGGTAGGGCAGATACTCACTCAGCCGCTCCTGTCCGTCGTGACCACACTCGATCCCAACCACGATCATGTCCTTTTCCCAGCCATCCAGGAAGTCCTTTAACCCCCAGGACTTACCGTAGGTGGCATCCGCGTCATTGTAAAGATTATGTCCGTCAAAGAAATACATCACCGGATACCGTTCCCGGGACAGGCCATAGCCCTCCGGCAGGTAGATGTGGAGGGGCCGGTTCTTTCCCTTGGGTGTGTATATAAAATCCTTTTTTACAATCATGGTAAATCTCTCCCTTTCCCCTTCCGGGGATTTTCTTCTATCTTATCACGAAGGGCTCCTCTTTGCAATGTCCGATGGAAAAACACATCCCCGGAGCTGAGCGAAAATGGCAAAAAGGCAGGTTGTTTCCATACCGGAATTCAAACATTTTTTCCGGGTTCGGATTGCTTTTTTTGCCGCTCCGTGATACCATAGTCTTAAATACTACCGTAAAGGAGCGAGGAATTATGTTCTATAAAAACGCGCGGATCTTTACCTCCGATTTTCAGTTTCACACCGGCGCTTTCGAAGTAAACGCAGGTCGTTTTGCCCAGGTTCTGCCCAAGGATGTCCCCGAGGATGCCATTGATCTGAAGGGTGCTACCGTCATTCCCGGCCTGGTGGATGTCCACAGTCACGGCAATTCCGGCGCGGACTTCTCCGATGGCGACTACGAAGGCCTGAAGAAAATGGCTGCCTACTATGCCCAGTGCGGCGTCACCTCCTTTGCCCCCGCCTCCATGACCCTGCCCTATGACGTTCTGGAAAAGGCCTTCCAGACTGCCCTGCGTCTGGCTGACGAGTGCCCCCTGGGCCATTCCCGGATTATGGGCATCCAGATGGAGGGCCCCTACTTCTCCTTCAAGAAGCGGGGCGCTCAGAATGCCGACTACCTGAAGGAGCCGGATTTCGAGGGCTTCCGGAAGCTCTATGAGAGCTGCGGCGGCCTGGTCCGGATTGTGGACGTGGCCCCGGAGCTGCCCGGCGCCGCGGAATTCGTGGAAAAGGCAAGTAAGCTGTGCACCGTATCCATCGCCCACACCGATTCCGACTATGACCATGCCAAAGCTGCCATTGACGCCGGTGTCACCCACCTGACCCACCTGTACAATGCCATGCCCGGCATCCATCACCGCAACCCCGGCGTCATCCCCGCCGCCGTGGAGAATCCCAAGGTTCAGGCCGAAATCATCTGTGACGGCTATCACATCCACCCGGCCTCCGTCCGGCTGGCCTTCACCATGTTTAAGAATCGGATGATTCTGGTCTCCGACTCCGGTCGCTGCGCCGGTATGCCGGAAGGCACCCAGTTCCAGCTGGGCGGTCAGGATGCCTGGCTCCGGGAGGGTGTGGCCCGCCTGGCTGACGGCACCATTGCCTGCTCCGCCACCAACCTGTGGACCTGCCTGAAAAACACCATCTCCTGGGGCGTACCCGAAGAGGAGGTCATTCGTGCCGCCACCTTCAATCCCGCCAAAGCCATTGGCGCGGATCTGGAGATTGGCTCCATCGCGGAAGGGAAGATGGCTGACTTCATCATCACCGACGGTGACTATAGCTGTAAGCGCGTCTTCATCGCGGGCCGGGAGATCTGAGCGCAATGTATGCGGGGTGGGAAATCACTTCCCACCCCCTTTTTCTCTCAATTGATATAGAAATGAGGTCATATATGCTTCAGCGTTATATCGGCGGCAGGGCTTTTTACCGCCGCTGTTTTGGAATTGCCGTCCCCATTATGATTCAAAACGGCATTTCCAATTTTGTAAACCTTCTGGACAACGTGATGGTGGGCCAGGTGGGAACCATTCCCATGAGCGGCGTATCCATTGTGAACATGCTGCTCTTCGTCTTCAACCTGTCCATCTTTGGCGCCAGCTCCGGCGCGGGAATCTTCACTGCCCAGTTCTACGGCTCCAAAGATGATGAGGGCATTCGGCACACCATCCGGTTTAAACATTATGCCTGCATCCTCCTCACCGCTCTGGGCACGGTCTTATTCCTTTCCCTGGGGCCTCAGCTCATTGGGCTGTACCTCACCGGGGACGGCGATGCCGCTACCGCCGCCGGAACCATGGAATATGGCCTGAGATACCTTCACGTCATGCTCTTAGGGCTGCTGCCCTTCGCCATCACCAACACCTATTCCAGCACCCTGCGGGAAACCGGTGAGACGGTGGTCCCCATGGTGGGCGGCATTACGGCGGTGCTGGTGAATCTGGTGCTCAACTATGTACTGATCTTCGGTCACTTCGGCGCCCCGGCTATGGGCGTAGAGGGCGCGGCAGTGGCTACGGTTGTCTCCCGGTTTGTGGAGCTGCTGATTGTGGCAGGCTGGACCCATACCCACGCCCGCCGTCACCCCTACATCACCGGGGTTTACCGCTCCTTCCGCATCCCGGTAAAGCTTTTGAAATCCATCTTCATCAAGGGAATGCCATTGCTCCTCAACGATTTCCTCTGGTCCAGCGGTATGGCGCTGCTGAACCAGTGCTACTCCACCTGTGGTCTGGACGTGGTTCCTGCCATGAACATTTCCAGCACCCTGGTGAACCTGGGCAACGTGGTTTTCCTGTCCATGGGCAACGCCGTAGGCATCATCATGGGTCAGATGCTGGGCTCCGGCGCCGGGGAGCCGCAAGTACGGGACACCAACCGGAAACTCATCGCCCTGTCGGTGGCCTCCGGCGTGGTTTTCAGCCTTTTGGTGATTTCCGTCTCCGGGCTGTTCCCCCATATTTACAACACCACGATCGAGGTACGGCATCTGGCAGCCCAGCTGATCTGTATTGCCGCCGCCGTGATGCCTTTCAACGCCTATACCAACGCCACCTACTTTACCCTCCGTTCCGGTGGTCAGACCTTCGTCACCTTCCTGTTTGACAGCTGCTTTGTGTGGGTGGTCTGCGTGCCTCTGGCCTTCTGTCTCAGCCGGTTCACAGCGATCCCCATTTTGCCCCTGTACATGATCTGTCAGGGGACGGAACTGATTAAATGCGCCGTGGGCGTGTTTATGCTGAGGCAAGGTAAGTGGATTCAAAATCTCACCGTATAATATCGCGACCCCGATTCTCATTTTCGTGAGAATCGGGGCCTTTCTTTAATAGCCGATTTCCCGGTCTACCAGGGTACCGTCCAGGGCGTTGATGGTCAACTGGACACCATAGTCCGGCTCCCCGATTTCCTCTCCGGTTTCCTCGTACCAATGATGGGTTCCCCAGAAGTCCCAAACCGGGACGATGGTCCCCTCCATGACATTGTCCCTGGGTCGAATCCGCATGAGGGTCAGCTGTAGCTTGTCAATCTGATACTCGTGGTAGTCGTCAGTGCCGTTGGCCTGGTTGACCCCCAGCCACTCATTGTTCTTTACAAAGATCATCTTGCCGAAGATGTCCTGAATGTCCCGAAAGTCCATCAGCGTTCCGGCACTTTGGATATCCGTCACCTCATAGGGGTTTTCCCACCAGAAATAGACCACTCTGTCTCCCAGCACATATATCTCAATCTGCTCATTGTGCCAGACGCCAATATCCGGTGCCCCGCTTTCACTGGCGTCGGCATCAAAATTGGTCTTGGTCAGAGGAAGGCCGTTGACCTGCCGCACATATTCCAGTAAAACGCCCTCTTCACCGGTGCTCTCCGGCTGAAAGACCTGATTGACCTCATCCGCAACCAGCTTCGCATACTGCACAGGAATCACCTTATCACAGGCAAATTGGGTCAGCCCCAGCTTTTCTATCAGCTCGTCCCCAATCCGGATCGCCTGTTCGTTCCCGGCAAGGGGAACCCACTTCAGGCTGATCCGATCCTCCACAGAATCCACCGTGATATGGGCGTCCATGTTGTCCCCGTAGCCATCCTCCCAGATTTTTACAGAATCTCCCCAGGGACGGCTGCCCTGATCATTGTAGAAAAAGCAGTGGAGCTTCTTTCCGTCCACCTCTGCCCAGCCCGCAATTTCTGCGGTTCCCTCCTTCATTCCCCGTTCCCGGGTGTGGTACTTTGGATTTGCCGGAATCCGCTCCCCTTCCTGGGGTGCCGTTTCCATATTGGCCTCTATGTCCTCCAAAACCCGGGGTACATCGTCAATGGTGCCGTCATGCTCATAGGGGATCTCGCCCCGCTGGATGGCTTCATAGTGCTCCTTCAGCTCCTGATACCGTTCCTTCGTCATGGTGATTTCTTCATAGAGGGGATTTCCCTTGAGGAAGACCTCCATCACCTTGTCCGCTTCCTCCTGGGTGAAGGCATGGCGGTTTACTTTTGCCGTGCAGAGCCTTCCCATATCCTCCGGCAGAAGGATCTCCGCATCGACTGTCACACGGATGATATTCTCCAACCCCGTCCACTCCCCGGTGAACCGGTCGGGAATCTCATAGGCTTCTCTGGCTTTTTGCTGTGCCACTTCCAGGGTTTCCGTAGCCGGAGGAAGACCCGGCAGGGCTTCCTGCTCTTTGGCGCAGCCGGCAAGCATAGATAGGAGCATTCCCACTGTCAGGACCATACAAATTCGTCGTTTCAAACCCGTCCCTTCTTTCTGTCAGTATCCGATTTCCCGGTCAATCAGGGTGCCGTCCAGCGCATTGAGTGTCAGCTGTACTCCATAGTCCGGCTCCCTGACCTTCTCCCCGGTTTCCCGATACCATTCTTCTGTTCCCCAGAAGTCCCATACGGGAACAATGGTTCCCTCCGTCACGCTGTCCCTGGGCCGAACCCGCATCAGAGTCAGCTGGACCTTGTCAATATGCAGCTCGTGGTAATCGTCAAACCCATTGGCCTGGTTAACACCCAGCCACTCATTGTTCTTTACAAAGATCATCTTCCCGAAAATCTCCTGAATGTCCTGAAAGTCCATCATCTCTCCAGCGCTCCGGATATTCGTCACCTCATAGGGGTTCCACCAGTTGAAACAGACCACCCTGTCCCCCAGTACATACACGGAAATCTTCTCATAACACCAATTGCCTATATCCGGCGCTCCGCTTTCTCTGGCACTCCCGTCAAAATTGGTCTTCGTCAGGGGCAGCCCATTCACCTTCCGCACATATTCCAGCAGTACCCCATTTTCTCCCGTGGCCACCGGCGTATAACAATTGTCAATGACAATCTCCTTGGCGTACTCCACGGGAATGACCCCATCACAAATAAACTCCTCCAGGCCCAGTTCTTCCATCAATCCTTCACCTACAGCCAGGGCTTCCGCATACCCATCCATGGAAACCGGCTTAAAATTGTTTCTGGCATCAATGGAATCCCAGGTGATTAGCGGCGCACCGTTCATTCCGCCGTAGCCTTCCTCCCAAATCCACACCTCATCTTCCCAATAGTGGGTGTCTCCACAATCGTTAAAGCTGACATGAAGCGTCCTCCCGTCCACATCGGCATAGCCCTTGATCTCATAATTGGGGTAGTCGCCCCCTGTGGCGCCCATGGGCGGCTCCGGATGGTGGAATTGGGTATCCGCCAAGGGCTTCTCCTCTGCATAGGGTACCTTTTCCAGTTCCTCCTTGTATAGTTTGATCAGCCCCGGCACCCGGTCAATGGTGCCGTCCCCGGTGTATTCCGCTTCTCCCCGGAGAATGGCCTCGTACTTGTCGATGATTTCCTGGCACCGCTCTTTTGTCAGGTACACCTCCTCATAGAGGGGATTCCCTTTCAGAAACACCTCCAGGATTTTGTCTGCTTCCTCCTGGGTGAAGGCATGGCGTTCTACCCTGGCAGTGCAAAGCTTTCCCATGTCCTCCGGCAGGAGAATTTCCGCATCGGCTGTCACATGGATGATATCCTCCAATCCCGTCCACTCCCCGGTGAACCGGTCGGGAATCTCATAGGCTTCCTTGGCTTTTTGCTGTGCCACCTCCAGGGTTTCCGTAGCCGGAGGAAGCCCCGGCAGGGCTTCCTGCTCTTTGGCACAGCCGGCAAGCATAGACAGCAGCATTCCCGCTGCCAGAACCATACAAATCCGTCGTTTCAAAACCATTCCTTCTTTCTGTCAGTATCCGATTTCCCGGTCAATCAGAGTGCCGTCCAAGGCGTTGATGGTCAGCAGTACCTGATAACAAGGCTCGTCCCTGTGCTCCTCACCCTCCCAGGTCATCCGGGTGGTTTCCGTACCCCAGAAGTCCCAGACGGGAACAATGGTGCCCTCTCCCACGTTGTCCTTGGGCCGGATGCGGGCCAGGGTCAGTTGCACCTTGTCGATCTGAATATCGTGATAGGTGGGCGTTCCATTTGACGCATTGATGCCCTTCCAGTAGTCGTTCTTCACAAAGAACATCCTCTCGAAGATATCCCGAATCTCGTCAAAGTCCATGAGCTTCCCGCAGGGCTGGATATCCGTCACCTCATAAGGGCTATGCCACCAGAAAAAGATCACCCTGTCCTCTCCCAGAACATAGACCTGAACCCGCTCATACTCCCAGTAACCATAGTCTGACATTCCTTCCTCCGTTGCGCCGCCGTGGGCATTGGTCTTTGTCAGAGGCAGGCCGTTTATATTCCGCACATATTCCAGTGTGACCCCTGTTTCTCCGGTAGCCAGGTATTCCACCGGGAAGATGGCGTCGCAGGTAAACCCATCCATGCCCAGCTTTTCCAGGAAGGCATCTCCAACTTCTACGGCCTTTTCATGTCCTTCTATGGGGACCGGCTGCATATTCCGGTTGGTATTGCTCCCATCATACGCGGTTTCAACCCCATTCTGACTTCCGTAGCCGCCCTCCCAGAGCATCATCCAGTCAAAGGCTTTGCCTGTGGAATTCATCACCCAGCAGTAGATTTTCTTTCCGTCCACCTCACCATAGCCGTTGATCTCCTGATAATTGCCCTTATCCTGGAATTGATCCGCCAGTATCAGCTCCCCTTCATGGGGCGCTTTTTTCATCTCTTCCCTGTAATAGGCGATCACCTCCGGAAGCCGCTCCAACGTGCCGTCCCCGGTGTATTCCTTTTCTCCCCGCAGGCAGGCTTCAAAATCGTCGATCCTGGCCTGGCATTTCTCCTTGGTCAGGTACACCGTCTGGTAAAGCGGATTCCCCTTGAGAACCGCATCCATGGTTTTGTTCACTTCCTCCATGGTAAAGGTATGGCGCTTTACCTTTGCGGTGCAGAGCTTTCCCATATCCTCCGGAAGAACGATTTCCGCGTCCGCTGTTACGTTGAAGGTATCGTCGATTCCCGTCCACTTCCCGGTGAACCGGTCGGGCACCTCATAAACCGGCTCGGTCTGGGGCACAGCCGTCCACTCTGTGCCCTTGGCAAGGGTTGCTTCGGGTTCCTCCTGACCCATGGGCGTCTCCGTTTTTCCGCATCCGGTAAACAGGGCCAGCAGCATCAGCGCTGCCAAAACCATACAAAACAGCTGTTTCATTTTTATCCCCTCATTTCTTTTTATGGTAGCTTAATCCGCACAATGGTTCCCACGCCCGGGGTGCTGTCCACCTCCAGGCTTCCCCCATGGGCCGTAACGATCTCCTTCACCAGAGACATGCCCAGGCCTACGCCGCCCTGCGTTTTACTTCTGGAACGGTCCGCCATGTAGAAAGGCTCGGTGATGTGCTTCAGCGCCTCCTGGGAGATTCCCGTACCCTGATCCGCCACCTCCAGAGCGTTCTCGCTGGCAGTGAGCCACACGGTCTGCCCGGGTTGTGAAGCCTTGCTGGCATTGTCCACCAGGTTCACCAGGGCCGACCGGAGCAGGTCCTCGTCTCCCCTGTAGGCCTCGGCGCCGCACTGAACATCCAGCTTCACGCCCCGCTGCTCCAGCACCTCTGCCGTACTCTCCCGCACCTGCCGGAGCAGCTCCTGAGCGGACACCGGTTCCAGGGTGATCTCCTGCTTCAGTGTCAGCAGCTTTAATAGCTTCTGCACCAGCCGCTCCAGCCACTGACCCTGGGACTGGATGGCGTCCAGCGCCTCCTGCTGCTCCGCCTCGGTCATGTAAGTATTTCGAAGGGAATCTGCGTTTAAGAGAATGCCTGTCAGCGGCGTTTTGAATTCATGGGTCACCGCTCCGGTAAAGAGACGCTGCCGCTCTGCCGCCTCCGTCAGCTCCCTGACATGGCTCTCCACATTTTCCGCCATGTGGTTGAAGCTCACTGCCAGAGCGCCCACCTCATCCCGGGTACGAACCTGCGCCCGGCGGTCATAATTCCCGGCGGCAATTTCTGAGGCGGCACTCTGGAGGGTTCGGAGGGGCCTGGTGGATGCCCAGACAAGCAGCGCAATCAGTACCAGTCCAATTGCCATGGTCACGAGACCCACCCGCAGGAAGTAGGGCACCATTTCCTTCACCAACTCATCTACGACCGTAATGTCCCCCCTGACATAAATGAGGCACTCCGGGGAGCCTTGGACATGGGGCCGCAGTCTGTACCCTTCCAGGATCATTTTCCCATCTCCATAAACCGCGCTGCCAAAGGATTCCTCAATGGGACTGATCTCCTCCGGCTTCATGTCCATCTCCGACCACAGGGTCTCCCCATCCACGATCAGCACGCAGTCGGAATCCGCCAGCCTCGTAAAACAGTAATGCAGCATGGCCCGCTGGGTAACCGGGGAATCGGCTTCCCCATCATAGTAGGTCACCATCTGCTCAAAGTTCCGGCATAGGGACTGTGCTTTTTCATGGATCTGCCGGTTGGTGGTTTCAAACAGCGTGTTCCTCGTGACCATCAACTGGATATAAGTACAGGCAGTCACGGTCAGAATCAGGGCAATGCCGCAGATGAGGGATAGTTTTTTCCATAGCTTCATGGCTTTTTCTCCTCCAATCGATAGCCGGTTTTGGAGATGGCCCGGATTTCCGTGGTCAGCCCCAGCTTCTTGCGAAGACCCGCCACCCGGACATCCACCGTCCGGAGGTCTCCAAAGTAGTCTTCACCCCAAATTTCGTCCAGAATGTGGTCTCTGGATACGGTTCGGTTTTTGTTCTTCATCAGCACTTTCAGCACATCGAATTCCAGGGGTGTCAGCTCTACCGTCTCTCCCCCTTTGGTCACGATCCGGTTTTCCCCGTCCAGGGTGATGTCCTGAAACCGGTAGACCTGGTTCAGACGGCCTGTGCGCTTCAGCACCTTTTCGATGCGCACCAGCAGCGTCTCTATGGCAAAGGGCTTGACGATGTAGTCCTCCGCCCCGTCCCGGAGGCCCCGGACCTCGCTTTCGCTGTCCGTCTTGGCCGTCATGTAAATCACGGGAATGTTGTTCCCCTGCATATGCTCCAATAGCTGAAAGCCATCGATGCCGGGCAGCATAATGTCCAGCAGCGCCAGGTCAAAGGAATGATCCTCCACCAGGGAATCCGCCGCTTCCCTGCCGTCATAGTAAACCTTTACCTCATAGCCCACACGCTGTAAATTCAGCGCCACCGCTCCCGCAATGGCTTTGTCGTCCTCAACTACCAATATCCGATTTCCCATGTGCGTTCCCTTCCTTCCTTTGCTGAACCCATTGTAGCACACCCTACACCAAAATGCGTTACCGAATGATTATTCTTTTCACATAGTGACAAATCCGCTATTTTATGGTATCATCTAGGAAAATTGGGATTTCCCAGAAACGGAGTGTTTTTATGCTGAATCGTTCTTATGCCGACTATTCCTGGGAGCAGGCTGCCGCCCTGCTTGCCATTGACTCTCCCTCCGGCTTCGCGGACCGGGCCGCCCAATGGCTCCAGGAGCGCTTTGCTTCCCTGGGCTTTTCCGTTCAGATTACGGAAAAGGGCGGCGTCCTGGTTGACCTGGGCGGAGAAGAGAAGGACGACGGTCTTCTGCTGCTGGCCCATGTGGACACCCTGGGAGGCATGGTCACCCAGATCAAAAACGACGGAAGACTGCGCATCACCAATGTGGGCGGTCTTGCCGCCGCCTATGCGGAAACGGAAAATGTCAGAGTCTATACCCGCTCCGGGAAGATTTATGAAGGCACCTTCCAGCTGATCAACGCCTCGGTCCACGTCAATAACAATATCCCGGATGCCAAGTGGAACTACGACACCACGGAGGTGGTGCTGGACGAGGATGTGCGAAGCGAAGCCGATACCCGGGCGCTGGGCATTGAGGTGGGCGACTATGTGTGTTTTGACCCCCGTACCCGCCGGACGGACAGCGGCTATTTAAAGAGCCGGTTCCTGGACGACAAGCTGTCCGTAGGCATTTTACTGGGCTTTGCCAAATACCTTGCCGACAACCATATCACCCCCAAGCGCCATGTCTACGCCCATTTTACCGTCTATGAAGAGGTAGGCCACGGCGGCGCCTGTCCCGTTCCCCAGGGCGTCACCGAGGGACTGTCCGTGGACATGGGCTGCGTGGGGGAAGATCTGGGCTGCACCGAGCGGATGGTCAGCATCTGCGCCAAGGATTCCGCCACGCCCTACAGCTACGCCATGGTGGGCAAGCTCATTGACGCCGCCAAAGAAACCGGCGCGGACTACGCCGTAGACGTCTATCCCCACTATTCCTCCGACGTGGACGTAGCCCTGAAAGCGGGCTTCGACATCCGTCACGGTCTCATCGGCCCCGGCGTCTACGCCAGCCACGGCTATGAGCGCAGCCACATGGACGGGGTCTACAACACCCTGAAGGTGCTGTGCGGCTATCTGGAAGTGTAAAAAGCGCAAAAATATCCGGGCAGCTTTCGCTGCCCGGACATTTTCTTATCGATGGAGCGCTTTACGGAGCACGGGTACAATCAGCAGGGCCACGCCGCCGCCAATCAGGGCGGTGATCAGCTGGGGCCAGGCGAACATTCCCGGCAGCTTCTGTAGCATCGGCGCCTTCAAGGTGCCGGAGGCCAGCAAGGATGCGGAGGCAATACCGCAGATGATCTTCACCACCAGGATATACAGTGTGGCGAATTTGGCAACCGCCGCCAGCAGCCAGGCCGCCACCTGGGTGCCCACATTCTCTCCCTTCCCGGCAATCAGGCCCAGCAGCACCACAAACACGGCGTTGCCCGCCATGATAGCGGGGACCGTGACCAGCTGTTGGGTGATGCCCAGCAGATAGGCCAGCACCGGAGAGATTAGCGCAATGGTGACACCGCTGCTCATACCGGCAAGCAGTACGGTAACTGCCAGAATCGCGTTGACGCAGGAGCCGGTGACCAGCTGGCCCAAAGACCGGGTAACCGCCTGGAATACCACCAGCAGCGCCAGCAACACGGCGGTTTCCGTAATCCAACGAACTTTCTTACTCATGGGTTTCTTCATTTCCTTCCGTTTTCGTGATGACCCCGGAATAAGCGGTTTTCACACTGACCCCCGGCAGGCTGCCCACCTTGCCGGACAGGGCGGAAATGGTATTCTGGGGGGCATCCAAAGCGATGGCGATGATATTTACATTCCGCTTCCGGTAGGGAATGCCCATTCTTCCAATGATAAATTCCCCATAGCTGTGGAGGATACCGTTGAGGGCTTCCACCGCCTCCCCGTTTTCCACGATAATGCTCATCACTGCCACTCTGGTTTCCACAGAAACACCTCCAAAATAAAAGGAAGCCGCATCCCCTGAGGATACGGCAGGAACGCCCCAGAGGGTTTCCCTCTGGAGAGATGACTTTCTTCCCACCTTTCACGCAGCTGTCCGCTTAATGTCAGGATCTTCGCTCCTTATGGTATCAGTTGCGGTGCCTTTTGTCCATTGGGCAAAAGGCACAAATTCTTTTCCTCACTTTTAGGCAAAACAACGGTGCCGTCTCGTTGGAGACGGCACCGTAAGCTTGCTTATTTCGTTTTCAGCGCCCGGCGCTCTTCCTTTGTTTTCAGGAACTTCTCCAGCTGGGGCACCAGAATCACACAGATCAGAGCCGCGGTAAAGCCGCCGTTATACAGGCAGAAGCCGCCGTGAAGGGCCGGTACGGAGGTCACCAGCAGGTAGTGCATTCCCGCCGCCAGCATACCGAACTGCCAGCCATACTTGTCCGCAATGGGACTCAGTCCGTTGGCATAGCACAGGCCCACGCAGATGGCCTGGGCGTTGATGGTCATGGCAAAGCTTCCCCCCAGCCGGGCGGAGAACCAGCCGAAAATCAGGGAGGTCAGGAAGTAGCCCAGCATAATGGGCCAGACGTTGCCGGGATGGGAACCGGAGTTGCAGGTCGCCAGCATGCAGAAGATAATTCCGAAGGTCACGCCGTTGAAGGTAGCTCCAATCAGGTTGTAATAGCCCAGGATGAACAGGCCGAAGATGCCCACGTTCATCAGGAACACGGCGTTACCGTAGGTGGAGGAGAAATTGGTCACCAGAGCCGGGTCTGTCAGCAGACGCCAGTAGTCCTTGGGCTTGCAGCCCAGAAGATAGGCTGCCACAATGCAGATACCGAACACCACCAGACAGAACACATTGGCGGTCAGCCGGGACGCCACCTGTAAGGTGGAAGCGTCGGGAGCGGCAGGCAAATCAACGCCCATGGTCTTAAAGAGGGTGGCTTGCAGGAAGAAGGCCGTCATACCGATGGGCAGGGCGGCGCTGTACAGGTCGAAGCCC
>CAYRDE010000045.1:0-15028 GCA_964422935.1 uncultured Oscillospiraceae bacterium | reverse complement strand
CCCAAAGGGAGAGCCAAGGGAGCCCAAAGATTATAGAGCGCTAAAGGCATGGAACCACGCCCTTGGCTCCCCCTTTGGGGAAGCTGGCGGCGAAGCCGACTGAGAGGGCTTGCACGGTGCCTATTATCTGAAACGTCATTATAATGGAAGCCGTGTGTACCCTCTCCGCCCCAGTGTGCGCACTGGGGCGGAGAGGGCAACTAGGCACCGCAAATCAGCTCCTTTTAACACACAAAGGCGGGCACATCAAGCGTCCGCCTTTGCTTTGTTATTCCTCGTTGAACAGGAAGCAGCCGGTGTAGGCGATGGTGCATTTCCCGTAATAGTAGGGCAGATTGTTGGCCTTGCAGGCCTCCATCACCACCAGTCCGTAGGACTCCATGGAGGAAATCTGCTGGTCCGGGAACCGGCAGGGCGCATCCGGATAAGTACATTCCTTGCACAGCGTGCAGCAGCCCGCGCCCAGCGCCAGCGCATCCGCCTGATCCTTCCGCAGCAGCTTGTTCATCTTCAGGAAGTTCTCCTTGTGCTGATGCTCCGCATCCATCATCCCTTCGCCGTCCAGCTCATCCTCCAGCTCCCCTACGGTCTGGACCAGGATGCCGCGATTGTAGCGGCTGACCCGCTGGACGCATTCCTCCAGAGAGCCGCAGCCGGGAGGACAGCTCCAGCGTTTGCCGTACATTCCGCAGGAGTTGGCCTGGCACATCTGCCGGACCTCCGGCTTCAAAACCAGGGTTTTCGGGTCCAGCGGGGCAACGTGGGTAAATCCGACTTCCTCCGCCAGCTTTGCAATTTGCGCGTAATCCATGTTTATTCCTCCTCAAAGCACAGGCAGTCCACATAGCAGTCGTTAAACTCCGGCATGGATGCCAGCTCCAAAAATTCCGTCTCCCGGGCCAGAGCCTTGCTGTATTCAAATTCTTCCCCATTCAGCACCGCCATCCGGGCGCCTTCTCCGGCGGCGTTGCCGATGGGCACAATTCTGTCCCGGAGTACCGGCGGAATCATGCCGATGGCACAGGCAGAGCCCGGGTCCAGATAATTGCCGAAGGCCCCAGCCAGCAGCACCTGCCGGATGGCCTCCACCGGAACACCCATGCGTTTGCACATCAGCTCAATGCCCGCCCGGATGGCGGCTTTCGCCAGCTGGACCTCCCGGACATCCTTCTGGGTCAGATAGACCCCGGTGCCTTCCAGATTGTAGGTATTCCCGCTTTCCATCCGCCCGCTTTCGCTGATTTCCTCCGTTTCCAGCAGGGCGGCAATGAGGTCCAGCAGACCGGAGCCGCACAGGCCCAGGGCTTCCCCTTCGCCGATCACATGGAAATGAAGGCTTCCGTCCTCCACGGTGACGTGATCCACCGCGCCGGGCGCCCCCCGCATTCCGCATTCAATCTTCGCCCCCTCGAAGGCCGGACCGGCAGCGGTGGAGCAGGCGATTCGCCGGCGCCGATCCCCCAGCACCATTTCGCCGTTGGTGCCGATGTCGATCATCAATGTCAGCTCCTCCTGACGATCCAGCCGGGTCGCCAGCAGGCAGCCCACCGTATCCGCCCCCACAAAGCCCGCGATATTGGGCAGAATCCGCACCGTGCCCCGGGGATGGATGGGCAGCAGCCCCTCCGGGGACAGGGTCAGGGCTTCGGAAACGTTGGGCATATAGGGCGGCACCGTCAGGGGCTTGGGGTTGATTTCCAGCAGCAGATGATGCATGGCAGTGTTGCCCACAATACTGGCAGCGGTGATGTCCTCCGGGGCAATCCCCGCCTGGGCCGCCGCCGTCCGGGTCAGCTCTGCCAGAGCCTGCCGGATACAGCCGGACAGCTCCCCCCCATGTCCTCCCATGGCGTATTGGATGCGGGAAATCACGTCCGCGCCGTACTGGGCCTGGGGGTTCATACAGCTGGTCTTGCTCAGCAACGCCCCGGTAAGGCCATCCATCAGGTAGGCCACCACGGTGGTGGTGCCCAGGTCGAAGGCAATGCAGAACCGGTTACGCCCGTCGGGCGTCACCGCAACGGCCCGGGCATCGGTGAGAATCCGGGCGCTGTCCTGACGGGCAAGGGCCAGGGTCATGTCCCTGTCCACCGTGGTCTGGCAGGCCAGCATCTCGGTTCCGTCTACCGTCACCTTACATTTCCCGCATTTGCCTCTGCCGCCGCAGGGCGCATCCGGGTGCAGCCCGTTTTCCCGGAGTACCTCCAACAGATTTGCCCCGGCGGGGGCTTCAATCACCAGGTCCCGGTCAAGGATTGTCAGCTTCATTTTCGGCTTCCTCCATTTCGTGAATCATTTTTTGGGCGGCGTTCGCCGCCTGAAAGGCAGTCTCGGTATATACGTCCGCCCCCATCGCCTTTGCCTTCTGGGCCGTGACGGGAGCGCCGCCTACCAGAATCCGGATGCGCCCCGCCGCCGGGCAGCCCTTCAGCAGCGCCACCGTCTCCCGCATGGCGGGGAGGGTGGTGGTAAGCAGGGCGGATATGGCCACCACCGCAGCCTTGGGGTCCGCCATCACGGTGGCCACAAACTGCTGGGGCAGCACATCCACCCCCAGATCGATGACCTCCAGTCCCAAACAGCGCATCGCCATTGCCACCAGATTTTTGCCGATATCGTGCAGATCCCCCCGGACGGTTCCGATGATCACCTTATGCCTGCTCACCGGCAGGGTGGCCCCCAGCCAGTCCCGAATGACGGCATAGCCCAGCTTGGTGGCCCGGGCCGCCATCAGCATATCGGTGATGAAGCACTCCTGATGGTCGAATCTCCGGCCCACCTCGTACATGCCGGGCATAATTCCCTCGGCTACGATGGTCTCCGGCGTCACGCCCTCCGCCAGCAGGCTCCGGGTGCAGGCCTCCGCCTCCTGGGCCCGACCCTGGAGGATCAGATCAGAAAGCCCCGTTAAATCCGGCATTCTTACCCCTCCCCCCTGTCAGAAATTTCCCGGAAAATCTGCATATGCAGCTCATCCAGCACGGCGCTGTATAGCTGATTTTTTTCCGAGGCCCTGGAATAGGACTTGTAAAGAGTCCAGGGCGGCGTATCCGCAATGGGAATCCATTTCGTGGTGGCAGGGAGCTGCGGGGCGAAGCACTGGGGCAGCACAAGGGCGCACCGACCCTGTTCCACCAGACGGAACAGCCGCCCGAAATCATAGCCCTGGTACTGAATCCGCAGGGGATCGCTCTGGTACAGGTCCTGGGGGAATTGATCCGCGTGGATTGCCAGCGGAATCCATTTCAGGTCGGACAGCTCCACCTCCGTCAGCTCCCCCAGGGCGTGGTTCCACTGAATGGCAATGCCCAGAGGGGAATCCATCAGCCGGTCGCTGACAAACATGGGGTCCTTGAGCAGCATGGGGGAGACGATCATGTCCACCTTGTGCTCCTGAAGCAGCTGAAGGCACTGTTCCTTGGGGCTTTCCTGATAGTGAATGTCCAGATTCTCCTGGCTGCTCTTATACTCCAGCAGCCTGGACTCGAACAGGGCCATGACGCTGATGGAGAAGGCCATCCGGATGTGCTGGTGGAATCGGTTGCCATAGTTTTTCATGTCGGCGCTGAGGTTGTCCACCTCCATGACCAGATTGCGCACCCGCTCATAGAACATGATGCCTGCGGGGGTGAGGAACGCACCGTTGGAGTCCCGCATAAACAGCTCCACATTCAGCTCGCTCTCCAGCTGGGAGACGGCCTTGCTGATGGCCTGCCGGGAGATGAACAGCTTTCCCGCAGCGCTGACAAAGCTCCTGGCATCCGCCACAGAGAGAAAATAACGCAGTTGCCGCAGTTCCATTCCAGATCCCCACCTTTCTGTTGTTTCCATGATACCATACCTATTTCTGAATTTCAATCCCTTTGTTGCAGGGCTGTAACTTTCTATTGCAAAAGCAGCAAATTCTTGTTGCTTTCCTATTTTGAAAAGGTGTGCTATAGTGTTGTTGTAGAAAATAACAACTGGAGGTTGGTTAGCGATGATTCTGATTGGTGAAAAAATCAACGGCTCGATTCCCTCTGTTGCCAAGGCAATTGCAGAGCGGAATGAGGACTGGATTCGCAATCTGGCAAAGATCCAGACGGAGGCCGGTGCGGACTTTATCGATGTGTGTGCGTCCGTCAAGGACAACGAGGTGGAAACCCTCCACTGGCTCATCGACCTGGTTCAGGAAGTTTCCGACACCCCCATCTGCATTGACAGCCCCGACGCTTCCGTCTGTGTGGAAGCCATGAAGTTCTGCAAGAAGCCCGGCCTGATTAACTCCGTATCCATGGAGGGCAACAAGGTCGATATCGTCTTCCCCGCCATTTCCGGCACCACCTGGCAGTGCATCGCCCTGCTGTGCGCCAAGGGCATTCCCCAGTCTGCCGAGGACCGGCTGAACGTGTTCGATCAGCTGATGGCCAAGGCCAAGGAGTACAACATCGCTCCCAACCGTCTGCACATCGATCCTCTGGTGGAAATGCTGTGCACCTCCGAGGACGGCATCTCCATGGTTGAGGAAGTCATTCATACCGTCAAGGAGAAGTATCCCAGCATCCATGTGACCGGCGCCGTGAGCAACATTTCCTTCAACCTGCCTGTCCGGAAGCTTCTGAATCAGGCTTTCCTGGTCCTGGCTATGAAGGCCGGTATGGATTCCGCTGTGCTGGACCCCACCAACCGGGATATGATGGGTATGATGTACGCCACCGAGGCCATGCTGGGCCTGGACGAGTACTGCATGGAGTACATCGGCGCTTACCGTGAAGGAAAATTTGGTCCCGTTAAGACCAATTGATTCCCATATTGAATACGTTATTATTTTTAGGGGGTATATTTTATGTCTAAAATTGAAGAACTGGCTCATGCCGTAGAAATCGGCAAGTCTAAGCTGGTACCTGGCCTGGTGCAGGAAGCTCTGGATGAGGGCAACGCTCCCATCGACGTCCTGAACAAGGGCATGATCGACGCCATGTCCGTGGTCGGCGAGAAGTTCAAGAAGAACGAAATCTTCGTTCCCGAAATGCTGATTGCCGCCAAGGCCATGAAGAAGGGCGTTGAGGTCCTCAAGCCCCATCTGGCTGGTGACAGCAACGCCAAGATCGGCAAGATGGCTATGGGCACCGTCGCCGGCGACCTGCACGATATCGGCAAGAACCTGGTTATTATGATGATCGAGTCCACCGGCTACGAAGTCATCGACCTGGGCATTGACGTTCCCGTGGAGAAGTTCCTGGAGGCTGCCAACGATCCCGAGATCACCGTTGTGGGTGTTTCCGCTCTGCTGACCACCACCATGCCTGCCATGCAGGAGACTGTGGCTGCTCTGAACAAGCATCCTCGCCGCGGCGAGTTCAAGATCATGGTCGGTGGCGCTCCCATCACCCAGGCCTTCGCCGATGAGATCGGCGCTGACGTCTACACCGAGGACGCCGCTTCTGCCGGACAGGCTGCCAAGGCTCTGGCTGTTAAGTAAGCTTAAAGACAGATACAAACAAGCCCTCATTTCCGCTGTTGCGGAAATGAGGGCCTTTTTTATTCCCAGGGGGTGGGGCTTCTGTGCCATCTGTTCCCTATGGCTGGTACACCCGGATTTCTTTATGGCGCTTTCGGCAGTTCTCAATGACAAACCGGGTGCCTTTGGACTTTCCGTCCCAAACGGCAATCACCAGATCCGAATATTCGATAATTTGCAAATTCCGTTTCAGTGGCGCGCTTTTGCCGTAGCGGGGGTAATCCGGCAGGAATTCCGTCAATCGAATGCCATGCTCCCTGGAATAGGCCCTTGCCAAAGCGTCAATCCCCGCCGCGCCTCCGGATACAATTTCCGTGACATTCTCCGGAAGACATCCTTCTATATCCCATTGTGTCAGCGTCCGGGACCCTACAATCGCAACCTTCATCCTTCTTCCTCCATTTTCTGTGCGTCATTATTCCACCATTATACCACCATTTTTGTTATGACGCAATATTTACACTATAATTTCACCATAATCGTGTAAGGAGGGAACGTCTATGGATGAAAAATTACTGCGCTACACCCTGCGTGTGGACAGGCTTCTGTTCCAGAAGTTCCGCTATATTGCGGAATCCGAAGGCCGCTCCGCCAATAAGGAGATCGAACAGTATCTGAAAAAGCGCGTAGCCGAGTTTGAAAAGGAAAACGGGAAAATAGAGCTGGACTGAAAAACCTCTGGAGCCCTTTGGCTTCAGAGGCTTTTTATTCCCAGGGGAAGGGTTTTCCCGGCAGAACCACTTCTTTTAAGTACCGGAAGGTTTCCTCTTCTCCCTTTTCTGCCAGCAGGGTCAGAATGTAGTGCAGCTGCTCCCGGGTCTGGGGGTGCATCAAATCCTTTTCCCGGCCCTTTTCGAAGTAGATCAGGGCGGAGTCGTCCCGGTAGGCCTTGCCCTGGTAGGTCATGCAGGCCGCCCGCCGGTCCATGACCATCTCCACCAGATATTTCCGGGGCATGGGGATCGGCTCATAGGTCCGGGTGGTCCGGTTCATGTCCGTCCAGTATTCGTAGTGGTGCCGGTTGCGGCCCTTGTGGTGCATCCAGGCCTCACTGTAGCCCTTGTCCTCCCGCTCGGCGGCGTTGGGACTGCGGGTGCCCTGGTAGTATTTGGCCCCCGTCCAGAACTCCGTGGGGGAGTATTTGGACAGATCATGGGTCAGCCCCTGCCAGTACAGGCCCACACGAAAGCAGCCCGCCTGCACCAGGAGGCGGTGCTTTGTGATTGTTTTCCAGTGCTGCCAAGCCTTCATGGGACTGTCTCCTTCTTCTGCCTGCCCGGGAAAACGGCAGGCCCTTTCCTGCCATCATACACCCAAACCCCTTTTCTGTCAACGGCTTTTCAGCTCTCCGGCGTAGGGTCCGCCAGGGGCTGGGGGATATGCTCCACCCGGTTGCACCGGACGGTTACCCGGGACTGGCCCCCGATGGTGCAGGTGTAGAGAATCAGATCATAGTCACTGTCAATGACCTCATAGACGCTGGTGGGATCGATGACCTTCCATTCCACTACCTGATAGTGGATGGTATTCCCGTTCATATCCGTAAAGCTCAGGTTCTCCCCCACCGCAATAGAATGCAGCGGCAGAAAATGCTGCTTAAAGTTGTGGGCCGCGATCACCGCGTCGTCGGTCAGGGGAGAGCCGTATTGCAGGCAGGGGGAAACGCGCAGCTTGTCCATGGACCAATCGGCCTGAATGGGCAGCTCCAGATCATATTCCGGGATGGAAAGGTAGCCGATGTAGTCGCTGCCGTCGATGGTGACTACCGTCAGCTCCGAAGGCGGGGCTGTGGTCTCTTCGGTGGGAGCTGTCTCCGGTGCTTCACCGGGGACCGGCTCTCCGGGGGAGGGGGCTTCCTGAAGGTAGCGCTGCATCTGCGCCAGGGCGGTCTGGCTGGCCCGGCCTGCCAGCCGGTCCTCCCCTTCGTTGTGCAGGAAAAGAAGCAGTGCCGCCGTCAGCAGCACCGCTCCCATCACAACGAATCCGATTCCGATTCGTTTTTTAACCATCTTCTCTTTCCTCTTTCCGGCGGAGCAAGACAATGCCGAGGCCAATCAGCCCGGCGCCCAGGAAGATCAGGACGGGAATGGGCCACAGAGTCTGGCCGGTTTGCAGCAGGGAGCCGGTATTATAAATATACCAGATGTTCTCCTTCTGGTCCGTCTTATAGGTCGCTGCATAGCCGGGAACCTTATGCTCCTGAATGGAGTATTGGAGCCGGGGGTCCAGACCACCAAAGCTGGTCTGCCAGCCGTCGGCAGCGCGGACACGGCGGCTTTCTACCACTTCCCCGTCCAAAATCAGGTCAACAGTGATGTGGGTGGGCCGGGAGGACGCCTGGTCAATCCACTTCTTTACCACCAGAATTTCCATGGGGTCCAGGTAATTGATCTCATACACCATGGGAGACTTCTCGGAGGAACCTTCTTCCTTAGCGCCAATCTCCACCTGAATGCCGGAGTAATCCGGCTTATTGGTGACAGCCACTGTAACGGTAAAGCTCCGGTCTCCTCCGTAGATGCCCAGGTAGTAATCACCCTCGTGAATGGTGACCTTATACTGGTAGACACCGCGCTGGGTATAGTCAATGCTGAAAAATGCCTCGGTCTTACTGCCTGTGCAGACAATCTCCATATGGGACTGCGCAGGCATGGGAGCGCCCTGGGTAATGGGGGCGATATCTACCTGAATGGTATCGGTTTCAGGGATGGTGTTTCCCTTACGCTGAATGGTCACCGGAATACTGGCTGTGACCAGCTTGGTTTCTTCTGCCTTTGCCACGGGAACTACCAGGCCAAAGGTCAGCACAACCACCAGCATGGTCAGGCAAGCGGTACGCAATACTCTTTTCATTTCATTGCCCTCCTAATTCCTCTGGGGTGAGAGAGCCGCTGTAGGGCTGCATCACCGCCAGTACGATTGTCCGTGCGTCCGTGAACTCCGAGGAACAGGTACTCAGGCTCAGAATCTGCAAGGGCGCTTCCATGCCCTTGAGCTCCTCCACCACTTCTTGGCGAAGGTGGAGGTTTTCTGTCTCTACAAAGCTCAGGAACGTTTTTATATTTCCGGCCTTCCAGCGGGTCGGCTCGAAGATGGTATCTTCCGAGGCGTTCACCACCAGGCAGGCAAAGATATCCAGGTTATAGGCGCGGTCAGGTAAAATCAGCATTCCGGTTCGGTTTTCCCGGAAAAAGGTCTCTTCTTTATAAAGATCCAGGTCGCCGAACATTTTGTGTTCCACCATGTGGTGACCGTAGATCAGGCTGTTGGCGTCGGTGAAATCCCGGCTGCACCGGGAATCCAGGAAAATACTGCCCGCCAGGGCGAAATTACCGTAAACGTCGGTATTGATGTAGGAGAAATTGTTTTCTCCCTGCAAAATGGGGTAATCAATCTCCGTGTTATCCAGGGTCAGCCAGGCACATACATCGGGATTGATGCTTAAAAGGTCAGAAAAGTCTGCCTGGGGTTCTTCGTTCCCGGCAGCGGCGGTGAGCTGGGGCTTCATTTTTATCATGTCGGCCTGGACGTCTCCAGCAGCCGCGTAAATGCGCTGATTATCCCACAGGGCAAACGCGGAGTAAGCGCCGGAAACCACCAGCAGCAAAGCCACTACCAGATTGAACACAGAATTCAGCACCCGCAGGATCAGTTTGTTTACTTCCATGGGATTTGCTCCTGTCGTGGGGGGTTGGAACCCGGGCGGGCCGGAAAACCGGCCTGCCCGGATACCGGGGTAAGCGAATTGGGATCAGAAATCAACGGTATGGCGCTTCTTGATGACGAACAGAACTGCCCCACCGATGCACACAGCCAGGATCAGAAGGAAGGGGACGGAGTCCAGGGTAATGCCGGTATCGACTTCGGCCGTCTTTTCGTTCAGGACAACAACCGCGTTCTCTTCTTCGCCGATTACGAAGGAAACGTTCTGCGCATCGGTGCCGTTCACCGTGTACTTAACAAAGGTATAGCCATTCATCACCGTCTCGTCATTATTCTCGGAGACCGTTACGGTAACGCCATAGGGAATATCGGCAAAGGTGATGGGGCCGTCGTTCTTGGAAATGTTCAGTGTGGTCTCATAAGTACCGTTCTGCCAGGCACCGGGCTGCACCGTCTCACCGGCAACCTGGATGTCCGTCAGAACCGCCTTGTCGGTATACAGCCTCACCTGAATCTGGAATTCGTCGGTCTCACTTGCCATGTTGCCGGTAACATCCTTTGCAACCGTGAAGTCATTGGTCTTGAATTCATTCTCAAAGGTGTCCGTCTTTGTGCCATTGACCTTCTTGATGTAGCTGTTGACGTTATTGATTTTCAGGCAGTGGTTCTGGTTATCGTACTCAACCAGAATGACAATGTGGATGGTGCTGTCATCATAACTGGTCACACCGGCGGTATTCCCCTGCTTCTCCTGGATGGTGTATTCATAGACGCCAGCCTCCGTAAAGCTGGGGGCTTTGACGGTGATGACGTTGTTCAGGTCCGTCACGACCAGATCCTCCACCGTAATCATCGCGTCGTTGGGGTTATTCTCATCGCTTTTCACCGTGAAGCTCAGCGTCTCCAGGGGGACAAAGTTCTCAGTAGAGGTATAGGTCTTATTAACATTGAAGGTAAAGGGGCTGGTGGCATCGTAGTTACCATCCCAGGCTCCCGCTTCCCCCTCAGCCGCAAAGGCCACCGTCGCCAGGCTGACTGTCATAACCAGCGCAAGCAATATCGAAATCAGTTTCTTCATGGGTTTTTCCTCCTAAATAATCAGTTTGCATGTTTTATTTGATAAGCGCATCCGCTTAGCAAATACGGTTTGTGCGCCGCCTAAATGCCCCGGCGGCGGAGGATGGTGATGACCTTCCCCTTCACCTGCCCCGCATCAACGGGGCCAAAGTCCCGGGAGTCGGTACTCTGGGTCCGGTAATCGCCCAGGATAAAGTAGGCATCCTCCGGCACCATATAGGGGTAGGTCCAGCCCTCCTTGGCGTAGGTGGGATAGAGAATTTCCCCGCCCTGGCTGGTGCCGTTGACCAGCAGCGCGCCGGTGTCATCCAGCATAATCACATCCCCGGGCCGTCCCAGAATCCGGCCTGCCTTTTTCTGACCGCCGACCTCGTAGACCACCACGTCGTTCTTGGCAAGGTTCCTTTGGAGCCGGTAGCTCAGCAGCAGGTCGCCGTCCTTCACGGCGGGGAACATCTCGTTGCCGCTGACCTGGCAGAGCAGAAACACCTGGGTCAGCAGAATCACCAGCGCAGCGGTTAACATAACGCACTTTACAAGAAGGCCGATATAGCCCTGGTTCACGGCAGCAGCCATCCGGCGGCGGCGGATCACCTCTGCTGTGGTGACCGCCTGTTCAGCTTTCCCCATGGGCATCCTCCTGAGAAGGGCCTCCCTGCCTGTGGACCTGACGGATCAGGAGATTGTACCGGACCCGTTCGGCAATCAGGGCATCCTCATACAGGGCGTTCAGAGCCTCGATTTTCTTCCACACATCGCCTGGGTCCAGACCCCCCACCACCTTTTTTTGAAACCGGACCTTTGCCAGGTACTGGGCCACCCGTTTCAGCTCCGGGTTGTCGGAGACGGAAGCTGGGGGGCTGTGGACAGGGTTGGGAGAGGCCGGTGTCTGGGCCTCCCGGGAGGGATTGGCAGGTTTTTTGTCGTATTTCCCCATCGGTTACATCACGCCGCCTCTCCGCCTCATCAGAAGCAGGCCGCCGCCCAGAAGGGAAAGGGTGAGCAAGAGCAGGTAGGGGGCAGAGTCGGTGAGAATGCCGGTGTCGATGTTGACAGTCTTGTTGTTGTCAAAGTAGACGGCAGTGCCAGCCTGAATGGGGATTTTATACCATCCGTTTTCGGGATTCACAGTTTGTTCTCTTCCGTCACCAACCGTGTAAGTAACCGCGGGATTGTATCCTTCCGCGTTTTCCTGGATGTAGAGGGTTTCATCGATGGTCAGGTTTGCAAGGCGCGTGTTCTGACCATGGGCAAGCTGGAATGTCCCTTGACTGCCGCTTTCGCCTACCTTATAGGTAAAGGTGAAGGACTTACTTTGGTCACCCATGTTGCCGCTGACGGTCTTATGGACGGTCACATCCGCAGTCTTCTTTGCGTAGGTGTTTGTAATGGTCACCACGTTTTGGGTGGAATCGGACTTTAGGGTGATCGAACCGCCATCGGGACTGTAGGATGTTCCTGTCAGATCATAGTTTTCTATCTGGGCGGTGGTGACAACTTCTGCTACCGTGTAGGTCTTGCCGGGTGTCAAATTGGATACCGTTACCGTATATCCATTCGCGGCAGTCAGGTAGACCGTCTCCGGGCTGTCCCCACCGGTTAGGGTAATGGAAATGGAAGCAGGCTTCACCGCTTCGGGTCCCAAACTATCGAAAACCTTCCGAATTGTCAGACTGGTGGCCTCGGGAACGTAGTGACCATAGAAGTTTACCGTATTATCACTTCCCAGCTCCTCAGCCGTCGGTGTATAGCCCCAGGCTTCCACCTTCTCCCCAGCCTCATTGTACCAGCCGTCAAACACATAGTTGATTCCGTTCACATTCTTGGTCAGCTCGACTCCCGTGTAGTTTTGGATGGGATCAGGCTTTCCGTCTCTTATGGCGTATAAATCTGTATGAACGGGAACATAATTGGTATCACCGGGAGCCATAACATGGAATATCGCTGCATACGCCGCCTTGCATTGAATGGAAATGGTGCAGTCGATGTGGTAATCCGGGTTTGTGTCATTCCTTTTAGAGATTTTGTATGGAATCAGGGTAATGGACTCCATTTCCTCTACAGAATGAATGATAATTCCCTGGCTTGCCAGATCGCTCTGATAGGCGCGAAACACCTGCTCGAACTCTGTAGGATAGTCCTGCCGGTATATTGTCCAGGAGGAGCCGGTAGAACCATCGGGCCACGAGACAACATACTTTGCCACATCGTTGTTGGTGGGCATAATGTTCCTGTCTTCGCCCCCACTGTCCTTTGTCCAGATCGCTCCGTCTGTGTTTACCTGCGCAAATTTACCATTGTAGGTAAGTCCTGTTACTTTTCCTCCCTCCGGGGTGGTTGGCAGCCACATACCAACATCATTGCTTCCGGGGGGACTTGTGGGACTTTTCAGAAAGTAAACCTGGGCTCCGTCGCTTCCTGTGTCACCGCCGCCGGAGGCAGCATCCGGAACGATGACTGTTACCGATTCTTTTCTATCCCAGTCGCCGTCATCATAACGTCCGAATTTCACCGTGTATCTGCCGGGTTCCGTGTTTGCGCCAACCGTAATTGTTCGGCTATTCCCGTCTCCCGTAACCGTGATTCCGTAGTCACCGTAGCTGCCATCTTTTTTTACCCGAAATGCATTTCGATTCTTGTTCCTTTCAAGCGTTACCGTCCCTTGCTCGCCCCGTTCAATTGTTATTTCGGGAGGGGTAGCCAGGGTCGCCGGATCATCAGCCTCATTCTCGTCATCGGGCACATCATCCTCGGGCACTTCGGCGAACGTCGCCGCTTTGGCAAGCACGGCGTCCAGTTGTTCGCCGTCGAGGCTCATGTAGAGTTCTTCATTGGCATCCAGAATCGCGGTCAGCTTATCGGCAGTCTCAGCCTGTGCCACCATTTCCAGCAGGGCTTCCGCAGAGTCTGCCACGAGAGAAGCGTCTTCCTGCGGGGTTACATACAGACCGCAATTCTCAGCGTGATTGCCGTCCTGGGAACCGCAGGTGCATTCCTGCTTGCTCGTGTCATCTTGGGCGGGTGCTGCATACAGGCCGCAATCCTCAGCGTGATTGCCGTCCTGGGAATCACAGGTACATTTCTTCTCAGGCTCACCATGCCCGGCAGGTTTTAAGGAGCAGCTATCGGAGTGGTTACCATCCAGGCCCTGGCACTCGGGGCAGGTATTTGCAGGGCTTGGCGCCGGTGGATTTTCACTGCCCTCTCCCTGCTCGCTGCCTTCGCTCTGGCTGACGGAGGCAAGGGGGAGATTGCCGCTGTCTTCATTCTCTTCGAGAGGCTGTTCGGGTTCAGACTTTTTCTCACCCAAAACCTTCACTACGAAGATCGTCTCCGGGTCGCCGGGCACTTTCACGGTGTATTCCATCCCGGCATCCTCATTGACCGAGACACGGATTTTGCCGCCGTCCTCTGTCAGACGTAGCTGACCGTCGTTGGGGCTAAGCTGAATGCCTTCCACATAATCCGCGCCGTCAAAGACCTTGCTTTCACCCCGCTGTACTTCCATCACTGGCTCGCCTTCCGCCCGGGCCTGCATAGCAGGGGCGCAGAAGCCCGCCACCATGACCAGGGTAAGCAGGGTCACCATCACACGCCGGAAGGTGCGCTGGGTGTGCTTTCTGTTTCCATTCATAATCTCGTCCTCCTAAATCCCAAAGCTCTTGCCCATGGGGCAAGGGAGTCATTTCTTATGATCCCCTGACAGGGGTATATCGAAAAGAAAACCGGTTCTTCCACGGCATGCCTAAGGAAACGTGGAATCCGATTTTCTCCGATGAAATCGGGCTTCATGTGCAAATACTGTAACATGCATTTTTGTTAAAATTAACGGGTATTTTATGTCAATATATGTCAGTTTTACCATTAATTTATTCTGAATTTCCATATTTTATGAAATGGTCCTGGAGCACTGCGTGCCACTTTTATCCACTTTTTGGCTCATTTTGGGGCATCTTGCAGAAAATTGGAAAAACCCGTACAATGGGAGAGACCCTCAGATACAGAGGGCCGGGCAGGTATGATTGTGCTATTGTATACAGTCTGCGCATTGTTTTTCTATGTGTTATTTCCAATCTGTATCTATTATTACAATACCATAGTATTTTGCTTGAGTCAAGTAAATAATTACGATAGTATTTGAAAACTTGACTTTGGAGGAAAACATTATGCTGTCACAATCCATCAATCACCTGCGGCTGTCCAAGGGCTGGAATCAGGTTCAGCTGGCGCAGAAGCTGAACGTCACCAAACAGACCATTTCCAACTGGGAAAACGACAACATTCAGCCCTCCATTGAAATGCTGATTCGTTTGTCAAAGGTATTCAATGTCTCCACAGACTATCTGCTTGGTCTGGATGACACGCCCCGGCTGGATGTATCCGGTCTGCCCATGCCGGTGATCTCCCACCTGAGCCTGCTGATTGATGATTTTCGAGCCTGTCAGAATGTTCCTTGAATGCCCTTTTCCCCGTCGTATGGCAACCTTTTTAAGCGAAAAGGAGGCTCCCTGGGCGTTGCTTCTGATCGTTTAATAACACTGCTTCGGGAATCGGTCTTCTCGAACCTTCCGAAGAAAGCAAATAATCCGAACCGCATCTCCCCTGGGGAAGCTGTGGTTCGGATTATATTGGTTTGTGGTTAGGCGGCGTTTTAGAGGCAGACTGTCCGCATAAAATACGTTTGGGCGTTACCCGCTTTTGGCGTTTCCTGCAACGGACTTCCCATAAACCCGTATAATGGTCCCCTTGTCAAGACCACTCTTGAAGAAATAATCGTGAACACATTCT
>CAYRDE010000044.1:0-15347 GCA_964422935.1 uncultured Oscillospiraceae bacterium | reverse complement strand
CCCTGCCGCCGGTTTACTTAAACCGGGTATATTACAGCCGGGGCTTCAAGGCCCTATGGCACAAGGCGCCGAACATGGATTCTCTTATTGCCGTAGGCTCTACAGCCTCTTTGCTGTATGGTATCGTCGCCCTGTTCCGGATGGCCTGGGGCATGGGTCACGGGGACTGGGAGCTGGTGCGGACCTACAGCGAGAATCTGTATTTTGAATCCGCCGCCATGATCCTGACTCTGATCACCCTGGGCAAATACCTGGAAACCCGGGCCAAAGGACGCACCGGCGACGCCATCCGCGCCCTGATGGATTTAAGCCCCAAAACCGCAACGGTTAACCGGGGAGGACAGATTCTGGAGATCCCCGTGGAACAGGTAGCGGTGGGCGATACGGTAATCGTCCGCTCCGGTGGAAGCATTCCCGTGGATGGCACCGTTCTCAAGGGCCGGGGTTCCGTTGACCAGAGCGCCCTGACCGGCGAAAGCGTTCCTGTGGAGAAAGGCCCCGGGGATACGGTAGCCGCTGCCACCATCAATACGGAAGGGTATCTGGAATTCCGGGCAGACAAGGTCGGCGAGGACACCACCCTGGCCCAGGTCATCCGGATGGTGGAGGAGGCCGGCGGCTCCAAAGCCCCCATTGCGCGGCTTGCGGATAAGATTGCCGGTGTGTTCGTGCCGGTGGTAATGACCATTGCCGCCATTACCTTTCTTGTCTGGATGCTGACCGGGCACGGCATGGAATTCGCCCTGAACTGCGCCATTTCCGTGCTGGTAATCTCCTGCCCCTGCGCCCTGGGTCTGGCTACCCCTGTTGCCATTATGGTGGGCACAGGCCGGGGTGCCCAGATGGGTGTGCTGTTCAAAAACGCCGAGGCTCTGGAAAACCTCCATCATATCGATACCGTGGTGCTGGACAAGACCGGTACCCTGACCACCGGCAAGCCGGAGGTTACGGATCTGCTCCCGGGAAGCGTCAGCAGCGAGGAGCTGTTGCGGATTGCCGCCGCCCTGGAAAGCAAGTCCGAGCATCCCTTCGCCAAGGCCATTTTGAAGAAGGCCCAGGGAATGGGCTTTGCAGAAGTGGAAAACTTCGAGACCCTTCCCGGACGGGGCGTTGCGGGAACCGTGGAGGGCCAGCGCTACTACGGTGGCAACGGACGACTGATGGAAGAACTGGGCGTAGCCATTCCGGATATGGAAAACCTGGCAAATCAAGGCAAGACGCCCTTGCACTTTGCCGATGAGAAGGGCCGGTATCTGGGCACCATCGCCGCGGCAGATGTCTTAAAACCGGATTCCGCCGCCGCCATTGCCGCCATGCAGAGCCTCCATCTGGATGTGGTTATGCTCACCGGCGACAACGAGGCCACTGCGAAGGCCATCGGCGCCTCCGCCGGAATCACCCATGTGATCTCTGACGTACTGCCTACGGATAAGGCCAGCGCGGTCAAGACCTTACAGCAGCAGGGCCATCGGGTGCTGATGGTGGGCGACGGCATCAACGACGCCCCTGCCCTGGTCACCGCCGATGTGGGCATGGCGATTGGAGCCGGTACGGACATTGCCATGGAGTCCGCGGATGTGGTGCTGATGAACAGCAGCCTTGCCGCTGTCAGCGGGGCCATTGAACTGAGCAAGGCTACCATCCGCAATATTCGGGAGAATCTGTTCTGGGCGTTCTTCTATAACACCCTGGGCATTCCCATTGCCGCCGGTGTGCTGTTTATCCCCTTTGGTCTGCTGCTCAGCCCCATGCTGGGCGCGGCCGCCATGAGCATGAGCAGCGTATTCGTGGTAAGCAACGCCCTGCGGCTTCGGTTCTTCAAGTCCAAAACCGCCCCGTCTGCGGAGGTGGAACAGGATAACATTCAGGAGGAAACAATTTCTAAGGAGGAAATTAACATGGAAACAGTCATTAAGGTAGAAGGTATGATGTGCGGGCACTGCAAGGCCCGTGTGGAAAAGGCCTGCAAGAGCGTTCCTGGCACTGTGGACGCTGTCGTGGACCTGGAAGCAAAGACGGTCACTGTCACCGGCAGCGCCGACGTGGCGGCCCTGAAAAAGGCCATCACCGATGCGGATTACGAGGTGGTTGACTGAATGCGCATGGATTTCTGGTATGACTCCCAGGGTACCGGTAAAATCCACGGCTGCCGCTGGACACCGGAAGGCGAAATAAAAGCCGTTTTGCAGATAGTACACGGCATTGCGGAATATATCGAGCGCTATGACGATTTTGCCCGGTATTTAAATGAACGGGGCATTCTGGTGGTAGCGGAAGATCATATGGGCCATGGTCAGTCCGTGAACGGCGATGGGATCAAAGGCTATTTCCACGGCGGTTGGTTTACCGCCGTGGCGGACAGCTACCAACTTCTGGAGGATACCCGGAAGGAATTTCCTGGGCTTCCCTATATTCTCTTCGGTCATTCCATGGGCTCCTTTATGGCAAGGACCATGCTGTGCAAATACCCGGACAGCGGCATTTCCGCCGCAATTATCTGCGGCACCGGCTGGCAGCCGTCCTTTGCCCTGCCCGCCGTCATCAAAATGGTGGATGCCGTCTGCAAAAAGCATGGTGAAACGGAACCTAATGAAGCTCTTCAGAATCTGGTTTTCGGCAGCTACAACAAACGAGTGGAGCATCCCCGCACCCCCTTTGACTGGCTCACCCGGGACAAAAGTCAGGTGGATGCCTACATTGCCCATCCCATGTGCGGCTTTACTGCCAGCGCCGGGCTGCTCCGGGAGATGATGAAGGGCATTGCCTACATCGAAAAGCCGACCAGCCTGGACGCTATGCGCAAGGAGCTTCCCGTCTTCTTCATTGCCGGAGGCGATGATCCCGTGGGCAGCTATGGAAAGGGCGTCAAGAAAAGCGCCGAAGCCTTCCAAAAGGTGGGAATGCAGGATGTTTCCCTGCGGATTTATCCATTGGGCCGCCATGAGATTCTCAACGAAATCAATAAAGATGAGGTCTACGAGGACGTGTACCAGTGGGTTCAGGAAAAGTGCGGTCTGAGTGGCTGAGAATTGCCCCGAAACGGCGAGAAATTGCCGTTTCGGGGCATATTATTTTCTTCATAATTCCTGTTCCCCCACCGTACTTTGGACATACTGACGTGGGGTCATGCCATATTCCCTCCGGAAGGCCCGGTAGAAATTGGCATAGTCCCCGAAGCCGCAGTTTAAGCTTGCCTGGCTGGGGCTGACGCCGCCGGAGATCTGCTGCTTGGCAATGATCAGCCGCTTTTGCAGAATATAGCGGTGAACGGTGGTACCCATCTGGGCATCGAATTTCCGAAGCAGGTGGTACTTGCTGATGAAGAACCGGTCCGCCAAATCGTCCAGAGAGAGCGGCTCACTGAAATGATCGTTGATGTAGGCAACCACGCCGTCCACCACCTGGTCAGAGCGCCAGGTACCGGTGACGCCGCCGTTCATGGCGGCCCGGTTCAGCTCCACCATCACCCGGGTCAGACTGTTTTTGGCAAGCAGGTCGCTGCCATACTCGGTGCTGCTGTGAAAGCCGCTCAGCCGTTCCAGCTCCCGTAGTACCGGCGCTCTGTCCGTGCCGGAAAGCCGGAGAAGATTGGCATCGCCGGTCAGAAAGCACCTGGTCAGATCGGTATTGGGGCTTGACAGGGACTTGAGATAGTCGGTGGATACCCACAGAACGATCCGCTCATAGGTATCTTTTTCCATGGAGATACGGGCCTGATGCAGCGCCAGGGGGCTGACCAGCATGATGTCACCCGGCTCCATATGGTACAGGTGGTTTTCCACCGTATAGGCAACCTCGCCCCGCAGGAGCATGTAGATTTCATAGAAATCGTGGTGGTGCAGGGCCACCTCGTCCACATCGGGGGTCTGGTAGCGATAGATCTCATATTCCCCTTCGATCATGTGCTGACGTGCGGTATACGGACTGTAAATTCCAGCCATAGGGCATCCTCCTGAGAATCGTGGAACATGGATTTTTCTGATATCCAGTATAATGCAATTTTTACAATGTTTCAAGCAATTTCACCAATTTAATTTGCAAAAATTATGATGTATACTCGTATCTGTAAACGGGAGGCAGAAGATCCCCCACGAAATGAAAATACATAAAGGAGAAGATTGTCTTGAAAATGCGTGCCACTTCCATCCGAAGCGAATCTGCCCAGTGGGAACGGCTGGGTGTCAAGCTTCCTGCCTTCGACCATGAGGCCATGGTCGCCCGTACAAAGGAGCATCCCATGTGGGTACACTTCGGCGCGGGTAATATCTTCCGTGGCTTTATTGCCGCGCTCCAGCAGGATCTGTTGAACAAGGGTCTTTCTGACCGGGGCATCATCGCTGTCGATACCTTCGACTATGACATCATTGACAAAATCTACGCTCCCTATGACAGCCTGACCATGATGGTAACTCTGAACCCCGACGGCACCACCAGCCGGGAAATCATCGGTTCCGTGGCGGAGGGTCTCCGGGCCAACTCCGCTGAGCCGGAAATGATGGAGCGCCTGCGCGGTATTTTCGTGGACCCCGGTTTGCAGATGATCTCCTTTACCATTACCGAGAAGGGCTATGCCCTGTATCGTCCCGACGGCAGCTTAATGCCTGTCGTTCAGGCAGACATGAACGAGGGTCCCGCCTCCGCCCGGCACGCCATGTCCATGGTGGCAGCGCTGCTATTTGAGCGGTTCCGTGCCGGCGGCTATCCTCTGGCGGTTGTCTCCATGGATAACTGCTCCCACAACGGCGAAAAGCTCCGGCATAGTGTTATAACCGTTGCCAAGGCCTGGGCCGAAAAGGGCTTTGTAGGTCAGGACTTCCTCGACTACCTGGAGGACGAGAACAAGATTGCCTTCCCCTGGTCCATGATCGACAAGATCACACCCCGTCCCCACAAAATGGTGGAAGCCTCTCTGGAAAAGGACAACATCGAGGGCATGGCACCCATCATCACCTCCAAGAACACCTTCATTGCCGCCTTTGTCAACGCCGAACAGCCCCAGTACCTGGTCATTGAGGATACGTTCCCCAACGGTCGTCCCCCTCTGGAGAAGGCCGGTGTGTACCTGACTGACCGGGAGACCGTGAACAAGACCGAGCGTATGAAGGTCACCACCTGCCTCAACCCCCTGCACACCGCCATGAGTGTTTACGGCTGTATGCTGGGCTATACCCTGATCTGCGACGAGATGAAGGACAGCGACATTGTAGCCCTCATCAAGCGTCTGGGCTATGCGGAGGGCCTGCCTGTGGTAGTAAATCCCGGCATCCTGGACCCCAGGGCCTTTATTGACGAGGTTGTGCAGCAGAGACTGCCCAACCCCTTCATGCCTGACGCGCCTCAGCGAATCGCCACCGATACCTCCCAGAAGGTGGGCATCCGGTTCGGTGAGACCATTAAGAGCTACATTGCTGAGGGTAAGGATTTAAACACCTTGGTAAGCATCCCTCTGGCCCTGGCTGGCTGGCTGCGGTATCTTCTGGCTGTGGATGACGAAGGCAACGCCTTTGAAGTCTCTGCTGATCCTCTGAAGGATGACATTCAGGCAAAGCTCGCCGGTATCCAGGTGGGCAGGCCTGAGACCTACCAGGGTCATCTGAAGGCCATTTTGAGCAACGCCTCCATCTTTGGCCTGGACCTGACCCAGACTGTATTGGCGGAGAAGATCGAGGGCTACTTTGTTGCGGAACTTGCCGGTGTGGGCGCTGTTCGCAAGACCCTTCACGAGGCTCTGAACGCTTAACCTTGAAGTAAAAATAAAATCAAAGGAGGAACCCCTATGCCTATGAAAATGGGATGGCGCTGGTACGGCGAGGGCAACGACCCCGTCACCCTGGCGGACATCAGGCAGATTCCCGGTGTGGCCAGCATCGTCTGGGCGCTCCACAACAAAATGCCCGGTGAAATCTGGGAAGTGGAAGAGATCCGCCAGGTGGTGGATCAGATTCACGCCTACGGCTTCGACGCGGATGTGGTGGAAAGCGTGAATGTCCACGACGACATTAAGATTGGCCTGCCCTCCCGGGACGGCCTGATTGAGAACTACAAAACCTGCATCCGGAACCTGAGTCAGTTTGGCGTCAAGGTGATCTGCTACAACTTCATGCCCATCTTCGACTGGACCAGAACGGACCTGTTCCATCCGGTGGGCGACGGCTCCACGGCCCTGTTCTACCAGAAGGACATGATTCAAGAGGACTACAAGGCCATGGCGGATTACATTCTGGGCTTCACCGAGAAGTATAACATGACCTTCCCCGGCTGGGAGCCGGAGCGGATGGCGAAGCTGGACGAGCTGTTCAAGGCCTACGCTCCCGTGACCAAGGACATGCTGTGGGAAAATCTCTTCTACTTCCTGCGGGCGATCATGCCGACCTGTGAGGCTTGCGGCATCAAGATGGCGATTCACATGGACGATCCCCCATGGGATATCTTCGGCCTGCCCCGTCTGATGGTGGACGAGGCAGCCTGCGACAAGCTCTTAAAGACGGTTGACCACCCCTGTAACTGCCTGACCCTCTGCACCGGTAGTCTGAACGCCAACCCGAATAACAACTGCGCCGAGATCGTGAAAAAGCATGCGGACCGGATTGCCTTTGCTCACATCCGTAACATTCACCACTTCGAGAACGGCGACTTCTCCGAGGCGGCCCATCGGGACTGCTGCGGTGAGACGGGCATCATCGACATTCTCCGGGCCTATCACGACGCCGGCTGGGAGGGCTACATCCGTCCCGACCACGGTCGTCAGCTCTGGGAGGAAGGCCCCGGCACCTGTCGGCCTGGCTACGGGAAATATGACCGTGCTCTGGGCATCCAGTATATGCTGGGCGTCTGGGACCTGCTGGACAAGCTGGACGCTGAGAAGAAGTAACACTTTATTATGCCAATCAGGGACTGTCTTGCGGGACAGTCCCTGAAGTGTTAGTACCCTCTCAGTCACGGTGCTTTGCACCGTGACTGAGAGGGCCTGCACATTCTTTTTTATGTAGAAAAGACAAAAAATCTATGCTATAATATCAGTATCTGAACCGCCACAAGCGCTAATTAGTCCGTTTTATTGGACAGATAATTTGCTATACTGTCATCACAGACCCAAAGGAAAGGTTGATGACAGATGCAGATTCGTTACGTTGGAGGACACATTCAGGTTTACGACATGAGCGGCAAGTTCCTGTTCTCGGCGGATACCGAGCGGGAAGCCAGAGAGGAATGGGAGGAGTATGCGGAATCTGCGGCTTGATCTATGCTATGACGGAACCAGATACCGGGGATGGCAGCGGCTCCCTGGTCGGGAGGATACCATTCAGGGGAAGCTGGAAGCAGCCCTCTCCCGGATTTTGGAAGAGCCAATTGAAGTAAGCGGCAGCGGAAGGACCGACGCGGGCGTCCATGCCAGAGGCCAGGTGGCAAACTTCCACTGTGAAAGCTCTATGCCCAGTGAGGAGATTCTGGCGGCTTTAAGAAGGTATCTGCCCGAGGACATCGGCATATACTCCTGCAAGGACGTGTCCCCCCGGTTCCATGCCCGCTTAAACGCCAAAGAGAAGACCTACTGCTACCGGATCTGGAACAGCGTTATGCCCTGCGTCTTTGAACGCCGGTATGTGACGGTGCTTCCGGAGAAGCTGGACACGGAGGCCATGGCGCAGGCGGCGGCGCTGCTCACAGGCCAGCATGATTTTTCCGCCTTCTGCGGCAACGCCAAAATGAAGAAATCCACGGTCCGGTATCTCCGCTCCGTTACCGTCACCCGCCATGGGGAGGAGCTGCGGCTTACCTTTACGGGCAACGGCTTTTTACAGAACATGGTACGGATCTTAACAGGAACCCTCATTGAGGTGGGCAGAGGGCAGCGCAGCCCCCAATCTATCCCCACACTGTTCGGCGAAAAACGGGCGGAGGCAGGTTTCCTGGCCCCACCCCAGGGACTTTGCTTAGAGGAGGTTATCTATTGAACATTCAGATTTTCGGAAAAAGCAAGTGCTTTGACACAAAGAAGGCAGAGCGATACTTTAAAGAACGGCGGATCAAATTCCAGTCCATAGACCTTCTCCGGTTCGGCATGTCCGGCAAGGAGTTTGACAGTGTCCTCCGGGCAGTGGGCGGCATCGACAATCTCATTGACTGGAACAGCAAGTCTCCGGAGATCACCCTGATGAAATATATGGATGATAAGCGGGCCAAAGAAGACAAGGTCTTCGATGATCCATCCCTGATGAAAACTCCCATCGTCCGTAACGGCAAGCAGGCCACCGCCGGGTACTGTCCGGAGATTTGGGCAACATGGGAATAAGGCTCCGGTTTACGAAAGCAGTTTTGATGAAACATCAAAGCTGCTTTTTCTATATCCAAAAAATGAAAATTTTTCTTGCGGTTTCCACAAAAAAATGATATGCTAGGAGGGCATAATGACGAAATTCTTATCTTGGCTCAATGCCATTGTCTGGGGTGCTCCGGCGCTGCTTCTGATTATTGGGATTGGATTGTTTTTAAGCTTTCAGCTGGGCTTTGTCCAGCTATCCCTACTGCCTGCGGCGCTGAAAGCCTTCCTGTCCAAGCTTTCCTCTCATTCCGATACAGAGGGGGCCTCCTCCTTTCGTGCTCTCTGTACGGCCCTTGCCGCCACCGTAGGTACCGGCAATCTGGTGGGCGTGGCGGGAGCCATCTGCCTGGGCGGCCCCGGGGCCATCTTCTGGATGTGGGTCTGCGGGATTCTGGGAATGGTTACCAAATTCGCGGAGGCCACGCTGGCAGTTCGCTACCGGGTCAAAACAGAAAGCGGCTATGTGGGCGGTCCTATGTACATGATGACGGAAGGACTGGGCGAAAAATTCAGGCCCTTAGCCCTGTGCTATTGCGCCTTTGGCGTGATTGCCGCCTTTGGTGTGGGAAACGCCACTCAGATCAACGCCGTCGTAACCAGCATCAATGGCTGTATCTCCCGATTTGGCGGGAGACCAACCCGGGAGGGGAACCTGATTCTGGGAATCCTTCTGGCGGGTTTGGTGGGCGCTATGCTCTTCGGCGGAGCAAAACGGATTGGTTCCGCGGCGGAAAAGCTGGTGCCCTTCGTTTCCGTATTGTATATTGCCATGTGCGCCGGTGTGCTGATTGTACGGGCCAGGCACGTTCCCTCCGCTTTCCTGGCAATTGTGGAAGGGGCCTTCTCCCCCCGGGCGGTCACCGGCGGGATGCTGGGTTCTTCCTATCAGGCCCTTCGTGTCGGATGCAGCAGGGGGATTTTTACCAACGAGGCAGGCATGGGAACGGCCTCCATTGCCCATGCCGGCGCAGAGGTTTCCCATCCGGCCCAGCAGGGACTTATGGGAATCATGGAGGTATTTCTGGACACCATGGTGATCTGCACCCTGTCGGCTCTGGTCATTTTATGCAGCGGCGTTCCCATTCCCTACGGAACGGATGTCGGAGGAGAACTGACCATGGATGCCTTTGTCCGGGTTTACGGAGAGGGGGCTGCCCTTCTTCTTGCCCTGTCCCTGTGCTGCTTTGCCATTGCAACGATCTTAGGCTGGGGCCTTTATGGCGCCCGGTGCGCCCAGTTCCTGTTTGGGGAGAGGGCCTGGAAATTCTTTGCCCTGGCTCAGACGGGAGCCGTCATTTTCGGTTCCGTCCAGAATGCCGCCACCCTCTGGCTTTTGGCGGAAACCGTCAATGGCCTGATGGCGATTCCAAACTTAATTACCCTTGGGGCGCTGACGCCTGAGCTGAAGCGCCTGGTTAAAGAATATAAAGAATCTATACAGAAGAACGGACCAGCCGTCCATGGAGGTTACCATGCAGATTTCCATCAATGCCAACCGCTGTGAGCCCTCTCCCATGCGGAAATTCCATCCCTATGCTGTACAGGCGGAAAAAGAGGGAAAACACATCTTTCACCTGAACATCGGTCAGCCGGACCTTCCGACTCCGAAAGCTTACTATGAGGCCATTCGCGCCTTTGACAGCCGAACCCTGGAATATGCCGAATCCCCCGGCAGGCCGGTGCTGATTCACGCCATCCGTGACTACTACAAGGGTCTGGGCGTTGATCTGAGCGACCGGGATATTCTGATTACTACCGGCGGCAGTGAAGCATTGCTTCTGACCTGTCTGTCCATTCTGGACCCCTACACCGAGGTAATCATTCCCGAGCCCTACTACCCGAACTATACCACCTTCGTCCATGCGGCAGGCGGCGTCATCCGTGCCCTGCCCACCAATCCCTGGGAGGGCTACCGCTACACCCAGCGGGAGCGGATCGAAAGCCTGATCACCAAGAATACCCGGGCCATTCTCATTACCAATCCCGGCAACCCCACCGGTGTGGTGCTGGATGAAACCGAAATGCGGATGATTGCGGACATTGCCAAGGAGCATAACCTGTTCCTCATTTGCGACGAAGTCTACCGGGAATTCTGCTATGACGACAAGTACGGCGTACCCACCATGGCCCGGTTCCGGGACATCGACGAAAACCTGGTAATTATCGATTCCGTGTCCAAGCGGTTCTCCGCTTGCGGCGCCCGGGTGGGCTGTGTTGTCACCCGGAACCGGGAGCTGCAGCAGGCACTGCTGAAGTTCTGCCAGTCCCGTCTGTCCGTTGCCACCATCGATCAGATCGGCGCTGCCGCCCTATACAGCGTGGATACGGATTTCTTTCTTCGGAGCAAGGCGGAATACCAGCGCCGCCGGGATACGGTAATCCGGAAGCTCCGTCAGATTCCCGGCGTGGTGGTGGAGGAACCCCAAGGGGCTTTTTATGTGATGGCGAGCCTTCCCGTGGATGATACGGACAAGTTCCAATACTGGCTGCTGGAGCATTTCTCCGACCGGGGCGATACGGTGATGTTTGCCCCCGGAGCCCCCTTCTATGAAACCCCGGGCAAGGGCGTCAATGAGGTTCGGATTGCCTATGTGCTCAAGCAGGAGGACCTGGAGCGGGCGATGGATGTGCTTGCCAGGGGCATTGCCCACTACCAGCGGACTGTCATGCACGTTCAGCCCCCCAAAGCTATGGAATAACCGGAATATTTTTCCTCCTGGCCTCCCTTCGACGGCATCCTGTTTCCGAAAGCCCTATACTGAAAGCCAGGGGAAGTGCGAGCCAATTGACAGCAGACGATTGATTTTCAGCGTTTCCCCAGCTTACGAAAGGGGAATGCAGGATGGTCAAACGGATATGGGGGGCAATTGCGGCGGCGCTGCTGCTGCCGGTACTCTGTCTTCCCGCAAGGGCGTCAGAGACGGAAGGCTCCATCCAGGTGGTTCTGAGGAGCGGAGAAACGCCGCTGGTAGGCGGAACGGTGACACTGTTTCTGGTGGGCGAGCGGTCGGAGGATGGATATCGGATATTGGACACCTTTGGCGGTGGATTTGTCCGCCACGAGGATGCGCTGTCGCCTCAGCTGGCCCAGTGGCTGGCCCAGATGGAGGGGGAACCGGGTATGACCCGGATTCTGGATGCCGACGGCAGCGCCGATTTTTCCCGTTTGAAGGAAGGGTTGTACCTTCTGGTGCAGAATGGTACGGTGGAGGATTATTTCCCCATCATGCCCTTCCTGATGGTGCTGCCCTATGAGGGGCAGTGGAATGTGCAGGCCTACCCCTACACCCAGCAGGTGTACACGGAGTGTCCCAGGACAGGGCAGCATCCCGCACCGATTCTGGGCGCTTTGGGGATGGTGCTGTCCGGCGTTGGCCTGGCTGTCTGTATCGGCCCCATCCGCCGGAAAATAATCTCATAAAAGGAGCCGCCGGAGTTTTTCTTCGGCGGCTGTAAAGCAGAAAGAGAGGAAAATCTATGTCGATTGAAAAGGTCAGAGCCTATTTCCGGGAATTGGGAATGGAAGAGAAAATTCGGGAGTTCCCGGTCTCCAGCGCCACGGTGGAGCTGGCAGCCCAGGCCGTGGGCTGTGAGCCCTGCCGGATTGTAAAGACCTTGTCCTTTGATGTGAAGGGAGCTCCCATTGTCATTGCTGTGGCGGGAGATGCCAAGATCGACAACGCCAGATACAAAGCCCGCTTTGGCGCAAAGGCCAAAATGCTGAAAGCGGAGGACGCGCCGGTACTGATTGGTCATGCGGTAGGCGGCGTATGTCCCTTTGTGGTGAATGCGAGCGTGGAGGTCTACCTGGACGAGTCCATCAAGCGGTTCCCCCTGGTATATCCGGCGGCAGGCAGCAGCAACAGCGCCGTGGGGCTGACCATAGAAGAAATGGAAAGGCTGTCCCGGTTTGACGGCTGGGTGGATGTGTGCAAGGGTTGGAAGGAAACAGAGTAAATAGAGAACCGCTACAGCATTCTGTGGCGGTTCTTGCATTTTCTCCTGCTGTGTGATAATATGAAATAGAACAGATCAGCAAACCAGAATTTGAAGCGCAGAGCGCTTCACCCCAATGCGTTACCTACGCTGCGGCGAATCGGAACAGGCCGCTCGGTAACGAGGCTAATCACAGATCTATAAATCGGGATTTGTAAAGGGATGATAGAGTGTTAGAAATAAGAAAAGCAACAGCATTTGATGCAGAAAAAATATTGGAATATTGTCAAGTGATAGGTGGTGAGTCCGATAATCTGACATTTGGAAAAGAAGGTGTTTCCATAACTATTGATAGAGAAAAAGAGTATTTAGATAGCATTTTTCATTCCGATAGGCAGTTGTATCTTGTGGCTACAAAAGATAATGAAATTGTTGGCACAGCGAATCTTTCGAGTTTTGAAAAACCTCGACTTGCTCATAGAGCAGAAATAAGCCTGTCCGTGAAAAAATCAATGTGGGGAAATCATATCGGTACACGATTTATGGAGACAATCATTGACTTTGCTAAGAATACAGCCAAAATAGAAATTATTTCTTTGGAGGTTAGAAGTGACAACAAAAGAGCGATTGCGCTATATAAAAAGTTTGGTTTCGAAACAGTCGGAACATTTTGTGGTTTTATGAAAATAAATGACAAATATGTTAATTGCGATATTATGCATTTGCATTTGTAAACAGAGCAATAAATTCCAGTTTGTCGATTAGATAGGGAGAACTTCTGCGTACTATGGCAACAGGCGTGACGATTTTTCGTCACGCCTGTTATCTTCTTTACAACCAGCTTGCATCCTCGGACTCCGCCTTGCGCTGACGGCTCAGCAGGGCCTGTACTGCCTCCCTCACATCGGCACCCTCATAGAGCACCTTGTAGGCGGCCTCGGTAATGGGCATTTCAATGCCCATGGCCTTTCCCAGCTCGTAGGCGGACTTGGCAGCATAGTAGCCCTCTACCACAGCCCCCACTTCCTTCATGGCTTCCTGGGCGTCCTTACCCTGACCGATGAGGATGCCTGCCCGACGGTTCCGGGAGTGCATGGAGGTGCAGGTGACAATCAGGTCACCGACCCCGGCGAGGCCGGTGAATGTGTCCTTCCTGGCGCCCATGGCAATGCCCAGCCGGGCGGTTTCCGTCAGGCCCCGGGTCATCAGCATGGCCTTGGTGTTGTCCCCAAAGCCCAGGCCATCGGTAATACCGGCACACAGGGCAATGACGTTTTTCAGGGCTGCTGCCAGCTCCGCGCCCATGGGGTCGGCGCTGGTATAGACCCGGAGGGTGTCCGACATGAAGGCGTCCTGGACGAACTCCGCCAAATGCTGATCGGTGGAGGCAGCCAGCAGGCCCGTGGGGACGTTGATGGATACCTCCTCAGCGTGGCTGGGGCCGGTGAGGACCACCACCTCTTTGCCGGTTTCTTCCGCCACAACCTCGCTCATGCGCTTGTGGGTGCCCTGCTCCAGGCCCTTGGTAACGGAGACCACCACAGCGTCCGGGTCGATATAGGGGGCAGACGCCCGGCATACTGACCGGAGAGGAAAGGACGGAGACGCCATAACCACCAGCTTGCAGCCGGAGATGCAGGCGTAGTCGCCGCTGATGGCAAGCGCCTCAGGAAGCACCGCATTGGGAAGCCGGGGATTGCGGTGGGTGGCCTTCATTTCGGGAATCAGATCCTTTTCATAGGTCCACATGGTCACATCGTGGTTGTTTTGGCACAGGCGGATTGCCAGGGCCGTACCCCAGGCGCCGCTGCCCACAACTGCTGCTTTCATAATTTCTGTCCTTTCCCAAAGAGATTGGTTTTTCTTTCTTCGCCGTGAATCAACCGGGTAAGATTGCCCCGGTGCATGAATATGGTAAGAAGTCCCATGAATGTGCCGCCCAGCATCACGAGGAGGTTTTCGTGGTGGAGTGCCAGGAATCCAGCCGCAAAGGCGGCGGCAGCCAAAATCGAGCCAAGGGAGACATATCCGCTGAGAAGGTAGACGGCAAGGAACACCGCCAGGATCAGCAGCCCAATCCGCCAGTCGATCATCAGGGCGATGAACAGGCCGCTTAAAATGCCCTTGCCCCCCTTGAAGCCCAGCAGGACCGGGAAATCATGGCCCAGCATCACGCAGATGCCGCCCAAAACCCGTCCCTCTGTCCCGAAGCCATAGGGCTTTAGGAGAAGTCCGGCAACCAGGCAGGCAAGCACCGCCTTCCCGGCGTCCACGGCAATGACCATCAGACTTTTTCCGGCGCCGTAATTGCGGATGAAATTGGTCAGCCCCGCGTTGCCGCTGCCATGTTCCCGCACATCATCGTGGAGCATGGCGGAGGTGAGGAACGCGCCGTTCAGGTTCCCCAGCAGGTAGCAGGTCAGCGCTGCAACAAGGATAGCGGTAAGCATCAGCCTTCCTCCTTATCACCCTTCTGCCGGATGGTAATCCGGATGGGGGTGCCCTGCAAACCGAAGACCTCCCGAATCTGGTTTTCCAGATACCGTTGGTAGGAGAAATGGAAGAGCCTTGCGTCGTTGCAGAAGATCACAAAATGTGGGGGCTTGGTGCTGGCCTGGGTCATATAGTAGATTTTTAACCGGCGGCCCTTATCCGTGGGGGGCTGTACCCGGGCGGTGGCGTCTGCCAGAACACTGTTCAGTGCGCCGGTGGTGATGCGGCTGGTGTTCTGGGCATAAACGTCCTGAATCACCTGGTAGAGCCTGTCCACCCGCTGTCCCGTAAGGGCGGACAGGAACAGCACCGGGGCGTAGAGCATATAGCTCAAATCCCGCCGGACGTTATTCTCCATATCCCGCATGGTGTTGGTTTCCTTATTCTCCACCGCGTCCCACTTGTTCACCACGATGATTGCCGCCTTGCCTGCCTCGTGGACAAGTCCCGCGATCTTGGTATCCTGCTCGGTAACGCCGTCGTTGGCATCAATCAGAATCAGGCATACATCCGCCCGCTCAATGGCATTGATGGAGCGGAGGTTGGAATACTTTTCAATGGCGTCGTCCACCTTGCTTTTCCGGCGCATACCGGC
>CAYRDE010000043.1:0-15363 GCA_964422935.1 uncultured Oscillospiraceae bacterium | reverse complement strand
TTCTTCACACTTCCTCGTGTGTTTCTGTATTATAGCATACTGCCTCTTCCCTGTCAAGCTTTATTTTTTATCCTTGCATTGACATCCGGCCCTCGGCAGGATATAATCTGTTTCGTCCCTATTCTTTCCATGTTTTACGAGGTTTATCCATGAAAAAACAAGCATTTCGTACCGCCTTTCGGGATACCGTGCCTGTGATGACCGGGTATCTGTTCCTTGGCTTCGGTTATGGAATCCTGATGTATCAAAATCATTTCGGTTTTCTCTGGTCCGTGGCTGTGAGCTTGTTCGTTTACGCCGGATCTATGCAGTATGTGGGAGTGTCTTTGCTGACCGGAGGTGCCGGATTGGTCACAACAGCCCTGACCACCTTACTGGTCAACGCCCGTCATCTGTTCTATGGAATCTCCATGGTGGATGCTTATAAGGGAGCCGGGAAAAAGAAACCCTATCTCATCTTCGCCCTCACCGATGAAACCTACTCCCTGGTCTCCCAGGCCCGGACGCCGGAAGGAATGAGCAGCCATGAATACTGCTTCCTGGTGTCCTTTCTGGATCAGTGCTATTGGGTCGCGGGAACCGCTTTGGGGGCTTTGGCAGGCTCCGTCCTGCCTGTGAATCTCGAGGGCATTGACTTCGTCCTGACCGCCCTCTTCGTGACAATTTTCGTGGAGCAGTGGCTCAGTACCAAAGAGCATCTGCCTGCCCTGATCGGTGTGGTCGCTACGGTGGCCTGCCTGCTGATTTTTGGGCGGGATATTTTCCTGATTCCTTCTATGGTCCTCATTGCCCTGACCCTGACACTGATGAAGAAAACCGGAAAGGAGCCCTCCCATGCCTGACCTGCACTCCGTTTTGCTCATTGCCGTTATGGCCCTTGTCACCATAGCCCTGCGGTTCCTGCCCTTTTTGATCTTCGGAGAGCATCGGCAGACCCCGCCCATCATCGCCTACCTTGGGCAGGTCCTCCCCTACGCCATCATGGGAATGCTGGTCGTATACTGTCTGAAGGATGTGTCCTTCACCTCTGCTCCCTTTGCCATTCCCGAGGCCATTGGCTGCGCCGTGGTGGTAGCGCTCCACGTCTGGAAGCGCAACACCCTGCTCAGCATCGGTGGTGGCACCCTTTGCTATATGCTGCTGGTGCAGCTGGTGTTCTGATATGGTAGATATGACTTTGGGCGCCCCCCGGTCCCACCTTACCCGCTTTGCCCTGCCCCTGGTGCTGGGCAACTGGCTCCAGCTGAGCTACAACGCGGTGGATACCATCATCGCCGGACGATTCATCGGTCAGGATGCCCTTGCCGCCGAGGGCATCGCCGGGCCGGTGATGAACCTGCTGATTCTGGCGGTCTCCGGTATGTGCATCGGCGCCGGGGTGCTGATGAGCGAAGCCTTCGGGGCAAAGGACTTTCCCCGGGTACAAAGGGTTTTGGCGAACACCTTATCTGTGGGCTTCTGCCTTTGCTGCCTTTTGGCCCTTCTGGGGGTCTTACTTGCAAGGCCGATTCTTTCCTTCCTGGCTGTGCCGGAGGAAATCTTTGACATTACCCTTCTCTATCTGCGGATTATCTTCCTGGGAACCCCCTTCACCTTCTGCTATAACGCCCTGTCAGCAGGACTCAAAAGCGTGGGAGATACGGACACGCCTCTGAAATTTCTGGCCTTTTCCGCACTTCTGAACGCCGGGCTGGACATTCTGTTTCTGGGCGTCCTGGGCTTCGGCATTCTTTGCAGCGCTATGACCACCGTCATTGCCGAAGGGGTCTGCGCCTTCCTGGCCCTCCTTTATATGCTGAAAAGAATCCCGGAGCTGACTCCAAAGTCGGGGCAGTGGCGACCGGAAAAACAGATTCTCCGTCAGATTCTCGCCTATGGCGGTCCTACCGCCTTGCAGCAGGCCATTCAGCCTGTATGCAAGGTTCTGATCCAGAGCCAGGTCAACGCTCTGGGTGTCAGCGCCATTGCCGCCTTCAACGCCGTTTCCCGGATCGATGACTTTGCCTGTATTCCCGCCCAAAGTATTTCCTCCACAATCTCCACCTTCATCGCCCAGAATCGGGGCGCTCAAAAACCAGAGCGGATTCGTACCGGCTTCCGGGCCGGAATCCGGCTGGAGGCCTGCTACTGGCTGGTAATCGGTTCCCTCACAGCGCTGCTGCGCAGGCCCATGGTGGGGCTGTTCGTCACCGGCGAGGGCGCTGAGGAAGTGATCGCTCTGGGCACCGCATACCTTGGATGGATGATTCTGTTCTACCTGTGGCCCACTATGACCAATGGCTTCCAGGGTTTTTTCCGGGGCATGGGCATGATGAAAACCACCATGCTGGCAACCTTTTTGCAGGCCTCCCTCCGGACCCTGTGTACCTGTTTTCTGGCCCCCTATTTGGGAATTACCGGGATTGCTTTCTCCTGTGCCATCGGCTGGACGGCAATGCTGATCTTGGAGGTCCCGTATTTCTTTATCGTATGCAAACGAAAAGGGTATTAAAAATCGTTCCGGTCTTTCTGCTCAGAGCAGTTGACCGGAACGGTTTGCTTTATTCTCTGGCTGCCTCCAGCCGATTCATCCAGCCGCCCCGTTTAAAAACGAAAATCGTCATAAGCAAGCGGACAAGCTCCTCCTGGGACAAAATGAAATAGACCCAAACCACATTCATATGCAGTCCAAAGGCTGTCAGAAATCCCAGGGGAACCCCTACCAGCCAGGTTCCCACAATGTCAATCACCATGATATAAGCGGTCCTTCCGCCGCTGCGGACAACGCCGCCTCCCAAAATCATGTTGGTCACCTTCACCGGAGCCAGAATGGCAAACGCAAGCAGCAGCATCCCCGCCGTATCCTGAACCCGAGGCTCTACCTTATATAGCGTCACATAGAAGCCCCGAAGCCCAATCAGCACCGCCGACAGGGCCAATGCGCCCACCAGGCCGTAGCCCACCAGCTTTTTGGATTCCCCATAGGCCTCCTGATACTCTCCCGCACCCAGACGCTTTCCGATCATAATTCCCGCCGCCTGGGATACGCCGCTCAGTGCGCCGATAAACAGGCCCTGAATGGGGCCGGTCATGGACATGGCTGCCAGATCGCCGGGGGCCATGTGTCCGTAGATGAAGGTGTTCACATTCTGGCCCAGACTCCACAGAAACTCCGTGGCAAGAAGGGGCCACAGCATGGCAAGGTACTGGCTCCAGAAGGCCCTTCCTACCCCCAGGCGCACCCGGTAGCCCTTACGGAGCCGGAGAAACATTCCCAGAATCAGAAGCAGATTCACGATCTGAGAGACCACACTGGCAATGGCAGCGCCGGTAATGCCCATCACAGGAAAGCCCAGATGTCCAAAGATCAGCACATAGTTAAGCCCTGTATTCACCACCGCCGAAGTGATGCCCGCAGCCAGAGGCCAAACCGCCCTGTCCATGCACCGGATCATAACCGCAAGGATAGAGGCCATGCCCATGGGCAGGTAGGTCCAAAGAATGATTCGCAGATAATCCCCGCCGGCACTGCGGATTGCCGGGGAATCCCCCACGAAAATTCCCACAATCTCCTCCGGAAGGAAGAAACACACCCCCGCAAACAAGGCTGCCAGCACCGCCGTAATCGCCAGATTGACGGACAGGCTCCGGTTCGCCATATCATCGTCCTTCATGCCCAGATATTGGGAGATCATAATCCCCGTTATGGCAGCCACAGCGCCGGTAATCACGCTGTAGATAAAGGCCGGACGGCCCGCCACCTCTACGGCGGACACCGCCGCCGTGCCCAGCTGTCCTACCATGAGCTGATCGATCATGGAGGAGGAGGACTGGAGCATGGACTGGAGCCCCACAGGAAGGGCAATTCCAATCACCGAGGATAAAAAACTGTTTTTCTTCACAAAAGCATCCCCTTTCTCCAAAAGTATATCGGAGAAAGGGGATGCTTGCAATAGGTTAATCGCGTAACCAGGAAGGTTAATCGCATAACCTTCCGGTGCTTTCCCGGGTCACCAGAGAGACGGGAATCAAAACATTCTGAGAATAGTTCAGGTCTTCCTTCATTTTTTTCAGGAGCCAAATAGCGGTAGCCGCCCGCTGCCGAAGGTCCTGCCGGACGGAGGTCAACGGCGGATGCATCTGACGGCAGATTTCTCCGTCGTCAAAACCGGCTACGCTCATGTCCTCCGGAATTCGGACACCCATACCCTGTAGCATTCCCATAACCTCCACGGCGTAGGCATCGGAGGCGGCAAAGATGGCGGTGTGATTCCGCAGCTCCTCCATGCGGGTCTGGTAAAAGGTCTGACGCTCCACACGTTCCATGGGAATTTCCCAATAATCCGCTGCATAGCCCAACCCTTCGCACAGTCCCTCATACCGCTCCAGATCCACCCACTCCCGGTTGTCCGCCAGGTACAGCACCCGGTTGTGACCCAGCTCCCGGAGATGAATTCCCATCTGCCGTCCACCGTCCCGGTTATCGATGGAGGTGTTGCAGATCCGGCTGCCATTTTCCACAACGCCGTCGTAGACCACAAAGGGAATGCGGATGCTGTCCCGAAGCAGCTGGTATTCGTCGGAGCAGAAGCCCAGGAGCACCATGCCGTCCATGTTCCACATGGAGGCGAATTTCGCGGCCTGCATAATGTTCCCGGCTTTTTTTACCATCATAAACCAGCCGCTTTTCTCAATCTCGTCGGAAAGATAATTCAAGGCTCCCGCAACAAAGGGGTCCATGAAAAGCCGCCCCTCATATTTCTCGTGGTCGTTTACCACTACGCCAATGATCCGGGAGTTATTCTGGGCCAGCAGAGTAGCCGCCATATTGGGGATATAACCCCGCTCCTCCAGCGCCTCCTGAACCCGCTTTACGGTCCGGGGCGAAATCTTCTTGGTTTTGCCGTGGATCACATTGGAAACCGTGGCAGTGCTTACCCCCAGGTCATTCGCAATGTCAATGATCCGGACCTTTCCCTCTGCCCACATAGGCGTTTCTCCCTTTATTCAGCGCCGCAAGTCCGTTTCACTTCCAGCAGGCTTACCCCCTGTTCTCTTGCCCGGGCCGCCAGGTCCTCATACTCCGGCTTCTCCCGGCGGACCCCATAGCCTTCCGCAATCTTCCAGCGGATGCCCGCCCGTTCTTCCTCCCGCCGGGTCAGAACACGACGGTATTTTTTCTCCTCCCGGATGCCCAGGGTCGTGGTATGACGGAACAGCAGCGCCGTGAACCGGTCCGTCTCCCCGGTGCGGCACATCACGCAAAGCTGCACCCCGGGGCGGCATTTCTTCATGCCGATGGGAATGGTATACACATCCAGAGCGCCCTCCGCCAGAAGGCCCTCCATTGCAAAGCCCAGTTCTTCCCCGGTCATATCGTCAATGTTGCAGGAAAGCTCCGTCACCGTGTCCTTTTCTTCTCCGGTTCCCAGCATGGCTCTGAGACAGTTGGCTATGGGGAAGTCCTTGTTTCCCATGCCGTAGCCTGTGGCGCTGACGGTCATCAGGGGCAGCGGCCCAAAGGAATTGACAAAATACTTCAGCAGAGCCGCCCCCGTGGGAGTGCACAGCTCTCCCTGAATGCTGCCGCCATAGACGGGAACCCCCTCCAGAATTCTTGCCGTCGCCGGCGCGGGCACCGGCAGAATCCCATGGGCGCAGTGGACATGTCCGCTGCCCACATGGACGGGGCTGGCAACCACCCGATCCGGAGCGAGCTTCTCCATCAGCAGGCATACGGCGGTGATATCCGCCAGAGCATCCATGGTCCCCACCTCGTGAAAGTGAATTTCACTGACCGGCACCCCATGGACGCTGCTCTCTGCCTGGGCAATCAGTTCATAGACATTCCTTACATCTTGCCGCACCTTCGGCGAGACATTCATATGCTCCACCAGATGGGCAATCTCTTCCATGCTGCTGTGGTGATGGTGCCCATGGTCGTGGTCATGGATATGGTCATGGTCGTGGGTATGATCGTGATCGTGATCGTGGCTATGCGCATGGTTATGTTCATGGTCATAATCATGGCTGTGCTCCTCCTGCCCATGGACAGTTACAGAAAAACGGGTGCCGGTAATGCCGCACTTTTCCGCAGGGTGGAGGGTTACCTCCACTCCGGGCAAGCCCAGGTCGTTCAGGGTTTTCAGCATTTTTTCTTTCTCAGGAACCAGCTCAAACAGAGCTGCGGCAAGCATATCCCCCGCTGCGCCCATACCGCAGTCTAAATATAATGTTGCCATTTCTTATCCTCCCAAATGATTGATCATGCTGGCAAGGTATCCCGCGCCAAAGCCGTTGTCGATATTCACCACCGACACGCCGCTGGCACAGGAGTTCAGCATGGACAGCAGGGCGGTCACGCCCCCGAAGGACGCACCATAGCCTACGCTGGTGGGCACCGCAATCACCGGGCAGTCCACTAATCCTCCCACAACGCTTGCCAGAGCGCCTTCCATTCCCGCAATGGCGATGACCACCCGGGCAGTCATCAGCTCATCCGTATGGGACAGGAGCCGGTGAAGGCCCGCCACCCCCACGTCATACAGCCGCACCACCTGGTTTCCCAGGGCTTCAGCGGTCAACGCCGCCTCTTCGGCTACGGGAATGTCGCTGGTGCCACCTGTGGCAACGACGATTTTTCCCTGTCCATCCGCCGCAGGCATTTGCCCAACAATGCCCACCTTTGCCTCCCGGTAATAGGTAAGGGGCAGGGCCTGGCTGATGATCCCGGCGGCTGTCTCTGACAGACGCGTGATGAGAATGGTTTTCTGCCCATCAGCCATCATTCTCTGGGAAATCCCAATGATCTGTTCCGGTGTCTTGGAGGCGCCATAGATCACCTCCGCTATCCCTTGACGGAGCTTTCGGTGGGTGTCGATTTTCGCATAGCCCAGATCCTCAAAGGGGGCTTTCTTCAGTTCCAGCAGGGCGCTGTCCACGCTGACGGTACCGCCGCGCACCTCTTCCAATAATTTACGCAGATCCTGACTCATGCTCTCGCCTCCAAATCCAGCAAAATGTCTGAGAAGTCCTCCCGGAGGGCCTGCCGGATTGCCGCCCGCTTTTCCAGAACCAGGGGCAGCTGGTCTTCCCGCACCTGTAATTTTGCCGTCTTTCCCAGCAGTCGCAGCCGGAAGTCCCGGAAGCCCAGCCCTGCCAGGGCATCCTCGCCCCGGGCAACGGCTTCCAGGTCCGCTTCCCGGATGGCTGTCCCTGTGGGAATGCGGGTCGCCAGGCAGGCATAGGCTGGCTTATCCCAGGTAAAAAGTCCCGCCTCCCGGCTCAGCGCCCGAATGGCGTCCTTGGTCAGCCCCGCCTCCCGGAGGGGGGAGGATACGGTTTCCTCCCGGAGGGCCTGAAAGCCGGGCCGGTCCGAAACATCGTCGGAGGCATTGGTTCCGTCCAGCAGCAGGGAATAGCCATCCCTTTCGGCTGCCTCCCGGATGGCCCTCAGAATGGCTTTCTTGCAGTAATAGCACCGGTTCCCCGGGTTTTTCCGGATGGTTTCATCCTCCAATATATTAACGTTCACCGTTGTCATGGAGATGCCCATGGCCTCGGTGAGCCGTTTCGCGTCCTGATATTCAAACTCCGGCTGAAAGCAGGTCTTCACATAGTAAGGCCGCACATCCGCCCCCAGTTCATGGGCGGCGTAGAGCAGATACGCCGAGTCCACGCCGCCGGATAAGGCCAGGGCCGCCTTGGGATGCTGTTCAAAAAACGCGGACAATGTCACGTTTCGTTCCTCCTTTTCTCTGGTAATTCAAAGGGTCTGGGGTTCCCTCCGGGCTGTCCCGGGTGTCAGACCCGGATCGAAGTCCCGCCAAAAGTTCCGAAGGGCCGCTTCATATCCCTCCGGGTCCATGTAGTAGCTCATCACATGTCCCGCCCCGGGGACAATCAGCAGCCGTTTGGGGGAGGCGCAGGCGTTATAGTTCTCATAGGCCATCCGGGCCGGGACAAAGTGATCCTCCGCCCCATGAATCAGCAGCACGGGAATGGCTGTTCTGCCCAGGGCCTCCAGGGCGGAATAGCCGAAGGGGTCCATCCGGTTTCGCTTTCGGTAGAGATGCCCCGCAACCGGGCGGCAAAATCCATAAGGCGTGTGAAGATTGTCCCGGGCCACATGCTTCCAGATGGCTTCCGGAGACGTGTAGCCGCAATCCGCCACGATACCATGCACTTGTTCCGGCAATGGAAGCCCCGAGGCCATCAACACGGTAGACGCACCCATGGAGATGCCATACAGATAGATGGGAAGATCTCCCGACTGCTCCCGCAGCAGATAATCCACCCAATCCTGGCAGTCAAACTGCTCCGTAACACCAAAGCCCATATAGTCCCCGCCGCTGTCATTCTGACCCCGCTGCTCGATATACAGAACGCTGCACCGGCTTTTTTGCAGAAACTCTGCCGTCATGCCAAAGTCCCGGTTCCAGGTCGTGCGCCAGCCGTGGACGGCAAGGATAATCCGCTCCGCCTCCGGGCAGGGACGCCAATGGCCCACCAGGGTGACCCCATCCCGGGCGGTGATGGATACCGTCCGGGTATCCGCCTCCAGGAGGGCCTGGGCGGCAGCTCTGCGGTAGGCCTTGAATTCTTCGTTCCCCCTGCTGCCGGAGGCATGGCGGCGGGTCCTTGTCATGGCTTTGGGCTGCTTTCGGTCCAGAGCCGCACGGACAAAGAAGCGGGTGGTCAGCCAGGATGTCGCGGCAGCCACCGTTGACGCTCCCATGAGCGCGCCGACTGCTTTGGTAAAGGTTTTTCTGGTCAGGCCCATGGTGTGTCTCCTTCCATGATTTCTGCTTAAAAGTATACAACAATTCAGGGCGGAATGCAAGGCGGGCCATGATAAACGGGCAGAAAAATTCTGACCACCCCGAAAGTGGTCAGAATCTTTTCGTTTCCTTAGTCCTCTTTTGTCTTTCGGCCCATCCGGTGGAGAATCAGGCCCAGGACCAGGCCCACCAGGGCCGGCACCACCCAGCCCAGGTTCAGCTGGAACCAGGGGAAGACCTTTTCCGCAAAGGCCACAGCCCCGTCCATATGGAGCTTGCTCCGCACGGAATCGGGCACGGAACCGGACAGGGATTTGATAAAGTCGAAAATGGCGGCAAAGCCCGTGAATATGGTGACACAGACATAGACTCTCTGGTCATGGTCAAAGAGCTTTCCGAAAATCGCCAGCAAAATCAGGGTAATTGCCAAGGGATACAGCAGCATCAGCACCGGCAGGCTGTAGCCGATAATGGCGGACAGGCCGATGTTGGAAACGCAGAAGGAGAATACCGTAAAGACGATGGCCCAGGTGCGATAGGAGAAGGCCCTGGGGAACATCTTCTCAAAGGCCTCGGAGCAGCTGGTCACCAGGCCGATGGAGGTTTTCAGACAGGCAAAGGTGATGGTCAGAGCCAGAATGATACTGCCGATGCCTCCCAGATAGTGACCGGAAATCTGAGCCAGGGCAATGCCGCCGTTTTCGGAGATTTCAAACAGCCCTCTGGACTGGGCGCCCATGAGGATGGACAGGATGTAGATCACCGCCATGAGGATGCCTGTCAGGATTCCGGAGCGGAGTACATCGCCGGCGACGGCATCGTCATCGGTGACGCCCATCCGGCGGATGATGTCAATGACCACAATACCGAAGGCCAGAGCCGCAATGGCGTCCATGGTTCCGTAGCCCTCGATAAAGGAGGAGAAGAAGACACCGCTTTGGTAGGCAGCAGCAGGCTCCACGCTGGCTGTCGGCGCGCCGGGCTTTGCCAGGGCCGCAATCAGCAAAATGGCATAGAACACCAGGAAGATGGGGTTAATAAGCTTGCCGATCCACACGGTGATGTTGTTGGGCCGAAGGGAGAAAAACAGCACCAGGGCAAAGAACAGGAAGGAAAACAGGAACAGCGCCCACCCTGCGGAGGTTCCCTCTCCCAGCATAGGGGCGATACCCGTGGTGAAAGAGGTAGTGGCGCAACGGGGAATGGCAAACAGTGGACCGATGGTCAGATACAGCACGGCAGTAAAGACATAGCTGTAGCCCCTGCCCACCTTGGCGGACAGCATTTGCAGGCCGTCGGAATGGGTATTGCCGATGGCTGCCACACCCAAAATCGGAATGCTCACGGCGGTGACAATAAAGCCGATCATAGCCGGCAGCACGTTCCGCCCTGCCAGCTGGCCCAGATGCACCGGGAAGATCAGATTTCCCGCGCCGAAGAACATGCCGAACAGGGTTCCCGCAACCAGAATCCTTTGTTTCCAGGATAGTCGTTTCGTAGTCATAAATCCTCAACTCCTTTTCTTTCCTGTATTGTAACATTCCTCTGGCAATTTGGGAAGCACTGGTATATAATAAGTATATGACATTTTCTCATACTATGTCTATAAGGAGGCCACTTCATGGACAGCAAGAAACTGGAAATTCTGGTAACTGCCGCCGATCTGGGAAGCTTTACCAAAACCTCCGAGGTGGTGGGCTACACCCAATCAGGACTGACCCACATGATGGACAGTCTGGAGCGGGAAATCGGCTTTACCCTGCTCAAGCGAAGCCACAGCGGCATTGCCCTGACAGAGCAGGGAAAGCTACTGATGCCTGCCATCCGGGAATTCTTAAGAGCCAACGCCAATCTGGAAAATCAGATCCGGAGCATTACCGAGCAGACATCCCAGTCCATTCGCATTGCCGCCTATTCCAGCATCGCCATGCACTGGATGCCGGAAATCCTCTACCGGTTCCGGCGGCTGTGCCCCGAGGTCAACGTGGACTTGAGGATGGTGGACCACGCCCTGGAGCCCTTTGAGCTGATGGGCAAGGGGAAAACCGACGTGATCTTTGCCAGCCGCCAGGATGATAACAATTGCAGCTGGATTCCGCTGTATGATGAGCAGATGTATGCCATTTTGCCAAAGGACTACCCCCTGGCGGGAAGGACCACATTCCCCCTGGAGGAATTCGCCGGTAAGGAATTTCTCATGCCCTACGGACGGTTTGACCGGGATGTGGATGCCGCCATGGAACAGGTGGGGGTAACGCTGAACGCCAAAGCCGCCTATGTGGACGACGAAACCGTGATCCGGATGGTAGGCCGGGGACTGGGGGTTTCCATGATGACGGAGCTGATGATCCGAGGCCAGGTAGACGATGTGCTCTGCGTGCCCGTAACCCCCCGGACCATCCGGGAGCTGGGCATGGGCCTGCCCCGGGGCAGCAGCGTTTCCCCCTGCGTTCTGGCACTGAAGGAATGCGTACTGGAGTTTCTCCGGGAACGGAAGGAAAAGGCCTGACATAAACGTTGCGGCGAAGGCCAAAGCCTTCGCCGCAGGAATTTTTACACTGTCTCCCCATCCAGCAGGGCCAGGTCCTCCTCCCGGACTCTGCGCAGCTCCTTCTTGTGGAAGGTATCGTAAATACAGGGAACCACATACAATGTCATTAAGGTGGCATACAGCAGGCCACCAATGCACACCACCGCCACAGGCCGCATCATGGCAGTACCGGCACTGGCACGGACCGCCATATCCATCAGGCCCAGAATGGTGGTGATGGTGGTCATCAGAATGGGCCGCATTCTGGTAACGCCGGCCTCCACAATGGCACTGCGGCGCTCAGCTCCCTCCAGGCGAAGCTGGTTAATATAGTCCACCAGCACAATGCCGTTGTTTACGATGACGCCGGTAAGCATAACAAAGCCAATCAGAGAAATTACGCTGATCTCCATGCCGGTAATCAGCAGCGCCAGGAAGCCGCCGGTAAAGGCCAGAGGAATGGTGAACATGACGATGAAGGGGGATTTGAGGCTCTGGAACTGGGCCACCATTACCAGATACACCAGCAGAATGCCCAGCAGAAGCATCAGCATCAGCTGCTCCATGGACTCCATGATCGTCTCGTTCTCACCGGTGAAGGCATAGCTGATCCCATCTCCCAGGTCCAGATTCCGAACGATCTGCTCTGCCTGGTTGGTCAGCAGGGTCACATTGTATCCCTCTTCCAGTTCTGCCGTTACGGTGAGATAGCGCCGCTGGTTGATTCGGTTGATGGTGTTCAGGCTGGTAACCCGCCGAACCTTTGCCATCTCTCCCAGGGAAACCTCCTCGGTGGTATTATCCTGCTTCTGAATCTCAAAGGTGTAGTCCCGCAGGGTGGACAGGTCCAGATTGTCCTCCTCCGGTCTTTCCACAATCACATCAGCGGAAATTCCGTCCAGTTCCAGCGACATAACCGTATTGTCATTGGTCAGGGCAGAGGCCAACTCCATATAGATCTGTGCCGCCGTCAGGCCATGCTCCATGGCCTTGTTCAGGTCGATCTCCACATGGTAGGCAGGGGTTGCGTCCTCCAGGCCGTCGGAAACCTCCGCCACCCCCGGAATCTCCCCAATGGCCTGGGCTGCCACCTTCGCCGCATTCTGGAGGGCGTCCATATCCTGACCGTAAAGCTCCAGAGAGATACCGCTGCCGGTAAGGGCGCCCATATCCATCATGGCGGAGGAGGCGGACACTGTGCACGCCATATCGGCGCACAGCGCCTCAATCTGCTTGCCCACCGCCGCGCCGCTGGCAGTCTGGTCGGCAAGGTTAATATAGATGGTTACACTGTTATCTCCGGAACCGCCCACCATGGACGTGCCTCCGGAACCCATCATCGCGCCTACAGTGTCGATTCCCTCCAACGTGTCAATTCTTTTCAGCACCTCGTCTGCCATAGTACGGGCCGCTTCCATGCCGGTATCCTCCGGCATGGTAACTGTCACGTTCACCGTGGGCATATCGATTTCCGGCATGAAGGTAAAGCCTCTGACAATGGCCCCGGCGCCGGAGCCAAAGAGCAGAACCAGGGCGAGAATCAGTACCAGTGCCTTATGGCCCAGAGCCCAGGTCACGCTTCTTTGATACAGCGGCAGCACCTTCTTCTCCAGGAAACCCGGCTTCACGGCACGCTCCTTCCGGAGCAGTCCGGAGGCCATGGCAGGAACCAGCGTCAGGGATACCAAAAGGCTTGCCCCCAGGGAATAGGTCATGGTCAGGGCCAGGTCGGTAAAGAGCTGCCTGGTAATGCCCTCCACAAAGACAATGGGCAGGAACACACATACGGTGGTCAGTGTGGAGGCGGTAACGGCGGCAGCCACCTGTTGGGCGCCATGGACCGCCGCCTGAATGACCGTAGCGCCCTTGGCTCTCAGACGGTAGATATTCTCAATTACCACCACGGAGTTATCCACCAGCATACCCACCGACACCGCCAGACCGGACAGGGAAATCATATTAATGGTCACGCCGGAGAAGTACATCAGCACAATGGCAAAGACCACGCTCAGCGGGATCGAGCACAGGGTAATAAAGGTAGGCCGCAGATCCCGCAGGAACAGCAGCAGTACCAGCACCGCGAACACAGCGCCCAGCAGCAGACTGTTCAGAATGGATTCCACGATCATATAGATGTAGTCGCCCTGGTTCATCAGAGACACGAACCGCAGGCCCGGGAACTCCTGTTCCAGACTGCGGAACCGGGCATTCAGGTTATCCGTGGTTTCCGCGGTGGCGTAGGTACTCTGCTTTTCGAAGGTCAGCACCATGCCGTCCAGGCCGTTGAGCTTTGCGTAGGTTTCCGCGTGGTTGTCTGTCAGGGTGACCACCGCCACGTCCTTTAAGTAGATGGGGTCTACCCCTTCCATATCCAGGTCAAACAGCAGCAGATTTTCCAGGGTGCTGAGAGACCGGATCTCATCGCCTACGGAGACCATATACCGGACCCCATTCTCCTCCAGGAAGCCCGCAGGCATGGCAAAGTTCTGGGCCTTTAAAATCTGGGTCACCATATCCATGGTGATGATGTTATGCAGGTCAGCCTGCTTTAAGGCCCCCTCCCGGCTGTCCTCCAGGGCTTCCATGCCGTCTTCAATCTGGGTCATTGCCTGAGACAGGGAGGCCTTTCCCACGGCGATTTCCGCCTGGGCCGTCCCCATTTTCATCATGGCATTCATGCCCTGCTTCAGGGCATCGGTCAGATCGGCGACCTGGTCATTGGCCTGCTCAAGCTCCCACTGGGCCTCTCCCAGGGCATCCGGCAGATCCTCCCGGCTGGTACCCAGGGACGCCAGGCCCGCGTCTATCTCATCGAGTGTCTGATTTGCGGACTCCAGCTCCGCCTGGGCTGCTTCGGCAGCTTCACACAGCGATTCATACCGCGCATACAGCGCGTCAAATCCCGGGTCATCGTCCCCCATACCCTCCAGCTGCGCTTCCACGGATGCCAGCTCCGCCGCCACCATGTCGTAACGGGCCTGGGCCGCCTGCTGCTGGGCCTGGGCCAAGGGAAGCCGGAGGCTCAGTTGGTTCAGCGCCTCATATCGAATCCGGACAGAGGCCTGATAAGCCGTCATTTCTTCCAGTTCTCCCTGGGAATCGCCCATACTGCCTGACAGATTGCCCATCTGACTCAGGGCGGAATTGAGCTGACCCTGGGCGTTTTTGATTTCCTGCTTCTTTTCCTCCAGGTCCGCAGCGGTATCATCCAGCTCCCGGTTGATGGCGTCCATGATCTTCTGGTTCTGAACATCGATCTTCTTCTGATCCAGCACCACATGGATCTCCTGCTCTACCATGCCGGTGGCGCTGACCTGGGCCACACCCGGAACGCCCTCCAGCTTGTTCATCAGGGTATCGTTGAGGAAGTCCGTCAGCTCCATGGTATCCATACCCTCCATGGACACCGCCGCCACCTCTACCGGCAGCATGGAGGGATTGATTTTCAGCACATAGGGGGTTCCTACCGTATCCGCCCAGGAGGGAGACAGGACAGAGATGTTCTGCTGGATGTCCACACCGATGGTATCCATATTGACGGACTCTTCAAACTCCAGCAGCACCATGCTGGCGTTTTCGCTGGAGACAGAGGTCACCTCCTGGATGTGATCCAGGGTAGACATGGCCTGCTCCATGGGCTTCGTGATCTCCGCCTCCACCTTTTCCGGACTGGCTCCGGGGTAGGAGGTGATAATCATAACATAGGGGAAATTCATATTGGGCAGCAAATCCGGCGTCATTTTCGTAAACGCCACCACCCCCAGCACCAAAACAGCCACCACAGCCACAAGAACCGTCAAGGGCTTTTTTACAGAAAACTTGGACATAGCATGCTCCTAACTTCCGGATTTACAGACTTTTTTGGCACAAGTTTAGCACTTTTACTGCAATTTGGCAACGGAAAATATGTAAACAATTTGTGACCGCTCCAGTGCTTCCCGGGCCTGACTGGGCAGGCGGGAACAGGAAAATACCCCGGAAGCTCTTTTGCTTCCGGGGAAAATTGAGAGCAGGGTTTTCTTAGGGAAGCTCTGATTAAATCGGCAAGAGCTGATAGCGAGAGATTTTGGCACA
>CAYRDE010000042.1:0-15632 GCA_964422935.1 uncultured Oscillospiraceae bacterium | reverse complement strand
GCGCCATAGGGACTCGAAAGGACGGCCCGGGCAGCGCCCGGGCAAAAAAGTGTCCGGTGGACACTTTTTTAGTCCGTGGGAGAGTCCTTCCGGTTTGAGACGCATCCCGGCGGGATGTGGATCAAACCGGAAAGTTATTCGGGAACGTATCGTCAAAAAAGGACAAAGTGCTTCCTCTTTTTGGTACGCCAGAAGGGGCTCGAAAGGACGGCCCGGGCAAGGCCCGGGCAAAAAAGTGTCCGGTGGACACTTTTTTTAGTCCGTGGGAGAGTCCCTCCGATGTCGCGATATCCCATGAAAGTATGCTCCGAACCTTTCCCACCAGGGGAAAGGTTCGGAGTATTTCGCTTTGTAGAAAAAGATTTCCCGTGCGCTCAGCCTCAGGCATTTACATCCCGGTTTGTCAGAATCCCATTGGCAGCCAGCAAAAACGCTACCAAAAACACGGCACAGCTCAGGAAAAAGCCCCAGAGCCCGCCGGCCATTATGTCCTCCGTTCTGTTGGAGTTCATGCCCAGAATCATCAGGGAGTAGGGCCAGTACAGCCCGGCATCCTCACTGACAGACAGCAGCCCAAGGATACTTCCTCCCAACGCAATCAGTACCGGCAGGGCAAAGTTTCGAATGACCATGGAGAGCAGGAGCTGTAACGCAATGATGGCAAAACCGCCGACCACGCCCCGCAGCAGCCACAGGACAATCTCCGGCGGAGGAAAGCCCTCCAGGCCTACTACGAATCTTCCACCGATGGTAAACAGTACCAGCAGCCAGCCCTGGGTCAGCACTGTGAGCTTTGTCACCACCCAGAATTTGGCGAAGTACAGATAGAAGGGACGTACCGGAGCGGTCATAATTAGATTCCAGTTATGCCCCCGATGCTCCAGCCGCCACAGGTAGGAGGCGTATACGCCAACCAGGGGACCAAAAAAGAAAAGAGCATAAAACATGGTATACTGGGTCCACAGGTCATACCAGCCGTGGGTGAGAATCCCCAGATTCATTTCGTAATTGAAGGTACCGTACACCGCTGAAATGGCGGGGACGGTGAAGAACAGCAGCCAGATGGGGCTGCCCCGAAGTTTCCGGTTCTCCGCTCGGATACAGCGCAGCAGCATGGTCATACCTCCTTGTGAATCAGGGTTTCCCAGGCCATTCCTGCCAGCAGCACCCCAAAGGCAACCGTCAGAAGGAGCAGCCAGATGGGATAGGGCGTGGGATAAAATCGGACGATCTTGGTTTCCGGGTTCCAGTCCATCCGGATGGAGCTCAGGGGAATGTAGTACCCCCAGGGCATAACGTAACTGACCAGGGGCGGCATAAAGGCGGAAAACAGTCCGGAAAGGCTTCCCACCATCCCCGCTGCCAGGGTGGGTACCTGATTGTCAAAGCGGATACTCAGCAAAAGAAAGAGAAAATACAGCATGACATTTACAGAGAGGGTATTGATTGCCAGCCAGCAAAACTGCCCCCAGTCCAGGACCTCTGTGTACCCGGCATGCTTTCCCAGCACCAAAACGCCTGCGCCTTCGATGATGCCGATGAGCAGAATTTGGAGCATCGCCACCGCCGTTTTTCCAAGGAACAGCGCGCCTCTGCTCTGGAGGGTCAGCAGCATCCGGCAGCTTTTTTCCTTGCTTTCCAGGTCCCACAAGCGGCTGGTAAGCACCGCCATACCCAGGGGCATGACCACGGTGTTCATCACCGGAATGGAATAGAAAAGCCCGGAATAGCCCTGGGCCAGCCGGTCTTCACCTGTGCCGCCGTTCGCGGTCGCCCATAGCAGGACAAGCAGAGAAATACACGCTGCCACCAGGGTGTTGTACCTGCGCCGGGATTTCTTCAGTTCCGCGCAAAGAGCTCTCATTGTCCTCCCTCCCCTGTCAGGCTCAGGAAAATTTCTTCCAGAGATTTACAATGGCGGTTCAGCTCCACAACCCCCGCCTGCCCGGCGGACAAACGCCCTACCAGCTCTGCCAGTGCTTCCTCCCCCATGGCGGGAAGACGGTAGGTGCCCGGCTCCCGGTCAGGCGCGGCGAGGCTTCCTAAGATGGGCAGGGCCTTTTCCGGGTGCAGAACCCGCAGGGTGATGTCCCCCTGACTGTGCTGCCGCAGGGCGGTCAGCGCGCCCTGAAACAGGAGCTGCCCATGGTTGATGATGCCCACCTGATCCACCATCTGCTCCATCTCGCTGAGCAGGTGGCTGGAAATCAGGACGGTTGCGCCGCACCGGTTTGGCATATCCCGGATTAGCTCCCGCATCTGCTGAATGCCGGAGGGGTCAAGGCCGTTGGTGGGCTCGTCCAGAATCAGCAGCTTTGGATTTCCCAGCAGGGCCTGGGCGATGCCCAGCCGCTGGCGCATGCCCAGGGAATACTCCTTGACCTTCCGCTTTCGGCTGTCCTTAAGCTCCACGATTTCCAGAACCCGGTCAATGTCCTTCTTCGGCACGTTCTTCAGCTCCGCCACAATCCCCAGGTTCTCCTCTCCGGTGAGGTGACCATAGCAGGAGGGGGATTCAATGAGGGAGCCGGTCTGCCGCAGCAGCTCCAGCCGGTTTCGTTCTCCCATCTGCTTTCCCAGAAGAAAGATTTCACCGCTGCTGGGCTTTACCAGTCCCAGCAGCATTTTCATGGTGGTGGACTTTCCCGCACCGTTGGGGCCGATGAAGCCGTAGACACAGCCCTCCGGCACGGACAGGGACACCTGATTCACAACGGTTCTTGCGCCGTATTGCTTGGTAAGCTTTCTGGTTTCCACAATTTGCATTTCGAATGCTCCTTTCCTTGTGCTGCACTCAGCTTACACCCGCAAGCTTATGGCAGTCTGTTTTCTCCCTTAAATTTGCCTTAATTTTCCTACCAAACTCTGGAAATGAGAACCATCCGCCGATATAATGGAGGGGAAAGGGGGCGTAGCCATGCAGACCATTTTGGACGCGAAAATTCTCATTGTGGACGATAGCTTTGAACTGCGGAATCTGCTCAGGGAGGAACTGAGCAGTGCGGGATACCATCATCTGAAATATGCTGACAGTGTCAAAGCTGCCCGTCAGGTCATGGAAGGGGAAATGCCGGAGCTGGTGATTCTGGACATCAATCTGCCGGATGGGGATGGCTTTTCCCTGTTCCGGGAAATTCGGGATCACTCCGATGTACCCATTTTGTTTCTGTCCGCCCGGGACGCGGACAGTGACCGGCTCTTTGGCCTGGGCCTGGGGGCGGATGACTACATGGTGAAGCCCTTTCTGATGCAGGAGCTTCTGCTTCGCCTGTCCGGGATTCTGCGGCGATCTTATCGGGGCCAGCTCCAGCGGGAAACCGTGCTTCGTCTCGGGGACCGAACCGTGGACTTTGGGGACGCCACTGTCACGGCTCCGGAGGGCGTTCTATCCCTGAGCGCCACGGAACGGACCATTCTGCAAAAGCTGCTGGACAACCGGGGACGTATCGTCACCTACGATGCCCTGTGCGAGGCGGTCTGGGGCGGCGATTACTATGGCTATGAGAACAGCCTGAACGTCCACATCCGGCACCTTCGGGAAAAGATAGAGGCCCAGCCCTCTCAGCCGAAGTGGATTCTCACCGCTCGTGGACTGGGCTATAAGCTTTCCAAGGAGGCCTCCCAATGAAAACCGTTGGACGGATGGTACGCCGCTACATTCTGGCGGCGTTTGCGGTTGTTGTTCTGGTAATGGCAGTGAACATTGGACTGTTTATCGGTATTACGGTACATTTTGAACTCAAAAACCAGGAAACAGGATATTTCCCCATTGGAAGGTTTGCGGAATCCTTTACCCAAACCGGGCAGGGCGATTTCCGCCCGTCCTCCGAGCTGCAATGGCAAACCCATTTTGCCTGGGCAATGCTGCTCAGTGACAGCGGGGACATTCTTTGGTCGGAGAATCTGCCCGCGGAGCTGAACCATCCCTATACCGTTTCTGAGGTTGCCGCCTTTTCCCGGTGGTATCTGGAGGACTACCCGGTGATGGTCTACCGCAACGACTTCGGGTTGCTGGTAGCAGGCAAACCCAAGGGCAGCTTGACACGATTTGACTTCTACATGGAAAATGACGTTCTGTATACCCTGCTCTCCGCCTTTATTCCCCTGCTCCTGCTGGACTTGGGGCTGGTTCTGGGGGTTTGCCTGTGGCTCGGCTGGCGGGGTGCCAGGCCTCTGCGGGAGGTGGCGGAGGGAATCGAGCGGCTCGCCGATGGGAAGGAAGTCCGATTGGAGGAATCCGGCACCACGGCAGAACTGGCGGAAAAGCTGAACCAGACCAGCCGCCATCTTCAGCAGCAGAACGCCCTGATCCAGCGCCGGGACACGACCCGGGCCAACTGGATTGCTGGGGTTTCCCACGACATCCGCACCCCACTGGCCCTGATTATGGGCTATGGGGAGCAGCTTGCCGGGCAGTTTCCACTCCAGTCAGAGCCCCGGAAAAAGGCGGATGCCATCTGTACCCAGAGCAAAAAAATAAAGGCCCTCATTGAGGACCTGAATCTGACCTTTAAGCTGCAATACAATGCCCAGCCTCTGCGGCGTTCTCCCCTTCAGATAGGCCCCTGGCTTCGCCGGTGTGTGGCGGAATTCTGCGACGGGCTGGAAGAGGGCTACCGGGTTGACCTGCAAATCCGGGAGCCGACGGGACAGGCCCTGCTGGAAGCGGACGGGGAACTGCTGACGAGAGCCATAGATAACCTCTTAAATAACAGTGTCCGCCACAATCCCTCCGGTTGCTGTATCACAGTGTTGGCGGAAATGACAGACGGGCAGCTTACGCTGGAAGTTCGGGATAACGGCGGGGGCTACCCGGAGGCGGTCCTGAAAAACCTGTACCACACCTCCGCGGATTCCAACGCGCCCCATATTCTGGGGCTTCATCTGGTGCGGCAGATCGTTACCGCTCACGGCGGAGGGGCGTCCTTCCGTAATGAAGACGGCGCAGTGGCGATTCTTCGCATCCCCGGCTGAGGGATATGATCACATATGGTTTTACCACGCTGAGCGCCCCGGGAATTTCCCGGGGCGCTGAATGGTATTTGGGTTAGGAGACTGGGGTCAGCTTGGTGCCGTCGATGAGCATAAGATACGCTACCTCATCCACAGGAATTGGGTCAAAGTTGGTTCCGTTTCCACTGGTCAGCCACAGATTTATTGTGGTGCCGTCTTTCAATACAACATAAGGAAATTTATCATTCCGAGCATCGGTAAAGTCAAGGCCAGCGCCTTCATAAGGGCCTTTAGCGGAAAAGCGGGCGGAGAAGGTGCGAAGCTTCAAGGAATATAGGGTTGCATTCTCAAATACATCGGTTCCATCTGCATGCCAGCCTGTGCAGAGAGAGGTGGTAATGGGGTCTTTCACAAATTCCAGCTCCCGGAAGTTGTTGCTTTCGCTGATGGGAATATCAAATTTCCAGGCCCCGGATACCTCCCACAGTATTTCTTCCTGCATGCGTTCGTGGTTCCAGGTTTTCAGCTGAACATCCTCCAGATAGAGTTGCCACATGTCTCCGGGACAGAAGGAATCTCCGTCACTCTCTGCGTAGGTCTCGGCGGTGAGGACAATGTCTATGGTATTGTCTTTTCCGTCCCCGTCCTCCTTAGCACCGCCGGTCAGGCTCACGCCTATGCTCTGCATAGACTCCGGGGAAGAGAGCCGAGCAGTGTCAAACCATAGGTGCGTGCGAGTGTCAGTATCTCGGGTTAACTTCGTGCCCTCGGGCGCAGTGACACCTAAGGTAATGTAGGCGGTAAGACCATCAGTTTCCACCTTTTTCAGCTTCACTGCCACCCCATTCTGAATCTGAACTGTCTGGCTGGAATCTCCGGCAGAGCCCTCCAGCAGGGCGGGATCACCGGGTTTCAGAGCCAGCTCCCAGTTTATGGCATCGGCGGCTTGCTCCAGCTGACGATCCGTCATGGGAGTATTGGTAAACTGCTGGACGCCGCCCTCGTCTGTGCCCACGCTGTGCTCGCTTTGTATCCGCACAGAGACCATGGCATCCTCCCGGTTGCAGAGAATCCAGGAAATGTTTACGTCGGCGTCCCGAAGAATCAGAACCTTGTCCCCGCTTTGAGTTGTGTAGTTCCACTCCCGCCAGGTGCTGTCCTCGCTCTGGGTAAAGGTATCAATACACAGAGCGTTTTTGGGATTTAAATGGTAGGAGCACAGGGTATCATAGGGCCAGCCGGTCTCTTCCGGCAGACGAAGGAAGAAGTCCGAATAGAGGCCGCCGCTTTCATAGGCCCAGGCATTCAGGGTGTCCATGCTGGCAGTGCTGTCAGCACTGAGCAGATTCTCTACGCCGAAGTAGCGGAACAGAGACTTGCCGGACATGCCCTCTACCGTTGGACCAAGAAGCTCCAGGCCGTAGGTTTGCGTAATCTCGTCCAGCTTGTCCGCCATTTCCTGGGTGTAAATCCCATAGGCGTCGTATTTTCCTGGGAATACCGGGCGATCCGCTCCCAGAGAATCCGCAATAGCGTAGTCCGGGTCATAGCTTTGGATGAAATCAAACCAGGCCAGGGTCCCCTGATAGGCCGGGGTTCCTTTCAGCCCGCCGAGGGAGAAAACCTGCTCCGTCACCGTCTCCCGGCCCTGGTATTCCAGGTTCTCATCCCAGTTATCCACCCAGACATCCCGGGAACCCATATGCAGATCCTGCAAATGGAGCACATAAGCCACGGTGCAGCCTGCCAACACCAGGGTCAGGACAACGATGGCAGCCACCAGAAGGGTCTTCCGCAGCGGGAGGACCTTCTTTTGCTTTGGAATTTCCCGCTTTTCCGGGTGGAATACCCCAAATTCCGCTTCGTCAATATACTTCTCTGAAACCTGGCCCAGTCCCAGGAAAATATCCTTTCCATTCATACAGCGATTCCCTCCTTTTTTAAATATGCTGCCAGCTTCTCCCGGGTTCTGTGGAGCCGGATGGACACGGCGTTTTCCGTAATCCCGTACCGGGCGGCGATTTCACCTACGGTGTCCACATACCAGTACCGCCGCAGGAAAATCATCCGGTTTTCCGGAGTCAGGGTAGCCAGGAAGGCGTTCAGCAGTTTCCCCAGCTCCCCGCCGCTGAGATGGGTGTCCCGACTCCTGTCCGGGATACATAGCTCCATCTCCTGGGTCAGGGAGACCACCTGGGCCTTTCGTTTGGCGGCGTTCCGCCAGTCCAGCCGCCCCAGGGCGAAGTTGCGGCAGATCCGGGCAATATAGGCGAAGAAGTGGTCCGGCCTCTGGGGCGGGATGGTTTGCCAGGTCTTGAGGTAGGTATCGCTGACGCTTTCCTCCGCATCCTGGGAATTGCGCAGAATGCCGTCGGCTATGTGGTACAGCCGCTTCCCATAGCGCCGGTCAGTCTCGGTAATGGCCTCCTCATTGCGGAGAAAGTATAGGTTAATGATGTTGCTGTCTTCCAAGGGTAGTCACCTCCAATTTGGTTTGCTCACCCTTATAGAGGGATTTTGTAAGGGAATCTTTCATGGAAAAGAAAATATTAAAAAAAGAAAACGGAGCCGTTTCAGCTGAGACGGCTCCGCGTGTAAAGTCAAGATCGGGCTTCCTCGTCCAGTGTGACCTCCTTTGTCCCAATGGTTTCAGCAAACACCCGGTCATGCTCCACAAACACAAGGGTGGGCTGAAACTCCGTTAACAGGTCCTCTATCTGAATGCGTGAGAAAACATCGATATAGTTCATAGGCTCGTCCCAGATGTGAAGATGGGCAGGGGTGCAGATGCTTTTTGCCAGCAGCACCTTTTTCTTCTGTCCGGCGCTTAAGGAGCTCATGTCCCGGTCCATCTGGGCCTTCGGCACATCCAGCTTGCTGAGGATCGCCAGGAACAGACTTTCGTCAATGCCGCTGTCCCGGGCCAGATCGGACAAACGCCCGGACAGATGGGAGGAGTCCTGGGACACCACCGAGATGGTCAGGCCGCTTCCAATGCGGACCTCCCCTGAATGGGGAATCTCCTGGCCTGCCAGCAGCTTTAAGATGCTGCTTTTCCCGCTGCCGTTTCGGCCCCGGAGGACGATCCGGTCCCCCCGCTCCACCGTAAAGGAGACGTTCTCGCAGACGGGACGCTCCCCGTATTGGATGCTGACCCCTTTGAACTGGGCCATGACCTGTTTGGGATAGGGAGCCTGGAAGATTTTCAGGGCATCCGCCCGTTCGATATTTTTCAGGAGCCCCTGCTTTTCCGCAATCGCTGCCTGGCGACGGCCTTCGATGGCTTTGGCCCGGGCCATCATTTTGGCGGACTTGTGACCAATGAAGCCCCGGTCGGCGGGATGGGTGCCGAACTTGCTGGCCTCCACCTGGTCAGACCAGCCTGCCTTTTGTCGGGCGGCGGACTCCAGACGCCCGATTTCCTTTTGTAGCTTCCGGTTTTCTGCCTGCTGAAAGGCATCCTGCCGCTGTTTATTCTCCCACCAGGTGGAGAAATTTCCCCGCTGTACCTCCATGTCCGTCTTGTTGATGACGAGAATGTGGTCAATGCAGCCGTCCAGAAAGGCCCGGTCATGGGACACCAGCAGAAAGCCCTGCTTCCGGCTGAAATAGGCGCTGAGCTGGGCACGGCCCTGGGCATCCAGATGGTTGGTGGGCTCGTCAATGAGCAGAAATTGGTTCTCCCGGGAGAAGAGTACCGCCAGTTGAAGCTTGGTCTGCTCTCCGCCGGAAAGGGTGTTGTAGGGCTGATAGAGAAGGGCCTCCGAAAGGCCCAGGCCATTTAATTCCTTGGCAAGCCGCCAATATTCGTATTCCGGGTACATCTCCTCCACCACGTCGATGGCAAAGACATTGCCGTCGGGCACTTCATAGGGGAAATAGGAAAAGCCTACAGAGGCGGAGATGGTGCCCTGATAGGGGTACTTCCCCTGCAGAAGGCGTAAAAGGGTGGTCTTGCCCCTTCCGTTCCTGCCGGTAAGGCCCAGCTTCCAGCCGGTGTCCAGACGGAGGGTGACATCCTCAAAAACAGGGTCCGGGCTTCCCTCGTAGGAAAAGGTTAAATTGGAGATTTGAATCAACGACATTTTGCATCCCTCCCAAATGGTAATCCATGCCTGGATTTTCGCACAGCAAAAAGGCCGCAAGAAAGCATTCTTGCAGCCGTGGTGACCCGATGGGGGGAGAAACCAAAGCTGTAAGGAGCGCTTTCCTGCGAAGGGTATGGCAAAGCCAGGGGGCCGCAGCCGCCCTTGCTTACATTACCCGAAAAGCAGGTTTATTTGCGCATCCTTTCAACTCCGTTTCTATCGTTTTTTGTATCATAGCACAGGGAAGGGGATTTTGCAAGGGGAAATTCATTCCCGAAGCAGGAAGCCCAAAGAGGAGATCATTTTCTCCGGGGCTATGGGGCAGCCGTGCTGTCCCATGGCAATCGCCGGCTTTGTCTTTCCGTGGTAGTCACTGCCGCAGGTGACCAGAAGATCGTGCTCTCTGGCCTTTTGGCAGAAGTAATCTGCCTGCTGGAGTCTGTGGTAGCTGCTGAACGCTTCTATCCCATCCAGTCCCAGCCCAATCAGTCCGTCGAGAAGGGACTCGTGGCCCTTTAGGTTGACTCCGGGATGGGCCAGAACCCCGATGCCTCCGTTGCGGTGGATGGTTTCCAGAATCTCCGCCATGGAGGGATAGCGCATCTCCCCATAGCAGGCCTTCCCCTGAGCGTAAAAATCCCAATAGAAGTTCACATAGGGATTGTCACTCCGGCTTCCCCCGGGACGGTAGGGCGCTAAAAGAGGATGGGTTGCGTATTGGGGCATGGAGAGAAGCACCTCCGCGAACATCTCGCCTGTCCAGGAGCCCTTCCAGTAGCCGCCTCCGGACAGGGACTCCAGGTCCTTCTCCCGGATTTCGGAGAAGCCAAGAGCACGGGTTTTCTCCAGCCGCTGGAGGGAAGCAGCGTGGTTTTGGCGGGCAACGGCTTCCTCGATGGCTGCGAAATCCCCGCATTCCCAGTCGATGCCGTAGCCCAGCAGGTGAAAGGAAAGTCCCTGGAAGGTACAGTCGATCTCAATGCCGGGAAGATAGCGGATTCCACAGGCCTTAGCGGCCTGAGCCGCTTCCGCATTCGCTCTGGCGCAGTTGTGGTCGGTGACGGACAGGCAGGTTACGCCCTTTTTCGCAGCCATAGTGACCAGTGCGGCAGGGGAGAATTCCCCGTCGTCACTGTAGAAGCTGTGCATGTGAAGGTCGATCATAGAAGCCTCCTTATGGATTGCCGGAAACCTTCTGGAGCATCCTTGCGTGCATGAAGGCCATCAGCAGAAGAATGACCAGCAGATATACCGGGAACAGAGCCACGGAGATGTGGTTGGCAATCAGCCCGAAGAGTGGGGGCATGAGGCAGGTGCCCGTATAGGCAGAGGCCATCTGAACGCCGATCATGGCCTGGGACTTGTCAGGGCCGAAATGGGCCGGGGTAGCGTGGATGATGGAGGGATAGACAGGAGCGCAGCCCAGCCCCACCAAAATCAGACCCACCAGGGAGCCTGCGCTTCCCAGGGGCAGGAAGAACAGCACAATTCCCAGGAAGATCACCCCAAAGCCCAGATGAATCATCTGGGTATCGCTGAATTTCAGCGTCATAAACCCGCTGAGGGCTCTGCCCACGGTGATGCCAATGAAGAACAGACTGGCAAATCCGGCGGCGGTTTCCGGGGAAAGTCCCCGGCGCAGCACCAGGTAGCTGCTGGCCCAAAGGCCGGTGGTCTGCTCCAGGGCGCAGTAGCAGAAGAAGGCCACCATCACCTCCCGGGCGCCGGGAATCCCAAACACCTGCTTCAAAGAAAGAGGCGGGGCCTTATCTTCCTCTGCTTCCGGACCTGCGCCCTGCTTTTTCCACAGGGGCAGACTGAAAATCAGAATGGCGGTCAGAATGATCTGCAAAACGGCAATATACCGATAGCCCATATTCCAGCCCCGACCACCGGTGAGGGCATAGCCCATGATGTAAGGGCCCACAGAAGCGCCCACGCCCCACATGCAGTGGAGCCAGCTCATGTGGCGGCTGGTATAGTGAAGGGCCACATAGTTGTTCAGAGACGCGTCCACGCTGCCCGCGCCCAGGCCATAGGGAATGGCCCACAGGCACAGGGCCAGATAGGAATGGCTGACAGAAAAGCCAAACAGGGCAGCGGCGGTAAGGAAAACACTGGCTGCCGTGACAATCGCCGTGCCGAACTTTTTGGTGAGCCGGTCGCTTTGCAAACTGGAAACAATGGTGCCCAGGGCGATAATCATGGAGATGCCCCCGGCATAGGACACAGGGACGGCGAATTCCTGGTACATGGTAGGCCATGCCGCACCCAGCAGGGAATCGGGCAGGCCTAAGCTGATGAAGGCCAGGTAGATAATTAGCAGCAGAAGCTGAAACATGGATGATATTCTCCCTTCGGTTTTTCTCTATAAGAATACCGTCAAACAGGACTTGAAACAATACATTTTCAGACGTATAATATAAAAAAACCGCCAACGAGCCGAAGGAGGACACAATGGCATTGCAAGAATGCGGACTGAATTTAAATAAGGCCTCCCAGGAGCTGCAGCCCCATGGCAGCATGGAATTTCCCTGTGCCGGGTATGACTCCCGGTATGGGGAAACGGGAGAGACCAGTATTCCCTGGCACTGGCACAGAGAGCTGGAGATTATTTTGATTGCAGAGGGGCAGATGGAAATCAAAATCCCCGCCCATACCTTTCTGCTGGAACAGGGGGATCTGCTGGTCATCAACACCAATATTCCCCATTATGGGAAGGGAGAATGCCATCTTCGCTCTCTGGTATTCAGCCCTGACCTAATTGCGGGCAGAGAGGGCATGGTATTTGGAAAAAGATACATGGAGCCGCTGCTGAGCTGTGGTCAATTCCAGGGATATCTGTTAAAGGCCGGACAAAAGGAGCCGCTTTCCCGGTGGTTTGGAGAAGCCTTTGCGGCACTGGTCCGGGAGGATTTCGGATTTGAGTTCACTGTGCGGGAAAACCTGTCCCGCATTTGCCTGTCTCTCTGTGAGGCGCTGCTTCCCCAGGGAAAGACACAGGTCCAGGGTGCGGACAATCTGCGCATTCAGAAAATGCTGGCCTACATTCACGAAAACTTTGCAAGTGATCCTGCCCTTGGGGACATTGCCGCCTCTGCCGGAATCAGTGAGCGGGAGTGCCTGCGGTGCTTCCGGAAAACCATCCAGCTCTCTCCCATCCAGTACCTTCTGAAATACCGGGTCATGGAAGGCGCCGAGATGCTCCGTAAAAATCCGGGGAGCAGCGTCTCCGAGATTTCAGCCCTCTGTGGCTTTGACAGCCCCAGTCATTTTGCGCAGACCTTTAAACGGTTCTATAACTGCACACCCAGAGAGTACCGGGGCCAAAGCCTCCGGGAGGCGTGAGCAGGAGAAGAGACTTATTTCCGAATGGCCTTCACCAGCAGCATCATGGGGCGGCGCAGTTCCTCTGCCATGCCGGGAAGGGACAGCCAGTCAGCGGGAGGCTGGGCCTCCTCCACGGCTTCCAGGGTAAAGCCGCAGTTAAGCAAGCCCATGAGAATCTGGGTCAGGGTATGGTGGTATTTTCGGACGGTACAGCCTAAGAACTGGGTCTCCCGGGGACCGGGCAGGAAATAGTTGTCCAGGGGCCAGCACTTCGGGGTGCCATCCTCCGCATAGAGCCAGTCCTGATGGATTCCGGCGGTGAATACCGGATGCTCGATGTTCATCAGAAATACGCCTCCAGGGGTCAGCGTGTGGTAGATGTTCCGGAAAACCTGGGACAAATCGGAAACGTAGTGCAAAGCCAGGTTCGACACCACACAGTCCCATTTGCGTTCCGGGTAGGCGTAGTCCTCAATGCCGCAAAGCATATAGGTGATGGGGGCACCTGAATTTCGTCGCTGCGCCTCAGCCAGCATTTTCTCGCTGAGGTCGATGCCCAGGATCTCCCGGGCACCCTGCTGCCGGGCATAGCCGCAGTGCCAGCCGTAGCCGCAGCCCAGGTCAAGAACCGCCTTCCCCTTCAAATCGGGAAACATGGGCTTTAATTGGTGCCACTCTCCGGCAGCTTCCAGACCGCCCTTGCTTCGATCCATCTGGGCGTATTGGGAAAAGAAATGGTCGTTATCGTATTCGCTGGTTCGCATAAGGAATCTCCTTTATTATTGGGGCTTTCGCAGCTGCCAGAAGGCCACGGCGCTGGCGGCGGCTACATTCAGAGAGTCCACCCCGTGGTACATGGGAATCTTCACCGTGTAGTCACATTTGGCAATGGTGGTATCCGTCAGGCCGTCGCCCTCGCTGCCCAGAAGCAGGGCGAGCTTCCCTTCCCGCATCAGCTGGGGGTCGTCAATGGATAAGGTATCGTCGCGGAGAGCCAGGGCGGCAGTCCGGAAGCCCAGACGTTTCAGCGCTTCCATACTCTCGGGCCAGGGACCGGTAAAGGTCCAGGGAATCTGGAACACGGTACCCATGCTAACCCGGGCACTGCGCCGATACAGGGGATCGCTGCACCCCGGGGTCAGCAGCACCGCGTCCATGCCCAATGCGGCGGCACTGCGGAAGATGGCCCCTACATTGGTGGGGTTCTGGACGTTTTCCAGAATGACGATCCGGCTTGCCCCGGCGCAAATCTGCTCCAGGGAGGGAAGCTGTGGGCGGAGCATGGCGCACAGCACGCCCCGGGTGAGATGGTAGCCGGTAAGGTTACATAACACTTCTTCGTCAGCGGTGAATACGGGGATGTCCGGGCACCGGGCGATGATTTCCCGGGCGGAGCCGCTAATGTCCTTGCGCTCCATCAGCAGGGACACGGGGACGCAGCCCCCGTCCAATGCCCGGTGGATGACCTTGGGACTCTCGGCGATAAACATGCCCTTGGCAGGCGCAAAGCGGTTTCGCAGCTGGGCCTCGGTAAGACGGGCGTATACGTCCAGTTCCGGGGCTGAAAAATCGGTGATTTCCAAAACGTTTGCCATAAATGCCTCTCCTTTGCCGGAATTGGCTTTTTTGCCATTATACCATTATCAGTAAAAAAAAGCTACAGAAATTCTCCTGACTCTCCTTTCCTTGACAGAAAAAAGAAAGGGTGCTATGATAGGTGCATTCCGTTAAGAAAAAGATGGAGGTACAAAAATGAAGAACAAGAAAACGCTGATTGCGGTAATTGCAGTGGCCCTGGTGGTCGTGCTGGCACTGGCAGCCAGCTTTGCCCTGAAGCCAAAGGGTGCGGCTGGGACTAAGAATATCACCGTAACCGTGGTACATAAGGACGAAAGCGAAAAGATCTTCACCTATGCCACCCAGGAGGAATTTCTGGGTGCGGTGCTGCTGGGGGAAGGTCTGGTTGAGGGCGAGAACGGCGACTTCGGTCTGATGATCAACGTGGTAGACGGGGAAGAAGCCAACTGGGACACGGACCAGAGCTACTGGGCACTGTACATTGGGGAAGAATACGCCACCACCGGTGCAGATTCCACCCCGGTCAATGACGGGGACGCTTTTAAGCTGGTCTATACCATCGGCTGAGACCTCACATAAGGAAAGGAACGGCTGCGAAACGCAGCCGTTCTTTATTTTTCGATCATACGGCAAAACTCAGGGCTGGCTGCTATGATTTGGTTGGTTTCGGTGGACAAAACCCAATTCTCAAACCCTTTGTCAAAATACAGGTTGCAGGAAACAAAGGCGTTCTCACTGATGCTGTATACAAGATAGAATACCTGGTAGAACTGACCACCACCATATTTTTCCATATCATATACGATCCCATTTATGGGAAGATCCCGGGAGGTCCCATCCGACTGCTTGAATGTTATGTCACAATGGAGTCGGCGGAGGAAAAGCAGATCCATCCTACGGACATGAAGAGAAACGTCTATGGGATACTGTTCCTGTTCAGAAACCAGTACCGCGTCAAAATCCATTTTCTGTTTACTGAATCCCATGGCAAGGAGAATGCAGCATAGAATGGCAAGACAAAAACACAGCCATACAATCCTGTTTCTTTTCATGTTTTGATTTCCCCTTATTATGAATGTGGCACCTGCAAGGCCTTTGCAGGTGCCCCTTTGTTACCGTTTATACCGGGGCTCACAGGTCAGGTTGACGCCCAGACGTTTGAAGGTGTTCTCATCCACCGGGGACAGGATCACCGAGGAATGGACATCGCAGCCCCGGAGCTTGCTCAGCTGCTCCATGGCGTACTCCGCCATGGGATTGGTAGCGGCGGAGATGGACAGGGCGATCAGGGTTTCGTCAGTATGAAGCCGGGGATTCCGGTTGCCCAGGTGTGCCACCTTCAAATGCTGGATGGGGTCCAGGGCCACCGGGGAAATCAGGTGCAGGTCGCTGGGCATCCCGCCCAGCTCCTTCAGGGCGTTGAGCAGAAGGGCAGAGGAAGCACCCAAAAGGTCGGAGGTCTTGCCGGTAACGATTCTTCCGTCAGGCAGCTCCATGGCGGCGGCGGGGTTGCCGGTCTCCTCGTCCCGTTTCAGAGCGGCGGCAACCACCCGGCGCTCCGTCGGGCTGACCCCGGCTTTCTTCATAAGCAGCTCCAGCTTCCGTACCGGCTCCATGCCGGCCTTGCCCTGCTTCTCGTCACACAGGGCGACATAATACCGGCGGATGATCTCCTGCCGGGAG